>RPRC01000121.1 GCA_003857395.1 Geobacter sp.
GCCACCTTGATGCCGATGTAAACGGCCGTTGCATTATCAAAGGAAACGGATGAATCATAATTTTCCGATCCAAGGGTAATATTTGCGATATCGCCGAGTCGCACGTTGGCCCCGTTTTGCGACTTAATGACCAGATTGCGGAACTCCTCGGTTGTATGCAGGGCCGTATCGGCAACCAGGTCAACAGTTACCATCTGCCCTTTTGTCCGACCGATCGCCGAAATGAAATCGT
Organism: Geobacter sp.; assembly: GCA_003857395.1. Next base: position 233 of record RPRC01000121.1, read on the forward strand.
TTGTGGCCAAGGCAGTATTCACTTCTGTTCCGGTAATCCCGTGGGCAGCCATCTTTTCAGGATCAAGCCAGGCCCGCATGGCAAATTGTCTGCTGCCGAGAATTTCGGCCGTCTGAACACCTTCCACTGCCTGAAGTTTCGGTTGTACCACCCGGATCAAGTAGTCGGTAATCTTGTTGGTAGGAAGCTCATTGCTGTAAAAGCCGATATACATGGAGTCGATGGATTCGCCCACCTCCACACTAAGGACCGGCTGCTGGGTGTCCTTCGGCAGTTGGTTGAGAACCGCGTTTACCTTTGTCGTAATTTCGGTCAGTGCCTTGTTCGGGTCATAGTTCAGGCGCAGGTTAGCGGTAATGGTACTCGCTCCCTGGGTGCTCATCGAAGTCATGTAGTCGATGCCGTTTGCCTGGGCAATGGAATTTTCCAGTGGCGTGGTGATAAAACCGGAAACCAGATCTGGATCAGCTCCGAAATAGGTGGTTGAAATCGTCACAACGGCATTCTGGGTTTCTGGATACTCTCGCACAAGCAACTGATCCATGGAGCGAAGACCAAGAACGAGAATCAGGAGACTGATAACGGTTGCAAGCACCGGGCGACGTATAAAGATATCGGTAAAATTCATCGTATGCCTTCCACTGTATGAACTACTACTCAAAGGAACGCGCCACCGCGCGATCCCACCACAAGGGACACGGACTCACAGCTACTCATCAATCGGCTTTGGCGCTTGCTCGTTTGTGGGGACAATCTGATTATTGATGACTATCGGACTGCCGTTTTTCAACTTCAGCTGACCTGCAGACACTACAATGTCACCGTCCTTGATGCCTTTCAGAATAGCTACCTGGTCACCGCGTGTGGCGCCCGTGGTAACAAATACCTGTTTGGCGATCAAACCGGTTTTTCCATCCAGGCCCTTCTCGCCTTCTTGTACAACAAAAATCGTTTCTCCATAGGGATTATAGGCCACAGCCGTCTGAGGAACAGTAATGTATTTCTGCAGGATACCAGCCTGAACCTGCACCGAGGCGAACATGCCCGGCAGCAGCACCTGCCCGGGGTTGGCTATACTAGCCTCAATCTGGACGTTGCGGGTCTCTGGATCTACCTTAGGGTTAATAGTGGTGATTTTCCCGATAAACGACCGGCCTGGATAGCTATCAGTGGTAACGACAACCTTCTGGCCAAGGGAAAGATTTGCCAGCTCCTGCTGGGGGAGGAAGAAGTCTGCATAGAGGTTGTCAAGTGACTGGAGAGTAACAATTTTGTCCCCCGGATTCAGATACTGGCCAGGATTGGTAGTCGTAATACCAAGTCGCCCTGCAAAAGGTGCCCGGATACTTTTCTTGGCAACAATTGCCGCCTGTTCAGCAGCAATCGCGAGCTTGCTCTTAAAGTCCGCGGCATCCGCATCAAGCACGGCCTGGCTCACTGCTTTTACGGCAAACTGCTTCTTGTCCCTCTCGTAGACAGATTTTGCAAGCTCCGCTGAGGCCTCGCTGGAGCGAAGCTGGGCAAGATCAGAATCTGCATTCAATTGAACCAGAATCTGACCGGTCTTGACTGCGTCTCCGGATTTGAAATGGATGGTCCGCACCAACCCGGTAATCTCAGTCGTCACATCAACACCTCGTGCCGCCCGCAGAGTACCTATGGCTCTGAGCTCGGGTTGCCAGGGCTGAATGGCTGCTCGAATTGTAGAGACTGTTGCTGGGGGAATCTTTTGTGATGCCATGGATTTTTTGATCATCTGCATTTTGAAGATCTGAAATCCGAAGATCCCGCCAAAAAGCAGGCCGACGATAGCAAGCATGATGAGCATGCGTTTTTTCATGGGATGTTTCTCCCCCTGTGTGTGAGAGTGATCGACAGTTTTCATAGATTAGTATCCATTTTTGCAGCAGTTTCCTCTTGCAACTCGCGGTTCCACCACCCACCCCCCAAAGCCTGAAACAGCGCGGCCGTATCGGCAAAGCGTGCTGCCTGTGCCTGGACAAGGCTGACATGCGCCTGCTGAAACTGACGCTCGGCATTCAGAAGAGAGAGGTAGTTGACAGCGCCGAGACGGAATTGCTCCTGTGACATCTCCAGAGATTCACGGGCCGCCAGTTCGGCATCCGCCTGAGCACGCAGCGTCTTGGCATCAAAATCCAGTGCCCGTAACGTATCGGCAATATTCTGGAATGCCAGGAGAACCGTATCCCGATACTGGGCAATTGCCTGATCATGTGCGGCAATCGCGGCACGGCGTTTCGCGGAAAGCTCGCCTCCATGAAAAATTGGCTGGAGCAGGCCAGCGCCGAGGCTCCAAATGGAAGAGCCGGGGGTAAAGAGATCTTCTATCTTTACGGCATTTGTCCCAAGGCTGCCGCTAAGGGTGATTTTGGGATAGAGATTCGCAGTAGCAACACCAACCTGTGCGCATGCGGCGTGAAGGAGTTCTTCAGCAGCCCGGATATCGGGGCGCTGGCGGGCAACCGAGGATGGCAGGCTCAGCGGAAGATCAACCGGAAGCACCAGGTCCTCCAGCTCAAACTCCGGCAGGCCACCTTCTCCGGGCAGCTTGCCGGTCAGGACCGCTAGATGGTGACGGGTGTAGGCCAACTCTTTTTCTAAAGGGGGAGCTGTTGTGCGGACCTGGGCAAGTTGCGCACGCTGGGCAAGCACATCGGAACGAGAAACGGCACCGACAAGGTACTGCTCATCCACTATATCAAGGTACTTTTCCATTAAAGAAACGATATCTTTGGCAGAGCGTACCTGTCCCCGAAGTGAGGCCTCCTTCATCGCCGTTGTCGCAATATTGGCGGTCAGGGTCAGGTATGCTCCTTCCAGGAGAAAACGCTGGTAATCGACCTGTGCCCGCAAAGCCTCCAATTCCCTTCGATTACCGCCAGAAATATCGAGGGTATAGGAGACATTTACCGTGGCGTTAAAAAGAGTAAATGTGCTGGGGTTCGAAGAGGGTTGCCCGAAGGAAGCGCCGGTTGATTTGCGCCTTTCCACCGAAAAGTCACCATCAAAGCTTGGATAGTAGACGGTTCCTCCCCTGGCACGAAGATTTTCTTCTGCTTCACGAAGCCGAGCCTGGGCAGCGGCAATTGTCGGACTGTCTTTTAGAGCATGACGAATCAATACATCCAGAGGTTTAGAATGAAACAGTGCCCACCATTCCGCAGCAATATCCTTACCGTCAAGAAAACGTTGAGAACTACCAGCTACCCCAGGGGCAGATACGGTTTCAACGGGCAATGGCTCAGGAACATAGCCTTTGACAGAAGGAGAATCAGGCGGACGAAAGTCCGGTCCGACCGCACATCCTGTCACCATCGCACAGACGATAGCGGCAATACCTGCCCTCGTAAAGCGGAAATATTCTCTCACTATGATTCTCCCGATTTCTCACTTGTGGAAATGTTCAGCGCGGGAAGCGAGCAACTCGCAATCCAATAGGCGGCTTCCAGAATAGCCCTCAAAAAGACTACTGAGTCCTGAAGCCATTAAGTAGACCTGTAACCATAAGCTCTGCCAATACAGTCGGATCGACCAAGGGGAAATCCCCCCCGTGTGAACTGCCGCAGTAATGATTCCATGGACACCCGCCCAGAGAACCTGAGCAAAGGTATCCGCATCAAAACCAGACAACACACCAGCCTCGCAGCCCCTTGCCACAATCTGCCGGTACTCTAAATATGTTCTACGACTCATGGTATCGTTTTCCAGGAACTCCATGGGAGATCCGTAGATAGTGGGATTGGTAAAAAAGGCCACCCGATACTGTTCTTGATGTGCAAGGCCGAACGATACATAAGCAAGAAGGACCTTGCGAAGGGTATCCAGTAGACCTGCACCTTCTGCTTCAATTTCCCGAATTTTTTGATGCAGTTCCTTGTAAAACTCTTCACAAAGACAGAACAGCAGATCATCCTTATCCTTGAAGTAGAGATAAATGGTCGTTGGTGAGTATCCGATCTGTCGCGCCAGTTTGCGCATGGAAAAGTTCCCATAGCCGTCGGAGGAAAACACCTCGCGTGCCGCTTCGAGAATAGCGCCTCGGAACTCTTCCTTATTTTTGTGTCTTTTCCTAGGCATATAACCAACTTAACAGCGTTAAGTAGCGCCAGGACAAACTACTAAAACCATGTTCCAGAGTCAAGGTAATATTTTGAGCAGTACTTCATAATGAATGCTTTCTTCTAGGGTAAATTCTGGGCCAGTGCCTGCTTCTGACTTAGACGAAAACTATAATTGATTTTATTTTCTTTTTGTTACATATTTTAAAACTATGTTTTCTAAAATGACTCCATAGAGATTTTTGCAACAGAATAACACCAGGCTTTCCTGGCGACAAGGCCCCGGCGCTATTTTAACGCAACATGTTCCGGTTAATGTGAGCACGGTTCCTGCCCCCCCGGTCTCGCAGGAACCAGATTTAGCTCCTGACTCTCTTCCACAGAAGGTGAATATGAACTCTCCCGACCTGTTCCAAGTCCTTGACATAGAAGAAATCCAAAAACTTCTCGAAGCTTATTTCAAGTTGACTGGAATCATTTCTGCAATTCTGGACCCGGATGGAAATGTTATCGTTGCTGTGGGCTGGCAGGACATCTGTACCCATTTCCACCGTAGCAATCCAATATCCCGTGCCCGCTGTCAGGAAAGCGCTTTATCCATAAATTCCCACTTAGCTGAATGCAGGGGATCTTTCCTGGAATACAAATGCAAAAACGGTCTCTGGGATGTCGCTCTGCCTATCTTCATCGAAGGGGAGCATGTAGCGACATTTTTTACTGGTCAGTTTTTTTATGAAGACGATATGCCTGACAGGGACTACTTCCGTGCCCAAGCGGAAGAACTCGGTTTCAACGTAGAGGACTATCTTTCTGCCCTCGATCGGGTTCCGGTTTTCAGTCGCTCACAGATCAGGACAGCCATGGACTATTACCGAAGCTTGTTTAGCCTCATTTCCGATACGGGTCGAAAAAAACTGAGATTAAAAGAACACTCGCGGGTGAAAGGGTCACTGCGCGAAAGCGAGGCAACTCTCCAGACAATAACTGACGCTGCCCGTGACGCAATCATCATGATTGACAACGTGGGAAAGATAACATTCTGGAATCCTGCTGCGGTCTCGATCCTCGGGTGGCAGGAAGCGGAAGCCATAGGTCGTGACATCCACCTGCTGCTTGCACCAGACTGCTATAACGCTGCATACCATAAGGGAATGGCCCTTTTTACAAACACCGGCCAAGGCGATGCCGTAGGCAAGACCGTCGAACTGCGCGCACTTAGAAAAGATGGTTCAAAAATCCCGATAGAACTCTCTCTTTCCTGCGTTCAGCGTGGAAATCATTGGCATGCGGTCGGCATCATTCGGGATATCAGCAAACGCAAGTCCTACGAACAGAAGCGGAAACTGTCAGGTTTCGTATTTGATAACATATCAGACTGCATAGAATGGATCTCTCCCGAAGGCCGCTTTCTGGATATTAATGAGGCCAGTTGCTCTTCGCTGGGCTATTCCCGTGAAGAGATGCTATCGCTGTCCGTTTTTGACATAGATCCCTCCTTACCTGCCTCTTCTTGGCCCGCCATGTGGAAAAAATTGCGCAACATCAAGTATATGCGAATCGAATCAATACACAAAGACAGGTTCGGACGGGTGTTTCCTGTTGATATCACGTCGAATTTCATCACACTTGACGATACCGAGCTTGTTTGCTCCATAGTTCGCGACATCTCCGAACGCAAGGAAGCCGAAGAGGCGCTGCAGGCAAGTGAGGATCGATACCGGATCTTTACCGCCATTACCTCGGATTATGTTTTCAAATGTTCACGGAAGGGCTCAGCCCCCTTCCGCATCCTCTGGATGGCAGGGCCGGTTAAAGCGATTACCGGTTACTCGGAAGAGGACATTTTTGCCTTGGGATGCTGGAGACACATCATACACCCCGATGATGCCACGCGAATCATCACCCAACTCATGCAGCTAACCCCCGGCCAGAAAGTGATCCATCAATTCAGAATAATTACCAAACATGGCGATACTCGCTGGATACGACAGTCCTCTTTTTGCCAAGCGGGAAAAGAACTGGAAGAGCTGATACTCCACGGCTGTTCCCAGGACATTACAAAACAGGAGATGCTGCAGGAGCAGGTTCTCAAAAACCAGAAACTCGAATCTCTGGGGGTTCTTGCCGGAGGGATTGCTCACGATTTCAACAATATTCTAACTGGGATTATGGGAAATATCTCCTTTGCCCGCATGTTTCTCGACAATTCGCACAAGGCCTATCGGCCTTTGGAGGCAGCGGAAAAAGCATCTGGACGGGCAGCCCGACTTGCCCAGCAACTCCTTACATTCGCAAAGGGAGGCGCTCCAATCAAGAAAAAGACTTCCCTTCGGCCTCTGGTTGAAGAATGTCTTTCGCTTGTTCTTCGAGGAACAAATGTGCATGGTGTTTTGGATATAGCTGAGTCGATTAGTACCATTGAGGCTGATGAAGGGCAACTAGGGCAGGTAATCAACAACATCATCATCAATGCAGTGCAGGCAATGCCTGGAGGGGGGCAGATAACTGTGCAGGCAAGAAACCTTACCTTGTCTTCAGAGAACAACCAAGGACTTCCTGCCGGTCGATACGTAAAACTATCTTTCACTGATGAAGGCTGCGGAATTAAGGACGAAGATCGAAAGAAGGTATTTGATCCCTATTACACCACAAAACCTGGCGGCTCAGGATTGGGCCTCGCTTCGTCCCATTCAATTATTAGCAGACATAATGGCTGTATAGAAATTGAATCTTGTACAAACAAGGGCACGACAGTCTCTTTTTATCTCCCTTCCTTGGAGTCCGGGGACACGAATACTGTCCTGACAGTACAGCGCCAGAAAAACCACGATAGAATTGGCGAAAACATTCTTGTTATGGATGACGAAGAAATGATACGGATCATGACCCAGGAAATGCTCGAGCACTTGGGCTACAAAGTTACAACCTGCAGCAACGGTGAACAGGCCATCACCTTATACAGTTCGGCACTACAATCAGGCACCTCGTTTTACGCGACAATACTCGACCTTACTATTCGAGGAGGAATGGGGGGAATAGAAACAGCACAATCGATTCTGGCACAGGATCCATCAGCCAGGCTGATCGTGTCCAGCGGTTATTCAAACGACCCGTTCATGGAGGATTACAGTAAATATGGTATCAATAGTACCTTGATCAAGCCGTATAATGCCGATGATCTGACACGCGTGTTAACAACCTGAGCGGACAATTATTCTGGTGTCTTTTCGTTTTCATTTTTTCTGCAACGCTTTTTTTCTAGCTTATTACGATACATCTCCCTGTCGGCCACTTCCAGCAACTCCTCGACACTACTAGGCTCCGTTACTTCGTATCGTGCCGTGCCGATACTGAATGAAAGCCGGTAAGGTCTGATTCGTTGCAGGTTGTGCGCGTTCAGATTTTCATATACCCGGGCCCTGACCGCCAGTTCAGTCTCACCTCCCGACTCAAGGATCAAACCAGCAAACTCATCACCACCGAGACGGGCCAAGATATCCGATGCACGCAACGACGTCTTGAGCACCGTAGCAGCATCAATCAATGACTGATCACCTGCAAGGTGACCATACGTGTCGTTGATATCTTTCAAATCATCCAGATCCGCATAAAGAAGCGTCATCCCTTGTGCAAGTCGATCGGCTATTTTTATCTGCTGAAGGGCAAGGGTCATGAACCCTCGCCGATTGTGAAGCCCCGTCAATTCATCCGTTAATGATATCTCTCGCAACTTTTGTTCCGCATGTTTTTTTTCAGTAATATCAAGCAAGTGAACAAGCTGAACCTTTACGCCCTTTATGGAAATGATCGTAATGGACAGGTCGGCAATGATAAGTGATCCGTCCTGATGTCGAAAGACCCATTCGCTGAATGCAGTTCCCTCGGCAAAAGCAAGACGTACAACACCTGCTTCCTTTTCAGTGGAAAGCTCACCATCAGGCTGGTATTCTGGTGAAAAATAAGCCAGACTGCGATGAAGAATATTTCCACGGGATGTCCCGCCGAATATCTGTACCGCTGAGTTGTTACAGTCAATAAATCTGCCTGAATCGTCCATGAGAAGAATCGGGTCCGGTGCCGCCTCAAACAGGAGACGGAATTTCTCCTCACTATCGCGAAGATCGGACTCCGCTTTTTTCAATCCGGAGATGTCATGAATTAAGACCAGGGTACCGGCGTCCCTTCGCCACTTTCCCCTGATGGGGGTAACTGTTACCTTCGCGACAAGTCGGCTGCTGTAATGATTAGGCCCTCTTTCTTCCACTAGACCACCACCCGCAATAACTGCCGCAAGAAGCTCTGGATAATCTGCAAGTACTTGATCACGAAGCTCACCGATCGCTTTTTGATGCGGCATGGCTAGCAGGGAAAATGCAGCGCAATTCAGGTCAAGGAGACGGCCAGCCTGATTAAATACCAACACACCATCTTTCAGATTTTCAAAAAGGGCACTGCGCACCATAGGTGCCAGGTTAACAAGACGATATCGAAAAAGACCAAATGCAAAAAAAGGCCCTGACGCTGCAAGTGCAAAGGGAAACGGGTCAATTCCCGAGGGAACCATCCCGGCAAGATATGCAATAAGTGCACTACAGGGCAGAAGTGAGCCAAGAAACATAACCACAGCCTGAACTCGGAGAAGACGCTCCGAGAGAAAAACCATACTGAGAAAGAGAGCAGTTCCGGCAAGAATTGCGAAAAAAGAATACACAATATGGACCAAGTATAATGGCTCTCGATTAAAATCAAATACGGGGAAAGGGCCTGCGGCGGTACCTGGAAAAATTTGATTTTGAGAATACAGCGATGTATCGCTAAAAATAATAGCCAAGGTCAAAACAGGTATGACAAACAACATTATCACGAGAAATCGAGGGATTCGAGAAACTACTCCGCTGAAATAGAGTGCCATAAGCAGCCAGAAAGCCGGAAGAAAAGCAATCCCGAAGTACTCAAGCCGGAAAGCAAGCAGCATGCAGGGAATTGATTCACAGGTGAGCTGAACTGCATAACCGGCGCAGTAAAGTGCGACAGATAGCATGAGAGCTGAAAAAACTCTGGCAGCAGGCATCATTTGACGTCGTTTCCAGCCGAACCGGGCAAGCAGGAACATGCATGTGGATGAAGCCGACAGGAGAAGTATCAGGAGCATTCGTTCTTCCATTTGTCATCAAAATTCCGAGGATTGTAGCATAGTTTCGGAACAGAGCATAATAAAACTCTCAGAGAGACTGGTCACATCTGCATCGCCTCATCGAAACACGCGCATAAATACTTTCCAGAACAAAGTACATTCTCAGTTACTGATTCCTTCCCAGTAGTCATCGACAGCGGACTGGATTTGCCTCAGCAGTTCCTCTTTCCGCTGCGGCAGGAACAGATGGGAAAAACGCCCCTGGCATCGCAGGTATTCCTCAACGGGTAACCGATGCCGAGGAATCACCGTATGCGTCACTACCCCCTGCCGGTATTCTTTCAAAGGCCAGACTCCGGACAGAACCGCCAGTTTCCCAATTTCAATTGTCTCTTTAGGGTCGAACCCCCAACCTGTGGGACAGGGAGCAAAGGCAAGTATCAGCCTTGAACCATCCAGGTTTTTCGCTGTCTCCAGTTTTCGAGCGAGATCCAGGGGATCTGAAGGCGAAACCGTTGCGACATAAGCCGGGCGATGGGCCGCCCAGACGGCAAAAAGGTCCTTTTTCCACCCGTGATGGCCGAACGGTCCCCTGCTGGTGGCTGTCTTGGCGCCAAGCGGCGTGGCTGCAGAAGCCTGCTGGCCCGTATTCCCATACCCTTCATTATCGTAACAGATATAGAGGAAATCCAAGCTGCGATCCATTGCTCCCGAGGTAGCCGAAAGCCCGATGCCATAAGCGGAACCATCCCCTGTCAGCACTACGGCCTCAAGGTCTTCTTCAGCCGGGAGCCGCCCCTTCATGAGCAGGATATCGAGCGCATCCCGAACCCCCTGCGCACCAGCCGGGGCAGATGCCATTGCCGTATAGAGCCAGGACCCCCGGAACGGGGTATAGGGGTAGTTTGCCAGGAGTGTCATGCAACCGGCTGCGTTGATGAAAATAGTCTTTTCTCCGAGAATATCGTAGATCTCCTTTATGGCCGCAAGCCCTCCGCACCCGGCGCACAGGGGCGTTCCCGTAACCAGCAGGTGCCTTGCAGGTAAATCCCCGATTTTTTTATATGATTTTCCGGTCATGGATTATCCCTCAACTTCCCTCTCGCCCCTGCGATTTCCTGCAATCTCCTTACCTCGGCTAATTCCTCACAGGTAAGAAGCAAACGTGGCGCCGGCGCATGGCCATCTCTGACCGCCAGGGCCGTCACTTTCGCCATTTCGTAAAACTCTTCCGCAGCGATATCTCGGCCGCCAAGTCCCCCGATAAAACTGACAAAGATCGGCAGTGTATCGCCCGCCCCATAGAGGGCAGAGGTTATTTCCGCGTAAAGAATCCCCCCCATACCCATCGAAAGATTCTGGTCGATAACGGCGACTCCCTTTTTCCCGGCCAGCATGCTCCGTATCCGGTCACGCGGAAAAGGCCGCAACAGAATCGGCCGGACCAGACCGACCGACATCCCTGCTTCGCGCAGCTGGTCAACGGCAGCCTTGGCCTTGGTGGCAAAGGAGCCCATCATAACGAAAACCAGTTCAGCGTCATCCGCACGATATCCCTCCACAGCCCGGTATTGTCTACCGGTGACGGCAGCGAATTCGTCAGCGATCTCGTTGTAGGCTGCCAGTCCATTCAGGGCAGCCAAGTGCATTTCGTAACGAAAATAGGAATAAAGGGCGCCACCAAGTACCGCCACAGCCTCGCTGAGGGGTACTCCTGCACGAAAGCGGATATTTTCCGCGTCATACCCCGACAGGAATTGCCGCAGATCCTCCGGATCAGGCAACTCCACTGGTTCCCGAGTAAACGATAGGTAGAAACCATCCAGGTTGACGATTACCGGTAGTCGTACTCTCTCATGCTCGGCAAGACGGTAGGCAATGAGGATGTTATCGAGCACTTCTTGACAGGTGGCACAGTGAATCTGGAGAAAACCGCTGTCCCTGGCGGCCAGAATGTCGTTGTGATCAGGCTCAAGAGTAATGGGAGACGATAGCCCCCGCGAGACGTTGACCATGACAAAGGGTGCTCGCCAGCCTGCTACGGTGTAAAGCATCTCCATTCCATACAGAAGGCCCTGACTCGAAGTGGCAGTAAAAACTCTTACACCGGTGGCGGCAGCCGCGCCGGCAGCTGTGATCATGGAATGCTCGGATTCGAGAGTCGTCATCCGGCAGTCCATGTCCCCGCAATCAATCCAGTATGCCAGGGTTTCGATTATCTCCGTCTGGGGCGTAATGGGAAAAGCGGGAACATATTCCGCTCCGGCCAGGCGAGCCCCCCAGGCGGCGGCACTATTACCGGTCAACAGTTTACGTTTCATTTCCGCATCCTCCCTGAGTATCTGTCGCTGCGTCACCCTCCGGCATAGATTTCATGGCACCAGTCGGACACTGCTCCACACAGAGAAGACAGCCTTTGCAGTGCTCGTAATCGATGCGAGGGTACCCTTCCTGGTCGAGCAGGATTTCGTTCTCCGGGCAATAGATTGCACACAGGGAGCAGCGTTTACAGAGAGCAGCTTCAAACACCGGGCGCTCCGTCCGCCATAGCCCGGTCTGCACCTGTTCGCTAGTGCCTGTGGAAAAGACCGCCGGGGCAGAGACTCGCGCTTCTTCAAAGGGAATAGTTACCCACTCCGGCCCCCGGTATCCAACCGCGGAAATACTGCAACCGGAAGCAACAATTCCTTCTTGTTGTGCCATCAGATCATAGAGGCGCAGAGCCAAGGCGCAATTCTTTGAAACAATCGTATCACCAAGGTGGGAAAGCTCATCCCTGATCGCCATCTCCAGGGAAAAACGGGCAATGACGCCCGTCAGTCGTGCCGCTGCGCCTGCGCAGGCAGCGCCGACATAGCGGAGTGCGTGAAGTCCCTCTTCTTTCGACGTTACGGAAAAACTAAAAACCGGGCCGGAAAGTTGCAATCGTGCCTTCAAGCTTTCTTCGTTTTCACTGCTGTTTATGAGCAGTACAGTATCGGCTGACACTCCATGCAGGACACCGGCAGCAGGGATTACCAGGAGCGTATCGTCAGCCACGATAACCAAATCCGGTTTATGGATGACCCCCCGCTCTTTGATTGGATAGCGTGAGGCTCGTACGTATGCAAAGATCGGGGCGCCACGTCGTTCGGCTCCGTAGCGGGGAGCATCCTGTACCTCGAAGCCCTCACGGAAGAACGCCGATCCCAGGATGCGGCTGGCTTTTTTCATCCCCTGGCCACCACGGCCATGAAAGCGGATACGATAGAGCGACGAACTACCCTTGTCCCTTTCCACTGAGCAACCTCCCAGAACGCTTATCCCACAATACGCAAAGCAAGATACGGTACCAGGTTGAAGATCAGAATCCCGCACTTGAAGAGTGCCATAGCTGCATAGTGAATTGCATTGAACTTTTCAACCGGCATGGCAAACCACTTGCCATGAAAGCGGTAGATCCAATCGTGTGCCGCGGCAAAAAACAGGAACCAGCACAGAAGGATTCCAAGGTTGATAACCGAACACCAAGCTAATGCGGAGCAAACAATTTCCAAGCTCATAAACCCTCTCCCCTGCAAAGCTGAATAAATTAGGTGCCTTTCTGTATCAGTGTAAACCCATCCTGGCCCTTTTCAATCTGGATCAGGCGTATTCAACAAATATTCTGGCCGGTTTTTGAATACGTACGAAGAACACACACATTGCACCCTCGACCAGAGTACCAATCAAGACCGCAAAGATTCTGCAAACTGACATCAGTACCTGCTTTTCAAAGCCAGTCAGCACGTTTCCGAACATTTGACATTCTTGGCTGAAACCTGTACTGTCAAACTCTATTTGCCTGAAAATCCTGCAATGGATTTCAGTACCACCCCAGGAGTAGAAACGTACATGGTTCACGGCACCGTAAAATGGTTCAATGACAGCAAATGCTTCGGATTTATTGAGCAGGAAAATGGCGGGGAGGTTTTTGTCCTTTTCTCCGCAATAGCCGGAGACGGCCTCAAATCATTGATCGAAGGCGACAGGGATAACTTTGAGACCACAAAGGGACCAAAGGGATTGCAGGCTGCCAACGTAACCAAAATATAAATAGAGCATTGTTGCGCTTCAGAAAGCCCCGGGGCACCGGGGCTTTCTGCGTTTTGTCACGTCACCCGGTGCGGCCATGGCCACAGGGGTGCAGAGCTCACGAAGCTTTGCAATTCCCGTCAGTCCACCAGGAGAGTTTTTACATGAGATATCGCCGGAACACCGCCATGGCCGGCATGAAACAAATTATGGAGAATCTGTATGCGAATTACCAAACTTTCTGCGGGAAATATTATTGAAGCCAGTTGCACTCGCTGCCGTGCAACACTGAATCATACCATCGTTGCCATGGTGGGAGAAAAAGTAGTTCGCGTAGAATGTAACACCTGTCACGGAGTTCATAATTACCGGGGACCAGTAGAAAAGAAAGAGAAGACCAGCAGTCAAGCGGCACCGAAAAAACCATCCGTTCCCCGTCAGCCGAAAAAAGATCCGGGGATCTCCGAAATGGAGGAGTGGGAAGCTCTCAAACCCACTTTTGACCTCACCCAGGCAACACCCTATGACATGGACAGAAAATACCGGGCAAACGAGTTGATAAATCATTCTACTTTCGGACTGGGTATCGTAAAAACCAACATCCCTCCGAAAAAGATGGAGGTTCTCTTCGAACTCGGCAAAAAACTTCTCCGATGTCAGTGAGTCATCTTGTACCGGGATTCAGCCTCCAAACCGATTTAACCATTCAGTCTCATCACGAATAAAAAAGGGACGGACAAGTTATTGTGATAACGAGTCCGTCCCTTCTTATTTGCAGACAATGATAACGATTTGACAAGCAGGCAATCGCATACGACCCGCAACCAAAGCTAGCTCTTTTTATTCTTTTTCCGAGCGGTAAGCATATCTCCGAGAGTTCCCATTCCCGTTTGAGAATCCGCAGCTTTACGGCGGAATTCTTCGAGGGTTGCCGCCTCCTCGCCGGCAGCACGTGCTGCACCGGCAAGGACCAGAGAAAGCCGGCGGTTTTCCCGATCGATGCCCTCGATCTTCACCTCAACCGTCTCCCCTTCCGAGATAACTTCGCGGGGATGGTTGATCCGTTTCCCGGCGCCGAGCCGTGAAATATGGATCAGACCGTCCAGCCCGTCAGACAGGGTTACAAAGGCACCGAAGGGCGCCAGACGCGATACGGTCCCGGTTTGAAAAGAACCCTCGGGGAACTTTTGTGCCACCGCTTCCCACGGATCGGCCAGGGTATCCTTGAGACTCAACGAAATCCGGTCCTTTTCTCGGTCGATAACCTTGATGACCACCTGTATCTGTTGACCAACGCTCAGGATATCGCTCACCTCTTTTACTCGGGTCCAGCCGATCTCGGAAATGGGGAGCAGACCTTCAATGCCCCCGATATCGACAAAAGCGCCGAATTTCTGGAGAGAAGTGACCGTACCAGGAACCGTCGTTCCTTCAACGATAGTCGCCCGAGCCACCTCTTTCAGCCTCTGCTGCTCTTCTTCCAAAAGAACTCGACGTGAGACGACAATATTACGGCCTCTTTCGCTATAGTCGGTAATACGGAAAGACAGTTTGGTTCCGACAATCGATTCAGGGTTGTCCATGCGGCGGAGAGACATCTGGGAATACGGGCAAAAGGCCCGAACCGAGCCGGCAAGCTTCACCTCGAAGCCTCCTTTGATTTCCTTCTCCACCACACCTTCAACCGGAACCCCTGCCTGCCAGGCTTCTTCCAACTGGGCGCTGCCTGAGCCATTCCCGCCAATCTTTGTCGTGAAGCGCATCTCTCCCTGTCGTGAGGAGAGAAAATGGACAGTGACAGTATCTCCCTCTTTCACTGTCACGCCACCGTCAGGATCGGTGAACTCCTTCAAGTCGACAAAACCTTCGCCCTTGTGCCCGGTGTCAATTAATAGCCAATCGCTACTGACTTTTAGTACCCGCGCCGACACTTTCTGCCCCGGAGTAAGTCGACCGCTCTGGCTGTTAAGGCTCTGCTCGAGCAGATCGGCAAAGCTCTCATCTTCTTCGGTAATTTCCAGATCATCGTTATCAGTCATGGCTGTTCCTTTTTACATGGATTTTCCAGGCAACTACAAATTTTGCAGCATACCGATATCAAGCTTCCTCACCGCAATGTGTTCCACACGTATCGTACAGAACTATCTCCCCCCCCTCCCGGTATTGTGGAGGTCAGACAGCTATTCTTGTAAGGTGATTTACTGGATAGAGTAAGAACTAGTTTATATGATCGGACATAGGATATGCTAGGAAAATTTTACTCGACTCGCTATCTCTCATGGAGGTTCAATGAACCGTATTGTAACAACAGCTATCTTTTTTCTGAGTTATCTTACCAATAGCCCTATTCCGGCCCAGCGCACGGAAAGAAGCGCAGAGGGCACAATCGCGCTACCCGTTCCCACCACGATCGAAAATTCTCTCGATTGCCCGACTCCCGGAAGAAATCCTTGCGGCACGAGCAAGACGTGCGAAAACGCTACAGAAGAAGATTTCTGCCCCCTTCAACTACATTCGTAGCGTAATAAAAACGATTCAGCCGTTTTGATCTTGGAATAATGAATAGCAGGGAAAAGGACAACCGTAGGGGCAAACTGGAGAAAGTCATGAATTCTGTTGAGCAAAAACCTAATAACCTTAAGTAAAGTCGGTTTTTCGGTAAATCGAAATTCCGCATTTTACCCGTGTACATTCTTCTGGATAAAACCTATTTTCGGCTTGCCTGACATGTTTATAACCGAACCTAATCTGCTCGTCCCGCACTGAGTAGTTCCAGCATTTCATTTTCTTTCAGGTAGAAAGCCCTGGCATAGGCGATCATTTGTATAAATTCTCTATCAACAGCCAATGATTCAATAAGATGTTGAATCTTCTGGTTGGCAAAGATCCGATGACAGATATCGCAAACATTATTTTCCAGAAACTGATTCAGCAGCACGGTACCTGCCTTTCTTTCCAGCAGTTGCAGCAATCTATGGGGCCCCCAAATACGAATTGTGTGCAGGATAGGGTTTAGTTGCGCTCGGTTCAAGATATCATCCAGGGAGGCGTCCCTCAGGTTCCCGAGAACAAGATGATGGTCGAAAGCAAGATTTATCAGTGGACCGATACAGGCTATGACACGTCCGTCAGGAAAGATGATCGGTGAACCGGATGCCGTACAGGCCGAGACCGGCGGTTCAAGAACCCTGAGATGTTCCGGTTGCAGCATGCTGGCTGCCCTGCCGACCGAGTAGGTAATAACCGTGTCGATTGTATCCTTATGGGCAATCTGCTGCAATTTCCGTATGATGTCCTGGTAGCCTGGGTCCATTTTACTATCGGTACAAACGGATATCTGAATCGGAATGTGTAAAATTTCCGCTGCCCGGATTGCATGGGCAACCCGCTCAAAATTTATGAATTGCTGATGGTAAACATCGGTGCTGATTCCAAGCATTTTCAGTGAGGGAACCGATCTTAAGACTTCAATCGCATCCTGCAGCGATGTTGCCCAGTGGGCATTTGTTACCGCTGTCATAAATAGGCCAGCCGAATTTCCAAATTCCATTATATTTTTGAAACTCTCCACGTCATAAAAAGGCTCACCGCCTGTCAGTGAAACCCCTTTTATTTTTCCAGAATTGTATGCGGCAGCCTGTCGTAACCAATCTTTTGCCTCAGCGGAATCCATTTTCTCACTTCGATCCGGCCCTGCCTCGACAATGCAGTGAGGACAGGCTACCTGGCATTGATAGGTAATCATCATGCCAATGTTTTCCAGGAATCTCATCTCCTGCCGATAATTTTCCAAAAGTTCCCCCCATAAAGTAAGGGACGATTTTCTCTCTGACCAAACCAGTGAAAAACGCCCCTCGTTACACGCGATAGCATTACAAGCGTTTCTATCTGCCAGCTTTCGGAATCGCCACAATATCAAAATTCTTTTCAAGCACTGTTAAAGCTTCTTTGTTGGCAAGAATTCTGGAAGATAACAGTAGAATGCCCTTGGGATTGATATCTTTCAATACCACGCGGAGGTCTTCCTCAAAATTCTTAACAAGTTCACGGGGGACCTTGAAGTCCAGGACTTCAGAACTGACGATTGATTTGGTTTTTTCCATATCATTCACCTCCTTTCATTCCATGGCTAAACCAGCTGCACAAACATATACTATAACTAATTATAGGTGGTCAATTATTTTAATGTAACAATAGTGAAATCGTACCGACAACGCCATGACAGAGGGTCTTGCCATAGCACCTTTGACAGTAGCTGAAGCCACTGCCGAGCGCCGGAACTTTCTTGCGGCAGGAAATTTTCTCGGGAACCTTTTCCACATTCATCCTGTCAAAATGTACAAATATCGATTCAAGGGAGAAGAAACTTTGATGAAACAGGGCTTTCAGAAAACCAATACGGAGGATGCAATGAGATTATTTACCAGCCGTACCGCGGTACTTTGCCTGTTACTTGTGAACCTGGTTACCGCAGCGTGCGGCAAGACGGAGATGGTAAGATCCGAGGAGCCCATATCTGCGATCATGCCAAAGGAAATTCCCGAAACTGCCGATATTCGGGCTTCTGGAACAATGTATAAGCTAGCCATGGAAAGAAATTATCCCTCCCCTGCCCCGCCAGCCGCATACCTTCCGCACCCTCACCCCAGCTCAACTCAGGATTTCAACACCGAAGGATATGACCGGGTCAACGAAAACCCTTTCCTGGACGTACTCAAGAATCCCCAATCCACCTTCTCCATTGATGTGGATACAGCCTCTTATACCAATGTCAGGCGTTTCATCAATAACGGAACGCTTCCGCCTCCTGATGCCGTGAGGATCGAGGAGCTGATCAATTACTTCAGCTATGATTACCCTCAACCAACGGGGAATGTGCCCTTTTCTTTCAGTACCGAATTGACGGATACTCCCTGGAAACCGGGAAACAAGTTACTCCTCATCGGGTTGCAGGGAGCAAATATTCCAACAGAAAAGCTCCCACCCGCAAATCTGGTGTTCCTCATTGATGTATCCGGGTCCATGGAACAGGAGAACAAACTGCCGCTTCTAATCAAATCTTTCAAACTACTGGTAGGGCAACTGCGAAAACAGGACACGGTCGCCATCGTCGTCTATGCCGGTCAGGCCGGACTCGTGCTCCCTGCCACCAGTGGTGGCGATAAGCAGAAAATACTGTCAGCCCTCGAAGGTCTCCAAGCGGGCGGCAGTACTGCCGGCGGTGAGGGAATCCAGCTGGCATACCGGATTGCGGCTGAAAACTTCAGAAAGAACGGCAATAATCGCGTGATTCTGGCCACGGATGGTGACTTCAACGTGGGAGCATCCAGTGACGCAGAAATGGAGCGGCTCATCGAGCAAAAGCGAAAAAACGGCGTCTACCTCAGTGTGCTTGGTTTTGGCATGGGGAACTACAAAGATGCCAAGATGCAGAAGCTCGCCGACCGGGGAAATGGCAATTACGCCTATATCGACACGCTGCAGGAGGCCAGGAAAGTTCTGGTTTCCCAGTTCGGCGGTACTTTGCTGACCATCGCCAAGGATGTAAAATTGCAGGTTGAATTCAACCCTGCCAAGGTTACGTCCTATCGACTGATCGGGTATGAGAAACGGGCACTTCGCCCTGAGGATTTCGCCGATGACAAGAAGGATGCCGGTGAACTCGGGTCCGGCCACACGGTGACCGCCCTCTTTGAGATCGTGCCGGCGGATGGAGCGTCCGTAAAGCAAGACTTCACCTACCAGACGATTCAGATAAAAGACGGCGCACAGGCAAGCAACGAATTGGCCACTATCCGCTTCCGCTTCAAAAAGCCGACCGAAGAAACCAGTCGTGAAATCGTAAAAAAAATACCTGCCACAGCAGCCTCCTTCTTCAAGGCAGGCGGGAATATCCGCTTCGCTGCATCAGTAGCGGAATGGGGCCTGGTACTTCGGAATTCAGAATACAAAGGTTCAGCCAACTACGCCCAAATCCTGAAAATGGCACGCAGCGCCAAAGGTGCCGACAACCAGGGCTATCGAGCTGAGTTCATCAGGTTGGTGGAAATGGCAGAATTGCTCGATGGGAGGACTTCAGTTCCTGTTATCGCAGATCCTGTTTCCCGAGGTGATGCCACCACTAGATAATTTTCATCCGGAAACTCCAGTACAGAGCTATCCTCCGTTGGGCTGGGGCTTTCTCTGGGTCTCTCGGGTGGCGACCGATTACGAGAGGCTTCGAGGAAGTCCCAGCCCAGCCTCTGTCGAGACTTTTCGGATGGACTCTAGAATAAATAACAGAGAAACCGACACAAAACAGTGAAAAGCAAAAGGCTATGTAAATGCTATACTAACAAATTATGAGGGTGTTATTCATTCATAGAAAGGAAGGGCTACGACCATGACAAAAACAATCCCAGAGGGATTTCAGTCCATTACACCGTATGTCGTATTCAAGGATTCGCGCAAGGCAATCGAGTTTTACCTGAGTGCCTTTGACGCCAGGGAATTGTTCATTATGCCCGGCCCCGATGGCACGGGAGTAATGCACGCAGAAATTAGGATTGGTGATTCGATCATCATGATGTCCGATGAAAATCCGCATGAGCCGTGTAAGAGCGCTGAAACCACCGGTGGCTCGCCCGTTTCTTTTTACCATTATGTGGAGGATGTCGATGCAGCTTTCGAGCAGGCGATAAAGGCAGGCGCAACATCTCTGATACCTGTTCAGGACATGTTCTGGGGAGACCGCATCGGTGCGGTAAAAGATCCTTTCGGTCACAACTGGACCTTGGCTACTCACACTAGAAACCTGACGCCGGAAGAAATCGAACAGGGTGCCAAGGCCGCCTTTGCCCAGATGGCCTGCCAAAAGTAACCAACTGCTCATGATATCTTCGATTCTATTCCTCAGCAGCCGGTTTACTTGAATTTTCATAACAACTTGTTCCGTAAAACAGATGGCCAAAACAGGCGGGACCTTTTCGGGTCCCGCCTGGCAATGCTTCATGCAGCCATCCCTGACCATGAAACCCGCATGAACTGAGCACACTGCCGTAGCAGATATTTCTATCCTCTCCGGGAAGTATAACCCGACAACCGCTTGTCAATTCGATACGTTTTGCTACAATTTCACCATAACACCTCATTTCAGGCAGTATTCCCTCTCGGGGCCAGGCAGTCAGAAACTCCCTGTTCACTTCACCAGTGTCAGATAGAGTCTCTGGACAGACGGCCGCAAGGAGACGATCATGGTACGAACACTTCTTTGTTTGGCAGTGATAATGGTTTCCCTATTTTCCGGGAAAACCATCCTCCATGCGCAGGATCTTACCATCGCAGTAGTCAATTGTCCGAAAACCGCCAAGGCCGGTCAGGACCTCAAATCGACTCTACGGCTACTGGTGGCAAATACTGGTGATACTGTTCAAAAAGCCATTTCACTGGAAATCGTGCTGAAGAACAGCCCCCTTTGCCCTGACAAGGGAAGACCTGCCGCTTACTCGCAAAAATATTATGATGGCGTCCTTCTTCGGCAGGGACGCGAGTTTGTCACTCTGGAGCCGGGAAAATCACGGACAATCACTCCTTACGGGGCAAATACAATTCCCCTGGACACCCCAGTCGGCAGAACGTACTACCTCTGCGCGGTGCTCGACCCGGAGAACCTGCTGAAAGAAACCAATAAGGATAACAACTGTGCCTGTTGCCCGATAAAAATTGTCGGTGCTGAAGAAGGACCAGTAGTGGTCAGACTCATGGAGAAGTGCCTTGTGCCAGGGAGCACCCTGACAATTCTTGGCAGAAATTTTGGCTCCATATCAGGAACTGTTACAGCCACATCAGCATCCGGCATGCCCGTGAATCTTTCCGTATCTTCCTGGAGTGACACGACGATCGTTGTCCGAATTCCCGATGATTCCAGGTTGCAGGAAGGACAGCAGTACACCGTTACCATCATAAGGAACGGCGAATCCGAAAGCATTACCGCCGGCAGACAGAACATCGGCATCTGTCCAGCACAGAAGAAAGCGCCTGCACCAGAAACAACTATTTTCTCGCCGCCTTTTTTCTATGAAAAACAGTACTAGGCACGGATTCTCCAACTCGGCTGTGACCGGATCTGTGAGGTTTATTTCAAGGAAAATCCTTGTTTGATGGTTAGATTAGAATTCACCTTGGAGTACATCTGCATCATTCTATTGGTGCAGAACTTCTCCTCTTGCCCCCCCATTTTCAAGATTTGAATATTCCTGGCGTATCTCCCCACCTGACCCACAATAATTCTAATGAATCAAAACAATCATACATCAGACGACTTCGGGTTCTTGGATAATGAACATTATTGTCACTTGACAGCATCATTTTAATGGGTGATCGTGTAAAAAATACACTCGAAGAAATTGTGGCCGAATACGGCTAAAATGGCCGACATATTTTTTAAGGAGACATGAATGCTGAACAAGAAACTGATCATTGTATCGTGTGGTATTGCGCTGTTCGGATTCGGCTGCCAACCAATGGTTCTCAAGCAGAACATACCGGTTTCGACCAATCCGCTGGGTGCAAAAATTTATGCCAATGGGACACTCGTGGGACAAACACCCGCTACAGTTTCTCTGGAGCGAACCCAAAACCACATCATAACGCTCGTCAAAGAAAACTATCGTCAGGAAGACGTGGTGATCAGCAAATAGTACCAGTCGAATAAAGTGCTTCTGAATGCAATCCAGTCCGGGGTTAATTCAGGACTTTTCTTTAAGGACAAAAGAATGGGCATCAACAGCGGTCTAGGCTCAATTTCCGGCCAGGAAGAAACAGGAGAAGCGTACCTTCTTGTGCCGACAACGGTACGCGTGAACCTTACACCTCTCAATGGCACCCCAGTCAGTAATTACAGTAACAGTGGATACCCTGCTGAAAGCTCTTCTGCTGCTGTTTCACAACCTTCAGATACAGAGCAGGATATCTCGGCAACTGATCTTCTCAAGGCCGGAATTGAAGCGGGCGCTGCAGGTCTTTCTGAGTCAAAATCTGTTGAAAAAAATTGGCAAACATCCTCGTCGTCAAATAGTTATGTCCAGCCTGATGGCACTCAAGTCACAAAAAAATCCAGTACATCTGTTGGGGTCAGCATTAATCCCGCAGGAATATTGAAATCCCTAGACACTCTATTTAACTGACAAAGGAAGATACCGCCATGAAATCAATCAACACCCTCTTACTTGGAATCCTGTTGGCAGGCATGCTTTCGGGCACGGCAATGGCAATAGATATCAACGCACTTGACAAGGTAAGTGTCCTGATGACCCAGTCCAAAGTGCACTCTCATCTTGGCACACCTCATGAAGTGATTGAACTGGGAAATGGCGTAAAGGCTGAGATCTACAAAAATACCAAAACAGAGTCGATGGTAGGCGCAGGATGTATTTACCTGAATGACGGGCAACTTGTCGGTCAGGCTTTCGTTTTCCAGGGAGTAGTAAACAAGGAAGCAGCGGAAAGATTAACTAAACATGGATTTATTATACTGGAAAATAGCGAGGGAGCTTCTCGTTATGCCGGTAAAGACGATGATTTCGGTCACCCTCTGGTGGCCCAGATCACCAACTATAATGGCCTGACGGTTATCATGACTTTTGAAAAGGGTTTTTATGACCGGTGGAGCAAGTAGTTAAACCGCATCTGCAAACTCAGGATGACACCTGTTCCGGTTTTTTATTGAGAACAAGAGAAAAAGACATGGTCCTGGCCTGACAACCTGCTGTGATCAAACCAGAAGCCGGACGGGATTTTCCAGTATTTCTTTCAGCTCTTTCATAAAACCGGCCCCGTAGGCTCCATCCACTATCCGGTGGTCCGCGGACAAAACGGCTTTCATCATTTTTGCCACGGCAATGTGGCCCTGCCGAACGACTGCCGCATCGCTTACGGTTCCAATGGCAAGAATCCCCGCCTGAGGGGGAAGTATGATGGCCGTGAAGTCGTCAACACCAAGCATTTCCATATTTGACACAGTGAAAGTCCCGTCTGTCATCTCCTCTGGAGTGAGCCTGCCAACTCTGGCTCTTTCGATCAATTCGTGACTCAATCGAGCAATTTTTTACCCCACGCTTTTTTCCAGGAGATCAGGATGATCTCTCCCATGGGTACCTTGGTGAGTTGTTTGCTATCTCTACCTGGCTTATTTATACGTTTTAATTATATATTCAGCTATCGCCACGGCTGTTTTGTCGGGAATAGTTTTCTCATCAAATTTGGTCATACCCGGTCCCGGGTTGCGCATTGTTGCGACAATATTTTCAACACCGGTCACCTTGTGGGCCTTAAGTGATTTCGCACTCAACGGCTTTTGGGGGTTGATTATGTTGCCACCATTGGGATGGCACACCGCGCAGTGCTTTTCAAACTCTTTCTTGCCGTCGATCTTTTCAGCTTTCTTGTCGGCACAGAAACCGTGCGAAGCAGTTAAAAAGACAGCCAACAGGATTGCAATCGTACTTAATGATATTTTCATTTTCACTTCCTCCGTTGTTTTCAGCTACAGAACTGCATGGTACGAGACCGGCAACTATTTTGCTCCTACGTGCCCTGATAACCGTTTTTGACTGTTTTGTTCCGATTGGAGAATAATTTAACTCATTCTCATGCGACCGCTAGGACCTTTTGTGTGCGTTCAACCGATAGAGCACAATCGTCACGAGTACGAGAAACAGAGCTGATACTGCAAATAGAAACTTCATTGGCTCTATTCCCGGATGCATGATCTCGCCCCGTGGGACACCATTCAGGGCTAGGATGTAGGCCTCGAGGTCGGCTATCTCTTCCTGGGTCAGCGCCGCCGGCATGACCAGAGCCGGATGGGGTCCGGCCGGCTGCGAGCCATACTGGATGGCCAAATCGATATTCGAGGCAAAAAATTGTGGATTTTCGTTAAACAGGTTCCGGTCAACAGGGTTAAGCGCCGGCACCGTCCCGTCAGTCGAACCGGGGTTCGGTACCTGACCGGCACCGCGAGGTCCATGACACGACGTACAATTCTTCTCATAGAGAAGCGCACCGTGCTCCGCACTCCCGATAATGAAAGCTGCCTTGCCGGGGAGTTTGACAGCGGGTGTGGCAACAGTCGCTACTGCGGGCGAAGGTAACGCAGTCGTTGCTTCGCCGCCCTCCGCTGCGCTTGTACCAGTCAGACTCAACAGGTAGGCCACCAACTGGTGCACCTGCTGGTCGTTCAGTGCCGAATTCGCAGGCATTGCCGAGCGGGGATCGTGCTCTTTCGGGTTGCGTATCTGTGTCCGCAGCCACTCCTTGGAGCGGCCTTTCTGTCCTTCGCCGGAGAGGTCCGGCCCGACACGGC
>RPRC01000122.1 GCA_003857395.1 Geobacter sp.
CATTAGAATTATTTTCTTACAGAGGAAGGCATGATATGTAAATGAATTAGGCTGTCAGCCAATGAATGGTGCTAAATAGCATAGATGTTGTGTTCAAAACGGGAGGAACCATGAAGAGGATCATTTTTTTTGTTTTGGTATCCGCTTTTTTCTGCGGAACAAGCCTTGCTGAAACGTACAAGTGGGAAGACAAAAACGGTATCCATTTTACCGACAATCCCGGCAACATCCCGAAGAAATACCAGCAGAAGGCCATTGCAGATGCTACCGGCGACATCACCACGGCAGATCCCGAGGTGAGGGAGTCCGTAGAACGGAGTGAACGACGGGCCGCGAGCAGAAACGCCGAGGATGCCAGGAATGCGCCACGCCACGTTGAGCCAGCCAAGCCTAAGCGTACTCTTGATGATTGCATAAATGAATGGTACTCCAGAAACGGAAGGGGGACGGGATACGGCGCGATCATCGCTTACAACATGGCCCTGAATGCCTGCGCCCCTGAGTTCGGCTACAAGGTGAAGAAGCGAAATGTGGAAAGAGAGTTGCGGCAACAGGAAACGGACGAGAAGATAGACCGGATTGACAGGAAATTGAATCGAGGGTATTGAAATTCAAGGGCAGGGCGACTCAGTGTCCCCCAGGTGGAGGGTAGACCGGGGTGTGGGGTCTCCGTACGAGCGAGGGGGGTGTGCCTATAGTACATCCCGTCATGCGCCCGTGCAGGATTTGAAAACCCCTCTCAAGGAGAACTCGGCAAGCTATTCTATTCCCACAACAGGAAAATAATGCGCCCCACAAAGCTCCCGAAACTCCGAAGCATGCAAACACAACCAGCCACACAACAAAATAGCTACGGCAGACCACAGGGACAGCCACAGAGCAGGAATGATGCCTTTATGCAGCGGTTAACACGGGGGCCTCCTATTGTTCACCACAAAACCTACAGCGTTTTCAAATATTCGGGGCATATATTCAAGGTAGCCATTTTTCAATTGTGAGGTATTGGGGTAGTTCAACTCTATTGCGTATTCGATGTATTTATCCAGCAAAGATTCAAAATCATTGTCAGTAAGAAAATCAAGGTAATCCTTAAATCTTCTGTCGAATAAGTTGTCTAAGTCTTTTTTTGTGATTTCATAGTCCCTCAAGGTATTCATTTTTATGTCATCTAACAGTCTGTTGTTAGCATTCCTCACGACATTACTGAATTTACATGAAGTGTTTCGCTCGACTTGAAAGCCAACTGAAGTAATCATGAACAAATAAAATATTCTTGTTTCAATAACATCATATGATTTATTTTGTGCTACTTCGAAAGCATATCTATTCAATTTTGTTGATGCAGATACAATGTACTTGTAGACATCATTCAACAGTAAATAGCACTTCTCTTCCCTGAACGAATCGAATAGCCCCATTGGAATATCCCTTTCCGATAATGAAATAAAATCTTCATCAAATTATTAGTTCAACACTTCTCCCGTTCGCGTATTAACATAACCCTTGCCTAAGGGAGTGTTGGGCTATTTTGTCTTCTCATCATCTTTTTCATAATTTTCTGCTCTTCTTGTGAAATTCTCTCACGAGATTCTCTGTCTTGTCTTGCAATGTCTTCCCTTGAATACCTTTCGGCCACTTCACCCGGTGTTTCTGACCTTGCACAAGTATTGGTGTAAGAGTTCCAGGTCTCCCCTTGCGCACAGCGTCCCACAGTAGGGTGTGTTCGTGTTTCGCTCGATTCAAGCGGGTATTCTGCAATGGCTCGATATTGCTTTGGTGGTTTGTATTCAGATATTTTCCCTGAGAGTTGACTAGCAAGGGTTTTGTCCGTTGCGTTCAACATCTGATATTGCCTCTCTGCTCCCGGCTTATCACCTAACGCAAGACAGGCAACCCCAAGTTGGTAGCGAACCTCTGGCGTGTTGGGATTCAACTTTAAAGCCTCCTGAAATGACAATGCTGCATCTTGGACCATTTCAAGGTCTTGAGAGTAGTCCGAATAGCCAATTTTCATGTAGGACATCCCCAAGCCCTTGAATGCCTCTGCACAGGCAGGGTCAATTCTGGCCGCATTCTCGAAGCTCTTTGATGCTGCTTTGAAACTTCCATTATTGTAATATTTCCACCCACCAGCCAAGATCGTTTGAGAATCAAGAGCGAAGGCTGTTCCAGTGGCGAGCACAAAGCAAGTCATAGCAATCCATACTTTCATTTTCTTATTCCTCTCCACTTAAGATTTAGATCGTGAGTTTTATTTTATCACTAAATCAGATTTGGCAAGCCGAAACACCGTAATAGTTGCAGCGAACCAGCCAGCTTCACTTTTGTTTTATGCCGGAAATAAATATTTTTATGCCGATAACTATTTGTTTTTGCACACTTTTTTTCTTGCAACAAGCCAATTTATAGTTTATAACCATCAAAGATTCACGATATTATTCTAAGGGAGGTACGGAGCATGGTAGCATTACCTGGAAATGTAGTCAAAGAGGTGACGTGTGTTGTCGAACTTGACGGATGGCGGGAAGAGCGCAAGATCACGGCATACCTTCGCCCTAGTATGGAGGAGCAGGATTTTCACGAACTGGCAGAACAAATTCTAAAAAGCTATTAGGGGGGGGGAAATGAAAAAGACTCAGAATTTTGGTGACTATTACTGGGAACTGCCAGATGACCAACAGTGGGAAGTCTCAACCAAAACAACAATTCCTTGTCGTGTTGATGTGAGGGTAAACGTTGAAGGCCCAGGTTTTTGCGCTAAATTACGTGGACAGTTAAATGTAAAGGTGTGCGGCGGTATTTGGCTGGAAATAGACCCCTTGGCGCAACAAATTCAGAATAAAATAGAAGCTGGCATAGGTCAGGATAACCCCTGGCTTTTCTATGACTTACCTGAACCAAAGAAATAATCCCTCCTTCTTTCCCCACGTATCCGCTTAGACGGATATATCCAATTTTCGTTCATGCAATTCCCTGGAATTCTTCCGGGGCTTTTTGGCCCCCTTCTCTGCTTATCAGAAATACAAATTCCTCCGAAAAGAATTATTTATGTTTAATTAGCCAAAAAGGTAACATTTGGTGTAACTAGCCGTTATCGTTACAGTATTACGATATTATACGGAATCGATACGCAAAAATACCCTTGAGCTTTTGAATTGTGTGTTTTCAAGTAGTTCCACCTTTTAGAGAAACGGATTTCTAATCCGTAGGTCAGAGATTTATTTAACATTTTAGCATAGTTACAGGTTTTCACTTCCTTGCCATCCCGTAATCAAACGTGCTAGCTTCTTATGCGTAAGGCTTTGAAACATCCAGAGACAATAAAAACAACAATGAAAAGGAGAAACTATGGACGTAAGGCGAGACAAAATTCTTGGACGTAAGGACGTTTGTGATACAGCTGGAATTTCTTCAGTGACTTTGTGGCGGTTGGAGCGAGCGGGAAGGTTCCCTAAACGGCGGCAACTTTCAGCACGAAGGGTCGGCTGGTTGGAAAGTGAGGTACAGGCGTGGCTTCAGAGCCGGTCGGAAGTAGCTTGATTTCTCGGCAAGGTGATTTTGATAATTGGTATTTTCACAATAATTCATAAACCTGTATATATAATGTTATTACAGTTAGATAGAGGCCTAATGCGATTCTTATTGACTTTCATTATCAATTGTGGTATAATAACATCTATAGAAATAGAAAAGCGTACTTTGTCGCCTGGTCCATAAAAGACCAGTTCCGAAAACCGCATCAAAGCCCATATATAGGGGTTCCTTGACGTGGTTTTTTTGTGACCAAAACAGAAGCGAAAAGGAGAACAAGAATGGCAGAAACGAGTGGTGCAAGGCTATTAAGTATCAAGGAGTTGCGAAAAATTACGGGATACAGCGCGGCTTACTTCTACTGTGGAAGGTCTACGGGCCGACTCAACGACCTCAAATTTGTGAAGATCGGAAAACGCGTTTTCGTCCGCGAGGTCGACCTGACGGACTGGATTGATCGCCATGTCGAAGCATAAAACGACGAAAGCCCAGCGGTGCGAACGCTGAGCCTTCATAAAAACATCTTTAATTCAAGGGGTTATGATGCAAAACCAGAATACTCCAAAAAACCTTCAGCTGTCAAGCAATGAATTAATTACGAAGCATACGGCTGAAAAACACGGAACCGTTACTGAAAGCCCTCAACAAGCCGAGATAAAAAGTTCAGAGGAACCGCTTGTCTCTGCAATTGCCAGACTTGCGGCACTTTCTCCCTTGCAATATGACCTGGTTCGCAAGGCCGAAGCAAAAACACTCGGAGTCAGACCGGGGACCCTTGATGCTGCTGTGAAGGTTGCACGAAAAGAAGACGCCGGGAACGATGATTCACCATTTGAAGAGGTGGAACCGTGGCCGGATCCTGTAAATGGCGCGGAATTACTAACAACCATTGCAACCATTGTTCACCGCTTCATCATTTGCGGAAAAGAAACAGCCGTTGCCGTGGCCTTATGGGTAGCAATGACATGGTTTATGGACGTGGTACAAGTTGCCCCCCTGGCGATTATTACGGCACCTGAAAAGCGTTGCGGCAAGTCATTGCTATTATTCCTGATTGGGCGGCTTGTGCCGCGTCCCTTGATGTCAAGCAGCATAACTCCAAGCGCACTATTCAGATCAATTGACTTATGGAAACCGACGTTATTGATCGACGAAACCGATGCTTGCTTGAAAGACAACGAAGAACTGCGGGGCCTTATTAACTGCGGGCATACCCGAGATAGTGCCTATACTATTCGTTGCGTTGGGGATGACCATACCCCCACAAAGTTCAACGTCTATGGGGCAAAGGCGCTTTCCGGTATCGGTCATGTTGCTGACACCCTCATGGACAGATCAATCATTCTCGAACTGCGGCGAAAACTCCCCCATGAATCCGTTGACCGTATCCGCCACGCAGAACCAGGCCTGTTTGATGACTTGCGTTCAAAGCTGGCACGCTTCGCCGACGACAACAGCGAACAGGTACGGCTTGCACGTCCTAACCTACCACCTAGCCTGAATGACCGCGCACAAGACAACTGGGAGCCTCTACTTGCCATTGCCATGATTGCCGGGGGAGATTGGCTTAATACTGCCACCGCAACAGCTTTGAAACTTTCAGGGGGTGAAAGTCTTTCTTTGAGCATCGGCACTGAGTTGCTGGCGGACATACAAGAAATCTTTGAACGTAAACAGGTTGACCGAATAAGTACGGCAGAATTGATTAAAGAGCTTGTCTCCGACGATGAAAAGCCGTGGGCTACATATAACAAGGGCTTTCAGATAAAACCCCGGCAGATTGCAGCCAGGTTGAAAGGGTACAATATCCAGAGCAAGACAATCAGAATCGGTTATGGTGATACACCCAAAGGATACGAGATCAATCAATTCAAAGAAGCGTTTTGTCGCTACATCCCTATTATCCCCCCTGTATCCGCCACACCGCCACAAAACAACACACAAGCGGCTTTACATGTTGCGGATGAACAGCCACGTTGCGGAAGCGTTGCGGATACAAACACCCGCGCACCCGCACAAATACAGGGTTGTGGCGTTGTTGCGGATAGAAACCCCATTCCCGAAAGCAATACTTTTGATCTTCTCGAAACAGAACTTGAAGACTTCAACATAATGGCGGAGGTGGTTAATGCTAGTTAGGGTTATCAGACCATTCAAACTTAGGGGGAAGATAGTGACTCCCGGAATGCTTCTCAATGTCCCCGATGATTCTATGGAACCACTGAGGGGCAAGGTTGAGTTTGTAACCCCAATGGATAAGATGCAGGACGAATACTTTACGCTTCTCACCCGCTGGTGGCAAATTGACGACGACCCAACGGCAACAGATGAAGAGGCCAGAGGCCTTCTAGTTCAGCTTGATGTTTTGTACCAAGGGCTACATAGGAGTGGTTGTAAAGTTCCGGTTAGGTTGCCGGTTGAACGAAAAGCAGCATAAATCGACGCCGTGTGCGCCTGTATGACAGACTTTTGCCATGGGGGAAGGTAAGGGCAAAGACTGTCAGAAACCCTTTCGGAGGGGAAGGCAAACCGGAAGGAATAATAATGGATAGAAAAACGTCACTACTGAAATCAGTACGGCATTGGCCAAAGAAGCGCGGGAAAACTTTTTACCTGAAATTTCTAAACGGGGAGAAGTTGACCCCAATGGCGGCTATTGCAGCACACTGTTACAGTTGCGAAGGTGGAGAATCAACAGGCGAACCATGTTCAGTAAGTACTTGTGCCCTTCGACCTCTCCATCCTTATAGGCTGAACATCGCAGATGGTGAAGTTGACACACCGGACGAGCCGTAGGGGCTCTGCTGGACATTTTCGGAAGCAGGGGAAAGGAAACCCATTCACCCTTTCCTTAATACATCACAACAGGCCATGCAGGCCAAGGAGAAAACATTGAGCGATTTTTACAACTACACAGTCGAACGGGATTTTAACAGCAGAGGAAAAGGTTTCATAATCAACTATCGTAACCATCAGGAAGAGCCAGCGCGGCTACGAATAGAGCAACGCGGTGGATATGTGGCACTGTGCGTAGGGTTAACCGGAGACTTTTTGGTTGATTCGAGATTGATTCAGCCGCTTATCCTTGCACTTAAAGGACTTGACCCACTCTAACATCTCAAGGGGGCAGGGTCATCCTTGCCCCTCTCCTTCCAGAGAGGTAACCAATGACAGACAAACCGAAACTTACAAACAAGCAAACCCGTTTCGCTCAAGGGCTTGTGGACGGATTATCGAAAAAAGACGCTGCATTACTGGCGGGATACTCCGAACGTTCCGCTTCATCAATTGCCACTGAAACCCTGAAAAACCCTGTATTTCAGCAGGCGCTTACACAGATAATGGAGGAAAAAGGGCTGACGACAGGGCATATCGCGGAAAGATTGTTCAGTTTAACAACAGCCAGAGGGAAAGACGGGCATGATGACTTTACCGCACAATGCCGCGCACTCGACATGGCACTTAAGGTTAGGGGCGATTTTGCCCCCACGCGTGTCACGGTTGATGATAGCCGTGATGAGGCTGAAATCAATGCCTCATTTATATCGCTGTTCCAGGAGCTGGTACCTGGGCTTATCGAGCATATTCAGGGCAAGGCAATCGAAAAGAGGGTCATTGAGATTAACCCCGTAGAGAGAGAGAAATCAAAAATAATTGAAATCAACAAGTGACCCCTACAAGGGCAAGAGAGGTTGCACCAGAGGTTGCACGATAAAAATAAGCCACAAAAAAGGGCTACGGAACTAACCGTAACCCATTGTTTTTATTGGCGTCCCCGAGACGATTCGAACGTCCGGCCCCTTCCTTAGGAGGGAAGTGCTCTATCCGGCTGAGCTACGGGGACAAAATAGATCTATTTTTATATACCAGGGACCCCTTTTTGGCAAGGATTTTTCCAGCCAGGTATGGCTGGCACCCGTTTGATGACTGTTAATAGGTAAGCAAAGAAAAGACCTTGTTTTCCGGCAGACGCTTGCGTCCGTTAAGGAACGCCAGCTCGGCCATGAAACAACACTCAACGATTTCGCCCCCCATTCCGTTCACCAATTCCACAACTGCTGAAATAGTGCCCCCAGTGGCAAGGAGATCATCGGCGATCAGAATTCTTTCGCCTTTTTTAATTGCGTCCACATGAATCTCGAGGGTATCGCTGCCGTACTCCAGTTCATAACTCTTTTTAATCGTCTCCCCGGGAAGCTTGCCCGGTTTTCGAACAAGCACAACCCCTGCGCCGAGTTTGTATGCTAATGCTGCGCCGATAATAAAACCGCGGGCCTCAACTCCGACTACTTTGTCGATTTTCTTCCCAACGTATCGATGAGAAAGAAGATCCACCATGCGCTGGTAGGACGGCGCATCGGCAAGCAATGTTGTAATATCCTTAAAAACGATGCCTTTTTTCGGAAAATCGGGAATATCCCTGATTATATTTTTAAGATCATCCATACAGTTCTCCTAGTCTAGATGCTATAGTGACGTCGCAATCCCATGCCACCGAGTCCTCGGATCGAGACTACGTATCTACACCGCCCCGGGCTTCACTCAGCTGGAGCATTTTCCTCAATTTTTCCAGAGATTTCGCTTCAATCTGGCGTATACGCTCTCTGGTAACACCAAAACTTCTCCCAATCGTATCAAGGGTCTGAGGCTCCTTATCGTCGAGCCCGAAACGCATGGCGATGATCTTCTGCTCGTTTTCCGAGAGTTCCCCTAGCCATTCTGAAACCAGTTCAAACTTATCGATATCCTCAAGCAGGGTTGCAGGGGAATGATTCGAGGTGTCCTCAATCGTGTCGATGAGGAAATAATCGCTGTTCTCACCCATCGGCATTTCAATGGAATAGGTCTTCTTCAGGAGAACCATCAGCCTCCTCACATATGAGGGGTTCACCTCCATCCTGGTAGCAACTTCTTTGGTCGTTGGCTCGCGGTTCAAATCCTGGACAAGCATCCTGGTGACTTTCAACATCCGGTTGATGTCATCGGAAACATGGACCGGAAGGCGGATAATCCGCGACTGATTCACCAGTGCCCTCTCGATAGACTGACGGATCCACCAGGTAGCATAGGTTGAAAAGCGGCATTCCTTGGAAAGCTTGAAACGCTCCACCGCCTTGATCAGGCCAATATTCCCTTCCTCAATGAGGTCGATAAAGGGAAGTCCGCGATTGATATAGCGCTTGGCAATCTTGACTACCAGGCGGAGGTTTGATTCGATCATCTTGTCGCGGGCCGCTTTATCGCCCAGATCGATTTTTCTGGCCAGGGCCTTCTCTTCCTCAGCGGTCAATAGTGAGGTTTTCTGAATTTCCCGCAGATAGTGTTTGATAGCATCATCGTAATGACCTTCATAGACGACCTTCGCTACCTCTTCAGGCTCATCTATCAGTGCGTCTTCAGGTTCTGTCGAAGGGACAGGCTCCGGTTCATCCATATTTTCCGGCTCATCAACGCCTTCCAGAAGTTTATCGCTCACGATGCGTTCCCCCAGGTATCCAAGTATAAGGTATCCGAAAAATCAATCATCCCATCATACCACAAGTTTCCACAGGGAGCCTGTCGGACTTAGGAAATCGAAGCAAAAATGTGGCTGGGCGAGGACAGATTTTGTCGATTTTGCAGGGTAAGAGTTGTTCTATTGCCCAAAAATGTGGCGAAACATGGACCGTCCAGACGGATTTGCAGCAGATTTACCCTAAGTCCGACAGGCTCCTGTATCGGAATGTTGAATACAGGCTACTCACCCTCCCAGCCATGCTTGCCAATCAATTTCACAAAACGACACCCAATTGACTGCTCTACAGAGATCGCCCCGTCCTCGTCCTTGAGTATCCTGACCAAGGTCTGAGAGGTTTGGTTGCCGACCGGCAGTACCAGGCACCCACCCGGCGCCAACTGTTTGACCAACGCCTCGGGAATTTCGGGCGCTCCGGCCGTGACAATTATGGCATCAAAGGGGGATTCCTCTTCCCAGCCGCAGGTGCCGTCATCGATTTTAATATTGACATTCAAGAGGCCAAGGCTGTCCAGAACCTTGCGGGCTCGCATGGCCAAGGGACGGATTCTTTCCATGGTGTAGACCCGATCGGCAAGAACGGCAAGTACGGCAGCCTGATATCCGGAACCGGTACCTATTTCGAGAACCCTTTCTTTGCCCTTCAACTCCAGCAGCTCCGTCATCAGGGCCACCATATATGGCTGGGAAATAGTCTGCCGCTCGCCAATCGGTAGTGGATTGTCGTTATAGGCCTGCGCTGCCATGGCCTCTTCGACAAACAAATGCCGCGGGATTTTCAGCATTGCATCAATCACGCGACGGTCTCGAATTCCCCGCCCGATGACCTGAGTTTCCACCATTCTTTTTCTTGCTATATCGTAATTCATACCACTCCTCAAATCCGATCTGCGGAGTGAGTTTTATATCAAAGACGGGTGCAAATGTCCAACATAACGGTTCACCTTCTGGAACTACTCCAGGCCCCAGTCGCGCAACACCTGAAAGGATGTGTAATTCGTCAGATCCAGATGGAGAGGGGTAATGGAAACATGACCCCGTGAAACTGCATAAAAATCAGTTCCATCAAGATCGAGAAACGACAATTCTGCACTTCCTATCCAGTAGTATTTTTGCCCTCTGGGATCAAGTTTGCCAACAATGTTTCCCTCGTAACGCCTTCTTCCCTGACTGGTAATGCTGGAGGGCAAAAGGTCGTGACAGGAGAGATCAGGTACGTTAACATTCAGAAAAGTATCGCTGGGAAGACCCTTTTCATGAACCAGGCAAGCAAGTCTGGCCGCGAATTTCGCTGCCGTATCATAGTGCGTCCCCGGCCCTTGCGTTACCAGAGAAACGGCAAAGGCGGGAATACCCATAAGGGTAGCTTCCATGGCCGCAGCAACCGTCCCGGAATAGGTCACGTCATCCCCCAGATTAGCCCCGCGGTTTATGCCGGAGACTACAATATCAGGTTTAAAGGAAATGAGATTGTGAATACCCAGGTTGACGCAGTCGGTCGGAGTCCCATCAACAGCGAAAATACCAGGACCCAGCTGAAGAGCCCGGAGGGGATGGTGAAGTGTCAAGGCATGTCCGACAGCACTCCGCTCCCTGTCAGGAGCCACCACGGCAACCTCACCCACCTTTCTGAGAGCCTCGGCAAGGGCCAGGATGCCGGGAGCATGGATTCCGTCATCATTGGTTACGAGTATTTTCATGGAGCGACTGGCTTTCCTCTACACTCAATCCGTGGCAAAAGAGCTCCCTGTGCAACAGGGTGCCGGAACTCCAGATACAGCTGACGAGAAGGAGTCAACATGCTTCACGGATTTACCGCACAGCTATTTGCAGTTCCCTAAGCGCTTTCCCTTGACCTTCATAGTCATCTTCTGGCCATGGCTATTCATTTTCATCACCGAAGTGTAGGAATCACTGTTAAAAACAGTCTCGCCGGTCATGGTCGCGGCATTCTCACCAGTGCACTTCATTTTCCAGCTTACTTTGTTGGCGGATGTCTTCAGATCGGTAACGGTACAGTTCTTGTCGCGAGAGATGATTTTTTTCTGATCAGAAACATCGCTTTTCGTATAGCAATGCTTCATGACGGTGGGTGGCATCTTCATGGGCATTCCCGGCATCTCCATCTGTGTTGTAATCTCCCACAACCCCTCCTGCATGGTTTTGGCGGCAAAAGATACGGCCGGCACCAGCAATACCACCAGGACAGCGACAAGTACTTTTTTCATGGTAAACCCCTCCTTCGATTCTGAGTCGTTGAGCCAAACAAGATTTTGCAGTTACTCTCCCAGGTAGGTATATCCCTGCAGAGTCTTATCAAGTAGTTCCAGAAAGTGGCTGCTTTCTTCAATGGATATTTTGCGGGAAGCCACACTTTTTTCCAGGTTGTCCCGGACAGTCTTCAGGATCTTGCCGCCTTCATACTGGACATATTTGAGACTTTCCCACGTGGCATCGCCGTTTATCACCGTGTCGATCTTGTAATTGGTCTTCTTGTTAAAGGTTATGTGTACCGCATTGGTGTCGCCGAACAAGTTGTGCATGTCGCCCAGAATCTCCTGGTAGGCACCGATCAGGAAAAAACCGATAAAGTATTGCTCGTCGCTGCGAATCTTATGAATAGGGAGATATTTCGTGCGACCGTTCTCGCCGACGAAACTGGTGATCTCCCCGTCGGAATCACAGGTGATATCAGCGATGGAAGCTAATACATCAGGCTTCTGGTTGAGTCGCTGAATAGGCACAATGGGAAACAGCTGGTCAATGGCCCAAGAATCGGGAACCGACTGAAAGAGGGAAAAATTGGCGAAATAGGTTTGGCGCAGACTGAGCTTGAAGTTTTGCAGCTCTTCAGGAATCGGCTTAATCTTTTCGACAATACTGTTAATCTTTCGGATAATCTTTGCGCAAAGCCATTCGGCCAGAGCCCGATCGCTCAGATTCAGGTAGCCGAGATTAAAAAGACTGACAGCCTCCTGGATGAGCTGGATAGTATCATGGTAGTCTTCGCGCAGGGAGTGCCGGTCGATACTTTTGTAAATATCCACCAACTTCTTGACTGTGGGGGAAAGATTCTCCCGCTCCTCCAGCATAGACTCGTAATCCGGCATGATATTCTGGGTGTTGGTATCGAGCACATTGGTTACCAGCACCGAATAATGGGCGACTGTAGCCCGCCCCGATTCGGAGATAATATTCGGGCACTCAACGCCCGCTTCGTCACAGATATTCTTGATCTGGTAGACAACGTCGTTGGCGTATTCTTCAATGGAATAATTGACGCTGGAAAAATAGCTGGATTTTGACCCGTCGTAGTCGACACCAAGACCGCCGCCAATATCAAGATACTGCAGATTCACTCCTAGTTTTTTCAGTTCCACATAAACGCGGGTTCCCTCAATAAGGGCATTCTTGATCTTATCGATCTTGGTTATCTGGCTGCCGATATGAAAATGGAGGAGGCTGACGTTCTCAACCAGGTTATTTTCCCGCAGGATCTCAACGGCCGCGATAAGTTCGGAAATCTTGAGTCCGAACTTCGCGTCTTCCCCCCCTGAAGTAGCCCACTTGCCGGTACCTTTCGAGGAAAGCTTCACCCTGATGCCCAATTTCGGGGTAATGCCGGTCTTATTGGCAAGCTCGATAATTTTTTCCAGCTCAAAGAGTTTTTCAACCACAATGGTGATGTCGTAGCCCACCCTGGTGGCATATAGGACCGTTTCAATATACTCCGTATCCTTGTAGCCATTACAGATAATCGGTAGCCCGTTACCGGTTGCAAGAGAGATGGCTGCAACCAGTTCCGGCTTCGAACCGGCCTCCAGGCCTATTTCAAACTTCTTGCCGAACTTGGTGATAGCCTCGACCACCTGCCGCTGCTGATTAACCTTAATCGGGTAAAAAGTCTGGTATTTGGCCGGGTAGTTGTTCGCCTGAATAGCATTTTTAAAAACCCGGTTGATGCTGGCGATACGCCCTTCGAGGATATTCATGAAGCGGAGAAGAATGGGCGGCTTGATCTTACGCTTTATCAGGTCGTCGATCAGAGCCCGCAGATCGATCGAATGCTTGGAATTGGGGGACGGGTGAACACAGATATTCCCTTTTTTGTTAATCGAAAAAAGATCTGAACCCCAATTATTAATGTTGTATATTTTTGCAGACTCATTGATCGACCAGCGTTCCATAGGCAATTCACCAACCTTTATAATGAAATAGAATCGTAGGGGCGCGGCTCCCGCCTGCCGGCTTGTACGGCGGACAGGTGCTACGCCCTGTTTTTCAATCCGGCAAGGGCGCGGCAAGCAGCGCCCCTACTTCACGACAAGCGACTTTTAAAATCCTGGTAGCTGAAGCTCCGTACCACTTTCAATTCTCCGGTGTCCGGCTCGAAGGTACAGATGTGCGGATGCTGGATGCCGTTGAAAGTGGTGGTCTTGACCATGGTGTAGTGGGCCATGTCGAGGAAAGCCAGTCGTTTACCCGGAAAGAGTTGTTGCTCGAACGACCAGTCGCCGATAACGTCCCCGGCCAGGCATGACGGGCCGGCAAGTCGATAGGTACAATCCTTTTCACCTGCATCAAAAGCACCCAGGATACCC
This sequence comes from Geobacter sp., assembly GCA_003857395.1. The sequence continues at coordinate 13,648 of RPRC01000122.1, forward strand.
GGCCGGTACGGCATCTCAAGAATATCCGGCATGTGACAAGTGGCCGAGACATCAAGGATCGCGATATCCATCTCGTTCTGCACCACGTCCAGTACTTCACTCACCAGGATACCCGTGCCGATGGCAATGGCCTCACCCGGCTCGAGGTAGACCTCCACATCATACTTTTCCCGAAAATACCTGATCAGCTCGACGAGGGCGTCGATATCGTAGCCTTCGCGGGTAATATGGTGCCCACCGCCCAGGTTCAACCATTTCATCCGCGGCAGGAATTCACCGAACTTCTCCTCGAATACTGCGGCAGTCCGCTGCAGAGGCTCGAACAGCTGCTCACAAAGGGTATGAAAATGCAGTCCCTCCACCCCCTCCAGGGAGCACCCTTCGAATTCGGCCCGCCTGATCCCTAGTCGGGATTTGGGAGCGCAGGGGTCATAGATCGCCGTATGTCCTTCGGTATGCTCCGGGTTAACCCGCAGGCCGATGGAAACGCGGTCTTGCTCCTTTTCCCACAGGTGACGAAATCGCTCCAGTTGAGCGAAGGAATTGAAAACCAGGTGGTTGGAAATTCCGAGCAACTCCCTGACATCACTTTCCTTGAAAGCGGCGGCAAAGCTGTGGACCTCCCGGTCGAACTCTTCCCGACCGAGTCGTGCCTCCCATGGCGAACTGGCGCATACTCCGTGCAGAGTCTCCCGAATAAGGGGAAAAACACTCCACATGGAAAACGCCTTCAGGGCCATAAGAATCTTCGCACCACTGCGTTTCTGGACTGAATCCAGAATAGCAAGGTTATGACGAAGTCGACCCAAATCCACCACATACGATGGAGAAGGGGCGAGTTGCAGGATTTTTTCGATGTCAATTCCGATCATATTCTTGACGTAGGGGCGGGTTTCAAACCCGCCCTCCCGCCCTTTCTCAGGATCTTCAGGGCGGGTTTGAAACCCGCCCCTACGGTTCAATTCAAATATTCCTTCATCGCGCCAGACAAGTCAGATTTGCGATGATGACAATGTCGGCGACGACGAAGCGACGCAGGCGTACCGGAAGGTACGCCGAGAAGCCTCAGAGGAATCCGGCGCTGTCAGGCCACAAATATGGCCTTTCTCACAGCTCAGGCCATTCCCCTTCTACAACCACATGCGGCAACCCCATGACCGAAAGCTTTTCGAGAAACGGTTCCGGATCGAACTGTTCCATGTTATAGACCCCTTCACCCCGCCAGGCGCCGGTCATCATCATGATACCGCCAACTGCCGCAGGAACACCTGTGGTGTAGCTGATCGCCTGGGAGTTGACCTCACGGTAACAATCTTCGTGGTCGCAAATGTTATAAATGTAGACCTGTTTCCGCTGGCCATCCTTGGTGCCCCGGGCGATGATGCCGATGCAGGTCTTCCCTTTGGTGAGAGGGCCTAGGCTGCCCGGGTCCGGAAGCAGCGCCTTGAGGAACTGCAGGGGAACAATCTTCTGACCATTGAAATCTACCTCATCGATGCGTGTCATGCCAATATTCTGCAGCACCTCCAGATGCTTCAAATAGTTGTCGGAGAAGGTCATCCAGAACTGGGCTTTCTTGATGGTGGGAATATGCTTTACCAGGGACTCCATCTCTTCATGGTACATACGGTAGATGTTCATCGGTCCGATTCCCTCGGGGAAATCGAAGCTGCGCTTAGTCGCCAAGGCTCCGGTCTCCACCCAATCGCCATTCTCCCAATGACGACAGGGAGCGGTGACTTCGCGGATATTGATCTCGGGATTGAAGTTGGTGGCAAAGGGCTGGCCATGGGAGCCGGCATTGGCATCGATAATATCCAGTTCTTGAATCTCGTCCAGGTATTTCTTCGCTGCCAGAGCAGTGAAAACATTGGTTACACCCGGATCAAAACCGCTTCCAAGCAGGGCCATAAGCCCTTTCTCGCGGAAACGCTCATGGTAGGCCCACTGCCAGCTGTATTCAAACTTGGCAGTGTCGAGAGGCTCATAATTTGCGGTATCCAGGTAGTCGACGCCAACCTCGAGGCAGGCATCCATAATGGTCAGATCCTGATACGGCAAAGCAACATTGATCACGAGGCTCGGCTTCTCCTGCTTCAGCAATGCAACAAGTTCCGGCACGTTATCGGCATCCACCCTGGCCGTCTTGACCGGAAAATCCATCTCCGCAGCAATTGCCTTGCACTTGGACTCCGTGCGGGAGGCAAGGGTAATTTCGGTAAAAACATCAGCCGCCTGGGCACACTTGTGTACAACAACTCTGCCAACTCCACCGGCTCCTATTATCAGCACTTTGCTCATTGTCAGTTCTCCTTTTTCTTCCAATCAGTCACATTCAGTAATCGAACGTTGGGGGGGTAACCACCCAGAGTATTTTTGCATCGGTCTTGCCGGGATTTTTTACCGAGTGTCTCTTATCACAACTGAAATAAAAACACTCGCCCTTTTTCACCGTATATAATTGATCGTCGAGTTGCAGAATTATCCTGCCAAGCAGCACATAACCGAACTCTTCCCCTTCATGATAACCCTGCTCCTTCATCTCCTCACCCGGCTTGATTGTCACCAGGGCCGGATCCATCTCACGGTTCTGGGCCCCGGGAACCAGCAGCTCCACCTTGATACCATCATCGTCACTGGTGGACTGAACCCGGGCGTCAACGCCATAGACGACATCCGCACCCCGCGACGACTCAGCAAAAAACTCTTCCATGGTAACACCAAAAACTTCAACGATGTCGCGTAGAGTTGCTATGGACGGAGAAGTGGCGTCGTTCTCAAGCTGCGAGATGTACCCTTTCGTAAGGTCTGCCCGGCTGGCGAGCTCCTCCTGGGTCAGAGAATTTATCATCCTCAGCCTTTTTAAACGCTCACCGATTTTCAAAAAATCCCCCAAGTTTAGTAATTGTAAACATTTTGTTTTGTGCCCAGTTTAGTCATTCTAAACTTTTTGTCAACCAGCATGTTTAGTAGTTCTAAACCTTTTGTTTAATCACAACGATCAGGGGAGAGGTTTATAGTACATAAACGGCGACCTGTCAAGCATTTTTTCACCGACAGTCGTCATCCTACCCAGCTGTTTTCCTTCATTGTTTACCAAAAACAGGCTGTTTTATGCAGCCGCACACCGTTCAGGTACGGGTAGCGTCTCATTTTTAACGCAGAGACACTATTCATCAGCATCGGTTTTTCAAAAAAACCATCATACGGAGAATAATGATCGAACTGCTATCTGTAATAAAATTGGAATATTTGCCGGCAGATCAAGGGAGAAATAACCTGAAAGGAAGGACCTGAGGATTATTCGACAGAGACGTACTTCAGTAAGCGAGGTTGAGTCCACTACTCCGAACGGCAGGAAACACGTACGTTTGTTTCTTTCCCCGTTCGAGAAAAATAATTTCGTCCGCAAGCATATGCATCTCTCTGCGACTGTGCGTTACAAAAACAAAGGGAATGTTCCAGGCCTGCTGAAGCTGTTTCAGTTCAATTTGCAGGTTTTTCCTGTTTGTATGGTCAAGGGCGGAAAGCGGCTCGTCCAGCAGGAGCAGATCCGGTTCCACCATGAGAGCACGAGCAACAGCAACGCGCTGTTTCTCTCCCCCTGAAAGTTGGCCCGGATAACGATCTTGCAACTGCTCAATCTTAAGCATTTGCATAAGATCGAGGGCACCAACCCGATATCCCTTCCCCTTTTTACACCGATCAGGAATCCCATACATGACATTATCCTTTACCGTCATGTGGGGGAAAAGGGCGTAATCCTGAAATACGTAGCCGATGCGTCGGCTACGAGCCGGAATGGCAATCTTATCCGACGAAGAGAAAAAGCCCTTTCCATTCAGAGAAATACTCCCCCTGTCAGGCTGCTGCAGGCCGGAAATACAGTTCAAAATGGTGCTTTTCCCCGAACCTGAGGGGCCAAACAGCACCAGAAAACCTCTCCCGAACTCGAAGGAAACATCAATTGTAATTCCGGGAAAAACTTTATGGATATTCACTTTCAGCACGGCTCGAATCTCCTTTTTTCCATACATGCAACTTTTTGCGGCTCCACCAATTAAGCCAGAACACGGCAGCAAAGGATAACAGGGTTATCACCAGCACCAGGTTCCGGGCCGCATCCGTGTCGCCCGACTCCACGGCAAAGTAGATGGCCAGCGGTATCGTCTGGGTCTTTCCCGGGATGTTCCCCGCCACCATCAGCGTTGCGCCGAATTCCCCCAGCGCACGGGCAAAGGACAGCACCAGTCCTGCCAGGATTCCGGGCCAGGCCAGCGGCAGGGTTATTGTCAGGAAGATCCGCAGCTCTTTTGCCCCGAGCGTCCGTGCCGCCGCCTCCAATGAGACGTCAACCCCGGCAAAGGCCGCCTTGGCGCTCTGGTACATGAGCGGAAACGAAACAACCGCTGAGGCGATAACCGCCGCCCACCAGGTAAAGACCAGCTGGACGTCAAATGTCTCCAGCAGGAAACGTCCGATCGGTCCTCGCTTGCCCAGCAGGATCAGCAAACCGTAGCCCAGCACCGTGGGGGGAAGCACCATGGGCAGGATAATGAGCGATTCCACGACGTTTTTCCCTCGGAACTCCTTCCGCGCCATGGTCCGGGCGATGCCAAGGCCAAAGAAAAAGTCAACGGCTACTGCCGCAACGGCAACTTTCAGGGAAAGAAGTATCGGTTCAAGCATTGAGCGGCTCCATTACGATGATTACTTCAGGGCATAGAAAAACATGCTCAGGAGCCAGAGTAGACTTCTTGCTTGAGCCACGATGATTCACCGCGACTCACTGAAGAGAGCAGCGTTACAGCCTGCCAGAGTAGTGAGATTCATTGCGTGGACCCTGAACAGACCCTTTTCGCTGACAATAACATTCAGGCAAGCATAGTCTTGTCCTAGTCGAAAGAGGTTTCCCAACGGCATTCCAAGAAAGTGTGTGAGAAGAACCCGGTTGACGCCTGCATGGCCCACAATCAGTATCGGCCCTTCACCTTCATGCAGAATTTCGTCAAAAGCAGGGATGACACGTTTTTGCAGGTCGACAAAACTTTCCCCACCCGGAGCGGCATGCAACGCAGGGTCTTCCCCTCGCCGCCTGTATTCCTCCGGAAAAGAGCGCCTCACTTCTTCCATGCTTCGGCCGTCCCACAACCCCATGGATATTTCACAAAACTCAGGCACCGGGATTACAGCGACAGCCCTCTTTTCCGCTATAATCCGAGCGGTTTCCTGCGATCGCCGCAACGTGCTGCAGAAGAAGCCGGCAAAAGGGATTCCCATCACCTCCTGACGCAAGCTTTCAGCCTGGGCACGCCCTCTTTCGTTGAGGAGGGTGTCTGTATGGCCAACATATCGTTTCAGATGATCCTGCCGGGAATCACCATGGCGCAGCAGAAGAATGACACGCCTATCAATCTTTTTCCGTTCACATTCCAAAGTAAATACCGATCTATCACATGAAATTGTTTTCTCTCAGCAACTCATAGAGGAGTCGACCCAGCCTGTTTTCGACCTTTGCCTTGATGAACTGGGCATCCTGCAAACGTTGATGGACAGCCTTTCGGATGTCGGGGTCGAGAGTAGGACTCTTCAAACGCGGGGCAAAACGCTCCTCAAGTGTTACGCAGTGATTTCTGCTGACCAACTTATCGGCAAGATAGAGGATCTCGGCCGGCATAATAAGATCATCCTCTGCGACCCTGATATCCATATGGACGGCAACCAGCCTCGCTACATCGACAAATCCCATACCCGCCAGGATTTCGGCTCCTTTTGCAGCATGGTTCGGTTGGCCTTTTGCCAGGTCATGGAGGAGAGCGGCAGCTTCGATGAAACCGACATCAAGACAACATCCTGCCCCATTCAGCTTCTTTGCCAAAAAGACCGCCACATTCGCCACCTTCCGGCAATGATCAAGGACTGGTCTCTGCACGGCAAACTTCTTCACCAGAAGCTCTTCGCACTCATTGGGCAAGAGACAGGCTTCCCGCAACCAGCGTCCGTAAAGTCGCTCATACTGTGCAGGGGTATCCATATCGAGCAGGATTGTCTCGTCATCGGTCTCAACTTCAACCGCTTCATCCTCATGCCGGGAAAGGACGCCCTTCAGGCCACCATCTCCACTCCAGGAAAGAATTTCCTCGCGGTAACGCGCCGAAACAAGGGGCGGGTGACCCCGCTTACCACGATACACCGGGTAGAATATGCCACCCGTTTTGCTGCGGTATGCCCGGACAAGACGCCTGATCGTTTCACGACATACCAGCGGGATATCAACCGGCAAAAGAAAAAATGCATCCACATCGCCAGACAGTGTTCCGACTCCTGCCAGCACAGAAGAGAACATCCCGTTATGGTATCTTTTATTGATGATCGGACACGCATGCAAACGTTCCACTACGGAGTAAAGCTCATCAGATCGATGTCCGATAACAACCCGTATATCCTGGACTCCCTCCTCCCGAAAGAGTAGAACAACTCGTTCGAGAACGGAAACCCCACCAAAGGTGAGCAGCGGCTTGAAGTCCCCCATTCGGGACGAATAGCCTGCTGATAGTATTATTGCAACAATATTCATCTCTGTGTTAATGGCCTATTCGCGACCTGGCACTGATTAGCTCCGCCACGATGCTGACTGCTATCTCTTCCGGAGTTTCGGCGTGAATGTCCAACCCAATGGGGTTGTGGACCTTTTTCAGGTCCTCTTCCGTAAATCCTTTTCCCAACAACTCCGCATAGACCAGATGCTGTTTGCTCCTGCTGCCGATCATCCCTATATAGCCGGCATTTGTGCGTAACGACTGCTCAAGAACGGTTTTGTCGTGGAGATGCCCTCTTGTGACGATCACCAGGTAACTGTCCTGGTCGATATCGAGGCCGGAAAAGAGATTTTCATAGGAAGGGATAACAATGATCCGGTCCGCTTTGGGAAAGCGCTCTTTGTTGGCGAAGTCGGGCCGGTCGTCCAGAACCACGGTCTTAAACTCAACCATGGACGCCAGTTCGGCCACAGGGCGGGAGACGTGGCCCGCTCCGAACAAATAGATCGTACCCGGCGGAACGGTCGGTTCAACAAAAAAACGCTTCCCTTCCACCGAGGCGATAACGGGACACTTTTTCCGGTTCACCTCCGCCGTAAGAAGAGGAATCCAGGAGTCAGGGCCCGGAAAACTCCCGAGCACCAAAGAGTCTCTCCGCACCAGGCAGCGCTCCATCTGCGATACGGTATTTCCCTTCGTGTCCAGCGCCTTGATCAGGTAGCCCTTTTTCCCTTCCTGAATGGCGGTAACCAGCTTCCGGAACTCCCTGCCGCTCGCGGGATCACCGGGCAGGTATTCGAGCAGGAACTCCAGTCGTCCGCCACAGATCATATGATCTGTTGTCGCGGCATCTTCGCCCGACAGGTCAACGGTTTCAATCCGTGCCTTGCCGGTCGCAAACATCTCGCGGGCAAGTTTCTGCATCTCGAATTCCACGAGCCCCCCGCCAACGGATCCGATAACGGAGCCGTCCCGCCGCACGAACATCTTGGAACCCACGGAGCGGGGTGTTGAACCGGCATGTTTTATTATGGTCGCCTGGACCAGATCTTCTCCATCCTCAAGTCTGTGGCAGATCCCCTGCAGCTGTTTAATCATACACCAGTTACCCCTCTCTACTGTCGATGATTTTTCTTTTGATGCTTCCCGTTGATATCCAGTTTTCCTCACTTGTCTGGATAGGCGCGATGGTCAGCAACCCGGTATCGACGGCGGCCCGGACGGATGAGATCCCTTCCAGTGCAATCCTGGCGTGACGGCACAGGTTTCCTGATGAAGAATCTTCCGAATAGAGAGTGATCCGCAGGATGTCCTTCGTACCATCTCCTGATATCTCGACTTGGAAGTTGAGCAGTCCCGGCAAAGGGAACAGCGCCTCATCCAGATCAGCCACGGTCAGAAGATTTCCACCGCCGACCCGGACGCCTCCACACAACCTTCCTTTTACCCATTCCAGACGCTTCAGAATCGTACCGCATGGACAAGGCTCCCTCAGGAAGCGCGACAGATCGCCAGTGCGGTAGCGCACCAGGGGCATTCCCTTTCGCGTCAGTGTGCTGAATACCACCTCACCGGTTGCACCTTCGGGGACGGGTCGTCCGGAGTCTGGATCGACTATCTCGAAAAAGAGGTCCGCTTCCCTGATGTGATACCCGCGGAGCGCCTTGCAGTCGACCGCCGCCCCGAGCCCCATTTCGGTCATTCCGTAGTGATTGAAGACGGGGCATTCCCAAGCGTTTTCAATTTCTTTCACGATGGCCGCCGGCACATAATCGGCGCTTAACAGTACGCTCTTTATCATTCCTTTCGGTATGGCCGTTGAATCCCTGTGCCGCACCAGTCCAAGAACCTGCACAGGAATACCGATAAGGCAGTCTACCTCTTTATCCACAATCTCAGCAATGGCCTTCCCACTGTCCATGACTATCCCATACGGAATCCCCAGGACATCCATCCTCTTCAGTGCTTTGACCATCAAGTCTCCAACAGTGCCGTGCCGATCCGCGGGCATGAGGATTAGCACCTTGCCACCGGGCCTTACCAACGCCTGCATGCCGTGATGGAACAAATCGGTAGTCAGTTCCAGGTCATCCTCAGTGAAATGGATACGCTTGGCAAGCGCGGTTGTCCCTGAAGTGTTCAGTGTCACCACACGGGAGATCTCGTCCCGGGATACGCAGAGGAAACGGAGGTCGTTTTCCTGAATGTCTTCGGGAGTGGTGAAAGGAAGAGAGGCGATATCCTCAAAACTATTAAGATCCGATCCCCTAATTCCGTCAAAAAGCGTCCGATAGAATGGCGCATGAGTACGGACGTAGTCTACCGTTTCTCGTAGTTTAAGGAGTTGATGACGGTCAATGTTAGTCCGTAGCTCTGCTCCGTTTGCGGATGTACCGAGCTTGGTTTTAATCCAAGGCTCCAGCGGGGTTATTTCCATTGCATTTCCCTTTTCAGCTTTGCCACTTTTTCTCAGACCTGCCAGGTTTTCAAAATCTGGCAGGTCTCTCACCCCGGCCTCGATACAACTTCTCTCCACTCACGGAGGTAAGATTATAAAGGCAGAAAGGGATCATTCGACCATCGGGGGCAACCACATGGATACAGCAATCACGGGCCCGTTCCAGGTCCAGGTTCCAGACATCCTGAAAGGCCATACAGGAAACAGAAAGCATCCGTGATTTCACCTGCTCCAGGAAGCCATCGAGGGTTTCGATACCGGAGGCAGGGTCGGAGGGAACTGTACAGCAACAGTCCGATCCTTTGGTGGCAGGCGATGCGGACCACTGCCGGGCCGTGAACGAAACCGCATGCGTATCGCTTCCTTCCCGGGAACTGCAACATCCGCCGCCATGGCCGGTGAGAGCCTGCAGGCCGCCGCCAGGCTTCGGGATAAAGGTCCCGTGAAAGGAACAAAGGGTATTCTCCCAGCCAGGCGGAGTGAAGTCCTTAGCACGCATCAGGCCGTCCGTCTGTTCCTCGATTGACCGCATAATATCAGGCAGGGTGATTCGACTGCTGTTGTCGGGAGCGTTCGGCCCGCGACCGAAATAACCCACCGGCTGGAAATGCACCCCTCGTACGCCAGGCGACAATTCCAGCGCCAGCTTGATGATGGCGCCGATGTTATGGGTATTGACCCCGGGAACAATGGTCGGCACCAGCACCACGCCGATGCCGTTCTCCACACATCGTTCTATGGCGCGTCGCTTCTCGGCATAGAAAGCACGACCTCTCAGTTTCCGGTATATTTCATCTTCCGTCCCGTCGAACTGAAAAAAAACGGAAGCGGCACCAGCCTGCCGCAGCACGGAAGCATAATCCTCTTCCATGGCAAGCCGCAACCCATTGGTGTTAACCTGAATAAAGGAAAAACCCAGGGAGCGTCCCATCTCAATAATGGCGGGGAGATCGTCCCGAATCGTCGGTTCCCCCCCGGACAACTGGATAATGATGTCGGGACCGTATGCCTGAAGCACCCATCGATACCATTCAGAGATTTCCGTCAAAGCAGGATCCGAAGCGGAGTCCGAACCGGAATCGGCAAAACAGACCGCGCAGCGGAGGTTGCAGCGGGAGGTAACCTCGAGGACAGCGGTGCAGGCGTTCTTGCGGTGCATCGGGCAGATCCCGCAGTCGAACGGACACCCCCGGTCCACAATCGTCTGGGATTCGCTGGTCCGTACCACATTAGGCTGTCTTTTCCACCCTTGAAACTCCGGCCCGCCACGCCAGATAATGGTGCGGAATTCACCGTGATCGGGGCAGCTCTTTACCAGATAAACATCATCACCGCACATCTCACGAACAGCAGGGACCCTGTCCAGACAGTACGGGCAGAGGCTTTCCGTAGCAAAAGACGACTCTCCCTCGCAGCCCCCCATCATCTTCCCTCCGTCAGGTCGAAGTCATTTTCAATCAGAATTTCGATTACTTTCTGATAGGTTGCCGCCACAAGGGGACCGCATCGTTCGGTCCGTTTCGCGCCGTCTTCGGATATCGTTTCACAGCTGATGCCGCCGTACATTCCCCCGTAGGTCAACGTGAACCAGTCGCCCAGTTCTTCCAGCATGGACATGAGAAACGTATTCTCCTCTTCATCATCGGTGCCCTTTCCCGCATAGAGGGACAGGATGCAGGCGCCGCCGGTGAGAGCTCCGCACACTTCGCCGATGCCGAGCCCGAAAGCAAGTCCGCTCATGGACCGGATCAAGTCAGGGTTCGTCTTTTCCTGGTTTTCCAGGGCAAGCAGCATCATAATCTGACTACAGTAGTATCCCTTGTGTTTCAGCTCCATCAGACGGAACATCAGATCGTCCATGGCAGGTCTCCCCCTTTGTCATTTTCTGAGCAACCAGCAGGTAATAGCCGGGGCGAACGTTCCGGAAACCGGATGGACCGACGCATGCGGAATAGATGCCCCGAAACAAGTCACGGAACTCTGTTACGGAATCGCTGGAGAGAATCAATTGCGCCGCCAACTCCTTGAGATGACGAGTGTGATCTTCCCACACCGGCGGCCGGAATCCCGCGTTTCCAAGGATCATTTCAATTATTGGCCGCGTTCGAAGGACG
>RPRC01000123.1 GCA_003857395.1 Geobacter sp.
GAAATTCGGATTAAAAAGTTGCAGCCCCTGCGGGAGAAATCCAATCCGGTCCCAGGCGGTGAAGGCTGTCTGTGGGGTGCCGAATAGTGAGATTTTTCCCTGTACCACACTGTTGAGCCCCAGGATGCAGCGTATCAGAGTGCTCTTGCCTGAACCGTTAGGGCCTACGACTCCCACGTAATCTCCCGCTTTGATTCCGCAGGTTATGTCGTGCAGCACTTCGGTTCCCTGATAGGCGAAGGAGAGTCCTTCAATGGAAATGATATCTACCGGCATTGCAGTCCGATCCTGAGATTCCTTAGGTTCTGTTCCATGAGGGAAATGAAGGTGGCGCCGGCCTCCAGATCATTCTTGCTGATGTTGTGTGCCCCGTGAAGCTTGAGGACAGTCGCTCCTGTTTCCCGGGAAATGGTGTCGGCAATCCTTGGCTCCACCAGTTCTTCGGTATAGATGTAGTGCAGGCCGTTTTCCTGAATCTGGCGAATGAGTCGGGCGATTTTTGCCGGTGAGGGTTCGGCATTGGCGCTGACGGCATAGGCGGATTCATATTTCAGGCCATAACGGTTGGCCAGGTAGCCAAAGGCGTAGTGGCCGCCGTGAAGGAAAATGTGTTTGGCGCAGTGCGACAAGCCGCTTCGATAGCGGCCGTCCAGGTCCCGGAGCTGTGCCTTGTAGGCTTCGGCATTGGTGGTGTAATAGTCCCGGTGTGAAGGGTCTTTGGCGACAAGGGCAGTGAGGATGCTGTCGACCATGGTTTGTGCGTTGGCAAAGTCAAGCCAGATATGAGGGTCCATCCCTTCGCCGTTATTTCCTTCGTGGTGGTGCTCTGCACCCTGTCCAGCTTGCAGGAAATGCACACCTTGGCTGGTATCCACCACCAAGGTCTTCCGGGAATCGATCCCGTTGGAAATATTTGCCGCCCATGGTTCCATGTAGCGGTTCGTGTAGATGAAGAGGTCTGCCTTGTTTGCCCTGATGATATCGTCAGGTTTTGGCTCAAAGCTGTGCGCCTCCATGCCGGGAGGGAGCAGCAGGGTGACCTCCACCTTGTCCCCGCCGATAGTCCGGGTAAAATCATAGAGAGGGAAAAGCGAAACCACGATCTGCAGCTTTCCCTGCGCTCCATTTTCTGGTGGAGTTTTTTTGCATGATACGCACAGGAGCAACAAAACGCAAAGGAGGACACGGGTAAAAACTTTTCTCACTGTAGACTCCTTTTCTGCAGAGGATGGTGGGTCAGGGTTGTCAGGGGTTCCGGAATCTCCGGCAACCGGTTGATTGTTTAACCAAGCGTAAAGCCTGAAAAGCTCTTGTCAAATGGAGAGGAAGATTAAGCATTGTCCGGAAATCATGAATCGTCATGTCTCAACTTTCTTTTAGTATCAGAAAACAATCTCCAACTCCAGACTAATATATTTGTATCAGGTCGCTCCGTTCGCAATAAAACCGTTGTCAGAAGCCCCCCTGAAGTGATACAAAAATGGATGTTGAGTAAAAAACCCCTTTGGAACAGGGCATCTGTCGAAGCAGAGTTTTCGCGGTTGGCAGGTGAGAAGGTCCACGAAGGTATTGGCCTCCAGCTGAAGCCGGTGAATGCAATAGCTGCACGAGACACGAGTGAGATTGGACAGGGAAGATGACCAGGGAGGAAAATGTCTGCATGGGAATGGCGTCACACCAGCCGACCGGTTTATTCGGGGTAATCCGAACTTTCCTGGAGACGATTAAATTTTCCCATACGGTTTTTGCCCTTCCCTTTGCCTTTACCGGTGCGGTGCTGGCAGCTTCGGGACTTCCCTCTCTCTACCAGATATTCTGGATCCTGATGGCGATGGTCGGTGCCCGTACTGCGGCAATGGGATTGAATCGCCTGATAGACGCTGAAATTGACCGGGCAAATCCTCGCACTTGCGGGAGGGCGATCCCGGCCGGACTTCTCGGTAAAAAAACCGTTGCCCTCTGTAGCGGTGCAGCTGCAATTCTTTTTCTCCTTGCTGCGTACCGTTTGAATTACCTCTGCTTCATCCTTTCGCCGCTTGCGCTCTTTTTCCTGGTGTTATATTCCTATTGTAAGAGGTTTACCGCCCTGAGCCATGTGGTCCTTGGCCTGTGTCTTGCCGTGGCTCCTGTTGGTGCCTGGATTGCTATTCAGGGCAGCCTGGAACTCACTCCGGTCATCCTTGGCATTGCTGTCCTGTTCTGGGTCGCAGGTTTTGATATCCTCTATTCCCTGCAGGATTTCGAATTCGATTGCGCAACGGGCCTATACTCAATTCCTGCTCGACTCGGTGTGAGAGGAGCTCTCCTGACAGCCCGTTTGTTCCATGTTGCCACACTCGGAGTGCTGGTTTCCCTTTTTGTGATAGCTGGGCTTGGATATCTCTACCTCACGGGTGTTTTTATTGCCGCGCTTCTTTTAGCCTACGAGCACTGGCTGCTGAAGGATGGGGACCTCACGAAGCTGAATGCAGCTTTTTTTACCATGAACGGCTACATCAGTATTACGGTCTTTTTTTTCACCCTGGGTGATGTATTGTTTTCCCAGGGTTTCTGGTAAACTCAAAGGCTCGGCTCGGGCGTTCCTCCCAGCTATTCCTTTGGAACGGGGAGGAACGCCGGCAGAAAGCACGTATGCAAATAATTTTGGCAATAACGGGAGCTTCTGGCGCCCAATACGGTCTCCGGCTGTGTGAAGAACTCCTTGCAGCGGGACACTCTCTTTCCTTCCTGGTCAGTATGGCCGGCTTTGAGGTTCTCAGGGCCGAAGCTGGTTTTGACTGGTTCGGTGCAGAGCACGAGGTCTCTGCCCGGCTGCGGGAGTATTTCCAGGTACCTGAAAACCGGCTCCGATACTATTCCGGAGATAATCTGCTTGCCTCCATCGCAAGCGGTTCATCGGCTGCCGATGCCATGGTTGTCTGCCCCTGCAGCATGGGGAGCCTTGCGAGGATCGCATGCGGAATCTCCGGGAATCTCCTGGAGCGTTCCGCCGATGTGATGTTGAAGGAAAAGCGTCCCCTGGTCCTGGTGCCGAGGGAAACCCCATTCTCCGAGATCCACTTGGAGAACATGCTGAAACTGGTTCGCATGGGGACCAGAATCGTACCTGCCATGCCGGCCCTGTACCATTCTCCTCAAACGGTGGCGCAGATGATAGACTTTGTGGTCGGCAAGGTGCTGGAGGCACTGGCTATCAAACACTGCCTTTACCGCCCGTGGAATCCTCTGGTGAAGCGATGATTTCATTTGATTCCATTACTGACAAGGTCAGGACAGGAAGGCGACTCAGCGATTCCGAAGCCCTTTTCCTCTTTGAATCGGAGGACCTCCTCGAGATTGGTGAATTGGCGGCGTTTGCCAACGCTTCGAAAAACGGTCGACGCGTCTATTATAACGTAAACCGGCATATCAATTATTCCAATATCTGTGTCAATCACTGTCGTTTTTGCGCCTTTCGACGTGACGCGGGCGAAGCGGGCGCCTATCTCCTGACTCTTGAGGATATTCGCTCCCGTGCCGAGGAGGCCCTTCGGCAGGGGGCCACGGAGATCCACATGGTAGGAGGTCTCCATCCGGACCTCTCCTTGCCCTGTTACGAGGAGATGCTCCGTGCGGTGAAGGCGGTTTCTCCACGCCTCCATCTGAAGGCCTTCACCGCCGTGGAAATCGATTATTTTTCGCGGATCAGCGGTCTTTCTCTTCGGGAGGTACTTCTCAGTCTCAAAGAGTCGGGGCTCGATTCCCTGCCCGGGGGCGGTGCGGAAATTTTTGCGCCAGCCGTCCGAAGCGAACTCTGTGAAGAAAAAATATCCGGCGACAGGTGGCTCGAGGTTATGGAGGAGGCGCACCGGTGCGGATTTCGTTCTAACGCTACGATGCTCTACGGACATCTGGAAAGTCATTCCGACAGGGTGGCTCACCTCTCCCGCCTGCGGGACCTTCAGGACCGTACGGGCGGATTCCAGGCATTAGTCGCGCTGCCTTTTCAGCCTTTGAATACGCAACTGCACTCAGATCGGAACCTGCGGGCTGGGGGGGTAGACGACCTCAAAACGGTTGCGGTTAGCCGGTTGTACCTTGATAACTTCAACAATATCAAGGCATACTGGGTACTGCTCGGCGAAAAGATCGCCCAGGTGGCCCTTGCCTTTGGTGCGAACGACCTGGATGGTACGGTGGTGGACGAACGGATCGGTCATGAGGCCGGGGCCGAATCTCCCCGGGGAATGACCCGGGACGAAATTCTCCGTCTGATAGGTTCGGCGGGGAAAGAGCCGGTGGAACGGGATTCCCTCTACCAAGAAATCCTGAGCCGCTAATGTATGATTCTGGCGGTACGGGCAATCATCCAAGGCTCCGGAAGGGGAAAGGTCATTGCAGTCATTTCTGAGAAAATGCGCGGAACGACTTGAAACCGGCGCTCCGTTGAACAGGCAGGAGGCCCTGCGGATCTTCGTGGAAGCCGACCTCCTGGAACTTGGGAAACTTGCAGACGGTGTTCGGCGGCGGCTTCATCCGGAAAAAATTGTTACCTTTGTGGTTGACCGGAATGTAAACTATACGAATGTTTGTGTCTCTCGATGCAGGTTTTGCGCCTTCTATCGTGATGAAGCGGATGCCGATGCCTACCTCCTGTCACAGGAGGAGATCTACCGTAAGGTTGAGGAACTGGTGGCGCAGGGAGGGACCCAGCTTCTCATGCAGGGGGGGCTCCATCCCCAGCTGGGTATAGAGTTCTTCGAGAACCTGTTCCGGGGGATCAAGGGGCGTTTTCCGGAGATCCTTAATCATTCCCTTTCTCCCACCGAGATCTCCCATGTTGCCCGAATTTCCGGCCTGACCATAGCTGACGCTCTGCACCGCCTGAAGGAGGCGGGGCTCGATTCGATCCCTGGCGGTGGTGCCGAGATACTCGTGGACCGGGTTCGGGCCGAGATCTCACCGGACAAGATCGGCTGGGAAGAGTGGTCGGAGGTGATGCGTGAAGCCGCCCGCCAGGGATTTCCCACCACGGCTACCATGATGTTTGGCAGCTTGGAGCGGTCTGAAGATATTGTAGAACATCTGTTTCGCATCAGGGAAATACAGGAGCAGGGTGGGACGTTTACCGCCTTTATCCCCTGGACCTATCAGCCGGGAAACACTGAATTGGGGGGCGTTGCTGCCTCCGGAGTCGAGTATCTGAAAGTGCTGGCCCTGTCACGCCTTGTGCTTTGCAACATCCCTAACATCCAGGCGAGTTGGGTGACCCAGGGGGCGAAACTTGCCCAGGTTGCTCTCTATTTCGGCGCCAATGACCTTGGCGGAACAATGCTTGAAGAAAATGTCGTGGCCGCGGCAGGCTGTTCCTTCCGCATCACCAGGGAAGAACTGATTGCCTTGATCAAGGGTGCCGGGTTTGCCCCTGCACAGCGGACCACCGACTATAAAATAGTACAATTCTATTGAGACCGCTGGTCTCGGGTGGGGCGCGATCCGTGTCCTCACGTGAAAATGCCGGCCGGCGGGGAAGGACATAATGAAACAGCATCACGACATGCGACCGAAAATGATAGAATCGCGGGAAGCTCTCCTGCGGCTGGTGGAAAAGCTTGCCGGGGAGACCGTGCTTGCCTGGGATCTGGAGGCTGATTCACTCCACCATTATCGGGAAAAGGTCTGCCTGATACAGATAGCCACTTCGAAAGAAGTTTTTCTTGTTGACCCACTGGCGGTTCCGGATCTTTCGCCCCTGGCAGCTCTCCTGGAGAACCCGGCAATTCGCAAGATCTTTCACGGCGCAGATTACGATATCCGTTCCCTCCACCGGGACTTTTCCCTTAGCGTCCTTAATCTGTTTGACACCATGATAGCCTGTCAGCTCCTTGGTGAAAAGGAAGTCGGCCTGGCGGCAGTGCTGAAAAAACGCTTCGGTGCTGAACTGGATAAGCGATACCAGAAGGCCGATTGGAGCCGGAGGCCGTTGGACGAAGGAATGATAGCCTATGCTGCGGCTGATACCTCGTATCTCGTCGCACTGTATCGCCAGCTGGAACAGGAACTTGAAGCGCGAGGGAGGCTCTCCTGGGTAGAAGAAGAGTGTCTTCTCCTTTCTGAGGTTCGTGCTGCCGACCGCGGAGGTGAGCCGTTATTTCTTCGTTTCAAGGGGGCAAACAGGTTGGACCGGCGGACTCTTGCCGTGCTGGAGGAACTCTTGCAATACCGGGACGAAAGGGCTTGTCAATCCGATCGTCCACCGTTCAAGATCCTTTCCAACGAGACACTCCGAGAGTTGGCGGAGAAAAAGCCGTCAACCCTTCAGGACATGGCGGGAGTGCCTGGGCTCCCGGCTCGCTCGGTTGAGCGGTATGGCCGGGATATACTGAAAGCGGTGGCGCAAGGGTGTTCGGTTCCGGAAGATCAGCTGCCGGTAATTGCGCGTCCTGTACGACCTGAAAGGGATGCTGAAAGGGAAGATCGACTGAAACGGCTGAAGCGCTGGCGTGAGGGAAAGGCCCTCGCGTTGGGAATTGATGCCGGCATCCTTGTCAACAATGCCTTGTTGGAAAACCTGGCAAAGGAAGTTCCCCGCAGCCTGAGCGATCTGAATGCCATGCCGGTGTTGCGGCGCTGGCAGAAAGGCGAACTGGGCGAGGAACTGCTGAACATGCTGCGTTGACTGGTTCTTAGCAGGTTGTTGAAAAACTACTGCGGGGCCGGTCTGGGACGTTGCCGCTCGTTCCAACACTCAACGTAGCGAAGCTACGCCTCGCGTCCTCACTTGCTTGCGCCTACCATCTCGGCCTCCTCGCGACGTTTTTCAACAACCTGTCAGGAAGGTTTTTTTTCGGATTCGACAGGATCCTCGTCGGCAAAGATCATTTCAAATTCTTTGTCAAAATCTTCCAGGTTAGGCTGAGGTTTTTTCTCTGCAGGCGTTGGCTGGTCGAGCTCGTTTTCCATTCCGAAAATGTCTTCCCGAGACGATTCCGGTGCGAAATCAAAATCACTGGTGCCGAAGGATCCAAGATCTTCAGCCTCTTTCAGCCCATTTTCCCCGAGTTGGTCGTCGCTGTTGCCGATGCTTTCCGGCGCAAGGATTCTTTCGTAGTCGTCCATTCCCGAACCGTTAGTATCAAACTGTATATCCCAGCTTGAGGATTTCGACTCATCATCTGCCGGTTCGCCAAAGGAAAAATCATCCTCCATTGTTCCGCTGGCTGTCGCTATGTTGTCTTGTGCCAGAGGAGCAGGTTCATCGGAAAAAGCAAAGCCTTCGAACTCCGCATTTTTCCCTACATCCCGGGGTGAATCGGGGAATTCGAGGTCAAAGCTGGCATGGAGATTTCCCTCCTGGACAGGGGCCGGTGTTGCAACCGGGGGGGCCGCCTGCACGGGAAGTGCCGTTGGCACTGCAGCGATGCGACGAAGCACCGTGCTAATGCGGTGTGTTTTTTTGAATGAACTGAGCTCTGAACCGCATTTCTTGCAGGCATCAAGAAACTCGAAGCTGTTGTATCCGCATTTTGGACATTTCATGTCAGGATCTCCTTTTTTTCCTACTTTTACCCCATGTCACCCCAGAAAAACTGTAAGACAGCCAGCAGGGCCATTCCGGCTGTTTCGGTCCTGAGAATCCTCGACCCGAGTGTCACCGGTATGAAGCCGGCTTTGGTTGCTGCCGTAACTTCATCCTTTGAC
The DNA here is from genome assembly GCA_003857395.1 of Geobacter sp. The sequence continues at coordinate 7,681 of RPRC01000123.1, forward strand.
AAGCCACCTTCCGGTCCTACCATGACCGCAACTGTTTCGGGGAGCGGCAGGGACCCGAGTACCGACTTGAGCCGATTGGATTTTTCTTCTTCCCAGAGAAGAAGCTTTACTGCCTGGTCGGCGGAATCGAGAAGTTTCGAAAAATCCAGTACCGGCCGGAGTTCGGGGATGGATGCCCTGTTGGATTGTCGTGCCGCCTCTGCGACGATCCGGCGCCAGCGATTCAAGCGCTCGGTTTCCCTGTCCTGTGGTATCTGGGCAATGGAACGACCGGCCACGAAAGGAATCAGGGAATTGACACCCAGTTCTGTACACTTCTGCAAGATGAATTCCATCTTGCTGCCTTTCGGTAGTCCCTGATAGAGCGTAATAAGGGGGCCTCGCGGCCTTTCCGGCTCCGAGGTGCTTTCTGCAAGCCGGATAACAAGGTTTTCCTTGCCGATGCTTTCGATAACTCCCACATGGCGTCTGCCGATTCCGTCGGAAAGAAGCACGCGAGTGCCGATTTTAAGTCGCAGAACCCGCGTCATGTGACAAAAAAGGTTACCGGTTATCACCGCGTTGTTTTCCCTGATGGCATGTTCGTCGATAAAGAATCGTCGCATTTACCTTTCCCGCTGAAAGACGAGGCAACTCCATTCGCCTTCTCGGCAAACCTCCTTGAGTGACATGGTGCTGATTCCATAACCGTCGATGACCATGGTTTCTTTCTCGATCAGAATGCCGGAAAGAATAAGCAATCCACCCGGATTCAGGTGGGCGATCAGTTCCGGGGCCATGCGAACCAAATCTTCTGCCAGGATATTGGCCAGGACGATATCAAAACTGTCGCTGATCATGGCAAGGGGCGTATCGCTGACGCATACCTGCTCTGTAACCCCGTTCAGGAGACAATTTTCCTGAGCGACCTTTACCGCCTCCGGGTCGATATCGACCGCGGAAATACGCGTAATACCGAGTTTTGCGGCTGCAATGGTGAGTATACCCGAACCGGTTCCCACATCAAGCGCCGTTAACAATTTTTTCTTGCCACGGTGGCCTGACAGAATTTTCTCCAGAACGGTGAGACAGAGCATGGTTGTCGGGTGCGTGCCGGTTCCGAAAGCCATCCCGGGGTCTATCTTCAGCAGGATATCCTCGGGGCCGGCCGGAAAGTCTTCCCACGTGGGCTTTACCACCAGGTGTTTCCCGACTCGCAGTGGCTTGAAGTGCTCCTTCCAGCTTGTGCTCCAGTCTTCATCCGTGATTCGTGTAATGGTTGGATCCTGGTAGATGAAACCAGGGAAGTTCGGGCCGTTTTCGATAAGGAAAGCTTTGATATCCCGAATTCGCTCATCAAGGAATTCGTCGCTTTGAAAATATGCCGTGACCATCTTGGTCGGTGTTTCTTCGAGAGAATCAAGTGAAAAGGTGTCCAGGGTGCGGTTATCGATTCCGACGCCGGTAGAGGAAAGCTCGATGAGAAACTCCGCGATGGTGTCAACCATTGCGTCCGGCACTTCGTAAGCTAGTTGAATCCACTCTTTTTGCATATTCCAAAAACCTTTCTGGTTTCGTGCTGATTAATATTTATACGTATTCATTCGCAGAAGCTCAGGTGCCGCTTCATGGTGAATCCGGACCCGATGCCTGCCGACCCAGGAGGCAGTTTTGGTATGGCATTCTGCCCAATAAACAAAAATAGCAAAAGTAGAGGGTGCTGACAATTAAAACCTTGACAAATGATGGCCGAAAACGGTAATTCTCATTAAAACCTTTCTTGAGTAAAACCCTTTATCCCTGCAAGCCTGTTTGAATTTTTCCCAGATGGAAGCTGGTTGACAAATAGATATTTTAATTGGGGAAACTTATTGCATCTTCGATCTAGTGTGGTATAAGTTCCCTCATGAGACTCTTGTACTTATTCACTTTTTGTCGTGATGTCAGATGATGACAGAAGAATAGAGCTGAAAAAGGGGCTTGATGGCTGGGTTTCCCTTGCAAAAAACAATTCGGTCGTTACATTAAACTTGTCGTTTCAAGTATTTTCCAAGAACACGAAGAGGTGAAAAAATGAAAATTCTGGTAGTGGAAGACGAAAAAAAGGTTGCCAGTTTTATCAAGCGAGGGCTTGAAGAAGAGAAGTATGAAGTGGATGTTGCCTACGATGGCGAAGAGGGCTGCCAGAAAATACTGGATGGCGCTTACAGTCTTATTATCCTTGATGTGATGCTTCCGAAAAAGGATGGTTTCGCGGTGGTCAAGGAAATGAGGATGAAAAAGCTTCAGACTCCGGTTTTGATGCTGACGGCGAAAGATACGGTTGAGGATATTGTTGCCGGACTTAACTCAGGGTCTGATGACTATTTGACAAAGCCGTTTGCTTTTGCTGAGCTCCTTGCCCGAGTTCGTGCCCTTCTTCGCAGGTCTGAGCAGGAGCGCGGCGCCGAAATCCGTTTCGCCGATCTGCGTCTCGATCCGGTTACCCACAAGGTTTGGAGGAACGACAAGGAAATCGACCTGACGGCGAAAGAATACTCGCTGCTGGAATTCTTTATGCGCAACCCGAACCAGGTGCTGACCAGGACCACCATTGCCGAGAATGTCTGGGATTATATCTTTGACAGCTTCACCAACATTATCGACGTCTACGTCAATTACCTCCGCAAGAAAATCGACCGGGACGCAGACAAGAAGCTTATTCACACCGTGCGCGGCGTTGGTTACATTCTGAAGGAAGAAGACTAACCGGCCCCGGCAGGGTTTCGGAAAAATAGTGTCAGAAACATTGGGCGGGACGACCAATCCTTGAAAGGGATTGGTCGTCCCGCTTTTTTTTGTATCTTGCCGCGGCAGATTTCGCGGAATCCTTTGGTCTTTTTCAGATTCCGGCACCGGGTTGACAAATAGGCACCCCATCTATACCATTAGAAACGGCATTCCTTGCCAAACTATCACGAGGAGGTATTATCCCATGCGCACATCACTATATCATGTGCTGATGGTCATTGTGACCGCTTCTATTGTATCCTTTTCGACAGGACTTGCTGTTGCCAAGAACGCCCCGCCTGATTTTGTCGAACTCTCCAAAAAGCTCACGACCTCGGTTGTCAATATCAGCACCTCGAAAACAGTCAATCCACAGCAGCAGTTTAACCAGCCTCAGACAAGCCCTTTCGGTTCAGATCCCTTCAGTGATTTCGAACGTTTTTTCCGGGGCATGCCTCAGCGCCCGCATAAGCAAAGAAGCCTCGGTTCCGGCTTCATCATCAGCGATGAAGGATACATCCTCACCAATAACCATGTGGTGGTCGGGGCCGACGAAATCAATGTCAAGCTTTCCGATGGCCGGGAATTCAAGGGTGAGCTGAAGGGCTCCGACGAAAAGCTCGACCTGGCACTGATCAAGATCGCAGCCAAGGATAATCTGCCCGTGGTCCCCCTTGGCGACAGCGATGCCATTGAAGTGGGCGAATGGGTCCTGGCTATCGGCAACCCCTTTGGCCTCAGTCAGACAGTGACCGCCGGGATCGTCAGCGCCAAAGGCAGGGTTATCGGCAGCGGACCGTACGACGATTTCATCCAGACCGACGCGTCCATCAACCCCGGTAATTCCGGCGGGCCGCTTTTCAACGCAAAGGGCGAGGTGATCGGCATCAATACCGCCATCGTATCCGGTGGCCAAGGGATCGGATTTGCCATTCCGGTTAATATGGCCAAGTCGGTTATCACGCAGCTGCGGGAAACGGGCAAGGTGACGCGGGGCTGGCTGGGTGTTTCGGTGCAGCCGGTTACTCCCGATCTTGCCAAATCATTTGGCATGAAAAACGACAAGGGCGCTCTCATCTCGGAAGTGATGAAGGACAGCCCGGCGGAAAAGGCCGGTTTCAAGGTCGGTGATATCATCCTGGATTTTGATGGAAAACCCATCGCGGATATGCATGAACTTCCCCGGCTTGCCGCGGTGACCCCTGTCGGTAAAAAAGCTGTTGTCAAGGTCTTGCGAAACGGGAAGATCATAGAGAAGACCGTTATCATTGAGAAGATGGTCGATAGTGGCGTAACGGTGCAGCAGAGCGCAAAGATCCAGGAAAAGCTTGGTATCGTGGTCTCGGATATTACCAAGGAACTGGCCGCGCAGTTGCGGACAAACCAGACCCGAGGTGTCGTCGTGATGGAAGTCAAAGCGGGGAGCCTGGCCGAAGATGCGGGCCTTGCCCGGGGAGACATCATCACGCAAATCAACAGCACTGCTATTGGTGACAGCACGGAGTATGCAAAGGCGATCTCTACGCTTAAAAAAGGGGAGATTGTCCGCTTTCTCCTGCACCGGGGAGAGGCCGCGCTGTTTGTCGCGATGAAGGTAGAGTAAGATCGATATCACCTCGCGACTTGTCGCAGCGGGAAAAGTCAGCAGCAGGGAGGTCGCCGGAAAGAGGCGGCCTCCCTTTTTTGCATCTGTCCTGCCGAAAAAATCCGCAGTTACTGGTATACTGTTCCCAACGCAGAAAGATCCTCCCGGTCATTCGGAGATTGCATGGAATCCCTGAAAAAAACACCCCTCATGGGGGAGCATACACGGCTTGCAGCCCGTCTCTTGCCCTTTGGCGGCTGGTTGATGCCGCTCCAGTATGACGGTATCCTGGCAGAACACCGCTGGTGCCGGGAGTCGGCCGCCCTGTTCGATACCTGCCACATGGGCCAGTTTCTCTTCCAGGGGAATATTGCCACAGCAGGCTTCGAACGGCTGTTCTCCTTCCGGCTCGACACGATAGCGGTTGGTCGCTGCCGCTACGGATTTCTCCTCAATGAGCAGGGCGGTATTGTCGACGACCTGACGGTGTACCGGCTGGCAGACGATCAGCTAATGGTGGTCGTAAACGCCGGGCCTGAGGAAAAAGATTTTGCGACGATCCAGGCGGGATTGCAGTCCTGTTCACATTTTTCAGACGGTACCGGCCACAGCGGCAAGCTGGACATCCAGGGGCCCCTTTCCCGGGAGGTGCTGGTGAGGTTTTTCGGCGCGGAAGTTGAGAAAGTTTCTTTCTTCGGATTCCGGCAGATGGACATACTCGGTGACGAAGCGATTGTGAGCCGCACCGGTTATACCGGCGAACTTGGCTACGAAATCTACTGCAGAAATGACCGGATCGTTGAACTGTGGCAACTCCTGTTGGAAGATGGACGCGTCAGGCCGGCCGGACTCGGGGCACGGGACCTGCTGCGCCTGGAGATGGGCTACAGTCTCTACGGCAATGACCTGGATGAGACGACCACCCCCCTGGAGGCAGGACTCGAAAAGTTCGTGGATTTCAGCCGGGATTTTGTTGGCCGGGAGGCTCTGCTTCGTCAGCAGGCCGAAGGTCTCCGGAGGGTCAAGGTGGCCTTCCGGGTTGCTTCCCGGCGCTCGCCGCGCCACGGCTATGGGATCTTCCGGCAGGGCGAGCCGGTCGGCACGGTAACCAGTGGCTCCTTCTCCCCTATGCTCGGCTGCGGCATTGGCATGGGCTATGTGGCGCCTGACGCGGCAGAGATCGGTGCTTCACTCCAGGTCGGCCAGGAAGGGCTGTCCCTGGAGGCAACGGTGGTGGAGTTGCCGTTCTATCGGGACGGGTCGTTGCGGAAATAGCAGCCAAACTGATAGCGGTTGGTTGTTGAGTGCCAGGACAGGCCTGAACCAAAAAAGCTTTTGCCACGGATACACACGGATGAACACGGATGTGAAACAAAACTGAAAAGCTTGTAGGGGTTTAAATCTTTTTCTTGTAAAAGATTTTATCCGTGAATATCCGTGTGCATCCGTGGCTGAAAAAGGTTTTTACGCAGTTTCTTTGCTGGAAATTTCCATACAGGTTACAGTTGCGCGTAACTTCACATTTCACTGCGGAGGGATGAACGCATGGACTACTATTTCACCAAGGAACACGAATGGCTGCGGCTCGACGGCCAAAGAGGCTTAGTCGGCATTACCGCCTATGCTGTGGAGCAGCTGGGTGATATCACCTTTGTCGAGCTGCCCCGTCCGGGCCGGGAGGCGAAGCAGTCGGAGGTGCTTTGCGCCCTCGAGTCGGTCAAGGCGGCAAGCGATATCTATGCCCCGGTTTCGGGACGGGTGATCGCGGTAAACGTGCAGGTGGAAAGCCGTCCGGAGATTGTCAATCAGAGTCCCGAAGAGGAGGGCTGGCTGGTGGAACTGGAGATTGCCGAGCCCGGCGAATTGCAGCGTCTGATGAATCGCGAACAGTACCAGGAATACCTCGGGGGACTTTCGTGAATCGCTCCGGCTACTGTCCCCAGACCCCGGCACAGATCCGGGAGATGCTTGCTGTCATCGGCGTCAGCAGCATTGCCGAGCTCTTTGCCGTTATCCCGTCTGAGCTGCGGGCCCGCTCCTTCGAGCTGCCGGAGGGTATGTCGGAATTCGAGATGCTGGCCGGGCTGGAACGGCTGGCCGGGCTGGACCGGCGCGACATCGTCCCGTTTATCGGCGGCGGCAGCTACGACCACCTGATCCCCGCGGTTGTCGACCATCTGGCCGGGCGGGCCGAGTTTGCCACCTCCTACACCCCGTACCAGCCGGAATGTTCCCAGGGAACCCTTCAGGCCCTCTACGAATACCAGACCGTTATCTGTCGATTGACCGGTATGGAAACAACCAATGCCTCCCTCTACGACGGTGGCACCGCCCTGGCAGAGGCTGCCCTCATGGCCCTGCGCATCACCGGCAGGAAGAAAATCCTCATGGATGCTGCGGTCAATCCCTTTTCGCGGCAGATTGTGCATTCCTACCTGGCCAACCTGGAAGTGGAGATCGTCGAGATCACGACCGGGGAGGGCCTGACCGACCGGCAGGAATTCCTCGCCGCGCTTGATGACGAAACCGCTGCCATCGTCTTGCAGAACCCCAGCTTCTTCGGCGGGGTCGACGACTTCAGCGACCTGGCCGCGGCAGCCCGTGGCCGCGGCGCGCTGACGGTCGTCTCCGTCTACCCGATCAGCCTCGGTCTACTCAAGACTCCCGGCGAGATGGGTGCCGACCTGGCGGTTGGCGACGGCCAGAGTCTCGGTAATCCGCTCTCTTTCGGCGGCCCATCTTTCGGCTTCCTGGCGGTGCGAAAGGAGCATATCCGCAACCTGCCGGGGCGGATTGTCGGCGAGACCGTGGACACGTCCGGCAGGCGTGGCTTTGTTCTCACCCTCCAGGCCCGTGAACAGCACATCCGGCGCCAGAAGGCCACCTCCAACATCTGCAGCAACCAGAGCCTCTGTGCCCTGCGCGGCCTGATCTTCCTCTCTACCCTCGGCAGGGAAGGGATTGCAGAGCTGGCACGACTCAACTACGACAAGGCCCAGTATGCCAAGGCAATACTCGGGAACATCCGCGGGGTGTCGCTTCTCAGCGGGGGGCCGACCTTCAACGAATTCACCCTCACGCTGCCGAAGGAGGCCGCAAGCGTCTGCGAACGGCTCCTGGCGGCAGGGATCGCCGCCGGGATGCCCCTGGGCCGCTGGTACCCGGGGCTGGAGTCCTGCATGGTGGTCACGGTAACGGAGAAGCGCAGCCGAGCGGAGATCGAGACCCTGGCGACACGGCTGGAGGAGGTGCTATGGAGCTGATCTTCGAAAAATCCGTCCCCGGCCGGCACGGCACCATACTCCCGCGGAGTGATGTGCCGCGGGCTGCCGACCTCCCTGTCGATCTCCTCAGGGCTGAGTCAGCCGGGCTGCCCGAGCTGAGCGAGCTTGAGGTGGTGCGCCATTTCAGCAATCTTTCGCGGCGAAACTTCTCCGTGGACACGAACTTCTACCCGCTTGGCTCCTGCACCATGAAATACAACGTCAAGGCGGCCGAGGAGGCGGTCCGGCCCTTTGCCGCTGCCCACCCGCTGTTGCCCTTTCTCCCTTCCGGTGAGTCATTCGTGCAGGGCTCGCTGGCGGTGATTCACCGCTTGTCGCAGCTCCTGGCAGAGATCACCGGCATGGCGGCCTTTTCCTGTCAGCCTCTGGCCGGCGCCCACGGAGAAATGACCGGTATCATGATGATTGCCGCCTGGCACCGCTCACAGGGACAGCAGCGCCGCTTCGTGGTGGTGCCGGACTCCTCCCACGGCACCAACCCTGCCACTGCCGCCATGGTCGGCTACGAGGTGCTCACGGTGCCGACCACGCCCTCCGGCGACATGGACCTTGACGTCTTCCGTCAGACCATGAATAATGAGGTGGCGGCGGTAATGATGACCTGCCCCAACACCCTCGGTCTCTTCAATCCCCAGGTGGCGGAGATCTGCGCCATCGCCCACCAGTTCGGCGCCCTGGTCTACTGCGACGGCGCCAACCTGAACGCGATTCTCGGCAAGGTGCGGCCGGGCGATATCGGTTTTGACGTCATGCATGTCAACCTGCACAAGACCTTCGGCACCCCCCACGGCGGAGGCGGGCCGGGGAGCGGTCCGGTCGGAGTGAGCGAAAAGCTGCGGCCCTTCCTGCCATCGCCCACGGTGGTGCGGCGGGTTGACGGCAGCTACTCTCTTGAAGAAACGAATACGGAAAGCATCGGCCGACTGGCCAACTTTTACGGCAACTTCGGGGTGCTGGTGCGGGCGCTGGCCTACATCACCATGCTCGGCAGGGATGGCCTGGTGGAGGTGAGCGAGCAGGCGGTGCTGAATGCCAACTATGTCATGAGCCGGCTGAAGGGTTGGTACGACCTGCCCTTTGACAAGACCTGCATGCATGAATGCGTTTTTTCCGCCTCCCGGCAGCTGAAGCAGGGCGTCCATGCCCTCGACATCGCCAAGTATCTCATCGACCGCGGCTTCCATCCGCCCACGGTCTATTTCCCGCTGATCGTCAAAGAGGCGATCATGATCGAGCCGACCGAGACCGAGAGCAAGGAAACCCTTGATGCCTTCATCGCCGTGATGATCGAGGCTGCCGAACTGGCCGAAACCAATCCCGAGGCGCTTTTCCAGGCTCCCCGAACCATGCCGGTCTCGCGGCTGGACGAGACGAAAGCGGCGCGGGAAATCAACGTCTGCTGCAGCGGTTGACGGTAGCTCCGTTACTTTCAGTAACAGGAAATCTTTTATGTGTAGGGGCACCCCCCTGTGGGTGCCCTTGCTTTACGCAGGCTCCGGGGGCTGTCCCTACCGGGCGGATATACTCAAATGACCGATTCCTCAAAATTCTGGCGGCTGATCGATAGCGGGTCGCTTGACGGACCGGGCAACATGGCCCTTGACGAGGCTCTGCTCTCCTGTTTCGATCCCGGCAGTTCGCTGCCGATACTGCGTTTCTACGGCTGGAGTCAGCCGGCCTTCTCCCTTGGCCGCTTCCAGAAACCGGACGAGGTCCTTGACCTGGAAGGTTGCTCCCTGGCCGGGATTCCGGTGGTGCGGCGGGTGACCGGAGGCGGCTGTATCTTTCATGCCGAGGAGCTGACCTACAGCATCGTCTGCACCCCCGGCCAGATCGCGGGCATCATCGGCGTCAAAGAGTCGTTCCGGCGACTCTGCGGCTTTCTGCTCCTTGCCTACCGTAAGATTGGTCTGTCCCCCGGTTTTGCCATCGATTCCCCGCTGCGTCCCGCGCTGCTTGGCGAACGGACTCCGCTCTGCTTTGCCGGCACCGAAGAGTACGATATCCTGGTTGACGGCCGTAAACTCGGCGGCAACGCCCAGCGCCGCTCGCGCGGCCGGATCTTCCAGCACGGCTCCATTCCCTTGCGCCCGGCATTATCCCAGGCTTGGACTTTTCTCCGCTGTGCGGTTCCCGAAGGGGCAACCTCCCTGGCCGAGGCAGGATTCCCGCTGGAGCCGGAGTTGCTGAAGGAACAGCTCCGAACCTCGTTCGAGGAGAATCTCGGCATCAGCCTGCACAGCAGCATTCCCGACAGCGAGGAACAGAAAAAAGCCGGGCAGCTGCGGGAGGCGAAATACTGCTCGGCTGCCTGGAATCTTGCCGGAGAAGCGCCATGATCCGCTCCCGCCGTCCCGCGTGGCTGCAGAAAAAGATTTCACCCGTTGCCCACCGTGACATGGATCAGCTCCTCGAAGACCTGCGCCTTCACACCGTCTGCCGCGAGGCCCACTGCCCGAACATCAGCGAATGCTATGCCAACAATCAGGCGACTTTTCTCATTCTCGGCACGATCTGCACCCGGCTTTGCTCCTTCTGTAATGTCACGAAGAGGATACCCCTGCCACCCGACCTCGAAGAGCCGCAACGGGTGGCAGAGGCGATCCGGCGGTTGAAGCTTCGCCATGTGGTGGTCACCAGTCCCACCCGCGACGACCTTCCGGACGGTGGCGCGGGCCTCTATGTGGAAACGGTGCGGGAGATCCGCTCTGTCTCTCCCGACACGACCATCGAGTTGCTGATCCCTGATTTTCAGGGTGACCGGGAGAGTCTGGAAAAGGTTGTGTCTGCCCGACCGGACATCCTTGGCCATAACGTGGAAACGGTTCCGCGCCTGTACCCGATCCGGGATGGCGCCGACTATCGACGGTCCCTCCGGGTACTGCGGATCATCGCTGACATGAATGCTGCCGTTCGGAGCAAATCAGGGGTCATGCTCGGCATGGGGGAGAGGGAGGACGAGGTGGTCGGGGTTTTTGCCGACCTGCTGGAGGCAGGCTGCCGCTACCTGAGCATCGGCCAGTACCTGGCACCGAGCAAGCGGCACTATCCGGTTCAGGAGTATCTGCCCCCCGAGGCCTTCGACCGTTACCGGGAAAAGGCCCTGGCGATGGGCTTCGGGCATGTGGAGAGCGGGCCGTACGTCAGAAGCTCCTATCTGGCGGAGCGCTACGGGAAGGAAACTCCAAGAGCGAATTTACAGGGATGAAGGGGATAGAACTGCAGGGAACTGGTTTCCAGGATTGGGATTAAACACTGCAGAGGCTTGCAGCTTGACATTCGCCAGGTATTTTAAGATAATGCTTGGTCACTGAGGAGAGATGTCCGAGTGGTCGATGGTGCCTGACTCGAAATCAGGTGTACGGCAACGTACCTAGGGTTCGAATCCCTATCTCTCCGCCAGTTAATTATCCATCGAAATCCGATGGTGTCCAAATAGCCCCGAGAAATCGGGGCTTTTTCTTTATCTGGCGTCTATTGCTGTCCACGATTGTGTATTGACATCCAGCCCGATCAGGGGTAGATTTGCAGCATCTACCCCTCCTACCAAAAATAGACTACCCCTGAAAAGTCTGTAAAGCCTTGTGTAATGGGAGAACACGGCATGTCTATGCGAATTTCCCCACTTTCCGAGACTGAAATTGAATCAGCCCTACCCTGCGATAAACCCATCAAGATGTTTGACGGTGCAGGCCTTTTCCTCCAAATTGAGACGAGCGGACGTAAGTTGTGGCGCTATAAATACCGCTTTGAAGGAAAAGAGAAACTGCTCTCATTTGGTAAATACCCCGATGTATCCTTGTCAGATGCTCGTCTGATGCGGGCGGAAGCGCGTCTCCTTCTCGGTAAAGGGATTGACCCTTCTTCAGCAAGGAAAAAAGAGACGTTGATACATGGGGCTACGGAGGTGAAACCTTCTGTGAGGGTGGTCATGGATGGAACCATAGAAATTTGGAAGGGACGCTCCGTTCTTCGGTTTACTCAGGAAGAGGCGACATTCGTCAACAAACTTTTAAACAAACTGCTGTAGCGAGGTGACCTATGGCACTGACAGACGTTAAAGTCCGCAACGCAAAGCCCACTGAAAAACAGTTCAAACTCTTCGATGGTGACGGTTTATTTCTTCTTGTAATGCCACCCGGCAAGAAAACTCCGAACGGTAGCAAGTGCTGGCGGTTTAAGTATCGTTTCGGCGGCAAAGAAAAGCTCCTAGCTCTCGGAACGTATCCGGAGGTAACCCTTTCAGACGCTCGCGACAAAAGGACAGAGGCCCGACGCCTGATAGCCGCTGCTATCGACCCTGGAGAAGCCCGGAAAGCCCGTAAGGTGGCAAATGCTGAGAAGGCGGCGAACACCTTCGAGGTTGTGGCCCGGGAGTGGTACGGCAAGAATGAACCAGTATGGAGCCCGTCACATGCTGTTATGGTGATAAGCCGTCTTGAAAAGGATGTGTTCCCGGTAATCGGCAGTAGACCTATCTCGGAAATCAAGGCCCCTGAGGTTTTGCGGATGCTGCAGAACATCGAGGCCCGGGGAGTGATTGAAACGGCCTACCGTATCAAGATTGTTTGCGGCCAAGTGTTCCGGTATGCCACGGTGACCGGGCGGGCCGATGGAGACCCCACGACGGCATTGAAGGGAGCGCTTTCAAAGCGGCTGGTAAAGCACCATGCCAGTATCACGGACCCGAAAGAGGTAGCGAGACTTCTGAAGGAGATAGACGCTTATCAGGGCGGATTTGTCGTGAAGAGTGCCCTACGCCTTGCCCCCCTCGTCTTTGTCCGTCCAGGTGAGCTACGGAAAGCGGAATGGGCGGAAATCGACCTTGGGAATGCCGAATGGAACATCCCGGCGGAAAAAATGAAGATGAAGCAACCGCACCTTGTACCCCTTTCCAAGCAAGCGGTTGAGATTCTTCGTGAACTACAGCCGGTTACCGGGAGTGGGAAGTATCTCTTTCCTGGCCGCGCCTCAAAACCGATGAGCGAGAACGGAATAAATGCCGCCCTGCGATACTTGGGATATGATAAGGACACCATGACCGGCCACGGTTTCAGGGCGATGGCAAGGACGATCCTCGACGAGGTCCTACAGGTCCGGATTGACTTCATTGAGCATCAACTGGCCCACGCCGTCAAAGACCCGAACGGCCGAGCCTATAATCGGACGTCTCACCTTGCCGAGCGCCGGAAGATGATGCAGACATGGGCCGATTATCTGGACGGTCTCAAGAGCGGGGCGAAGGTTATACCGTTAACTGGTCGGACGTCCCGGTAGTCACGTCCCTTTCGGATGGTAATCGTTCACCATGTTTCCCAGGTTTTCCATCTGTAACATATTGTTTTAACAAAGTTTTAGCTGATAATTCTTATTGACGTTATCGTTTGAATTGGTATAATGCCGTACGACATATGTTGATTCCGCTTACATGGCGGGGTCAAGGTCACGGCACAAGACTTCGTGTCTTTAAGCAAAGGCCATTACCCTGATTGAAAGGGTGATGGCCTTTTTTGTTAATCCAACAAAGAAACCATGGAGGCGGTTCGAATGGAAATCATCGTAGCCAAACCAACCTTGCCGGAAACGGGCTTTGTCCGGCTCCCCCACATCATCGGCAATCCCAAGGCCAATCCACCGATCCCCCCGATCATTCCGGTCTCCAAGAGTACCTGGTGGGCCGGGGTCAAGTCCGGTCGGTATCCGCAACCGGTAAAGCTCGGCCCGAAGATTACAGCCTGGAAAATTTCAGATATCCGGGCGCTTATCGAAGGACAGCCCACATAGGGGACGGCCTGTGAGTAGTGAGAATTTTCTCGACGCAATCCGGGAAGCAACAGGCGGCGCCCCTCGCCCTTCCGACATCGTTCCGGGCAAAATGGTCAGGTTTGCCACCAGTGTCCGGAAGAACGATAAGGCCGGCTGGTGCAAACTCTTCGATGACGGCACAGGCGGCATATTCGGCTGTTGGCGCTCCGGCATCTCGGAAACTTGGCAGGCTGCTTCCGGCAGGAATCCGGAAGAGCAGGCCGCCTTCCTGGTTCGGGTGAAACAGGCGAAGGAAGAGGCCGCCATACTGGAGCGGGAGATCCGTAAGCAATGCCGGGAGAGATCGGCGTATCTCTGGAAAAAAGGCCGGGACGTTGATGAAAAGCATCCCTACCTTGCTGCAAAGGCTATCAAGCCCCATGGCATCCGGCAACTGTGGGAAGCGCTTCTGGTCCCCATCCGGGACACCGCCGGGACCATGCACGGCCTGCAATTCATCCTGCCGGACGGCAGCAAGAGGTTCAAGGCCGGCACAGCCATAACCGGCTGTTACCACGCCATCGGCCAAGCAAACGGCAGGATCCTGATTGCCGAAGGCTACGCGACCGGCGCCACGCTCCATGAACTCACCGGCCATGCCGTGGCCTGCTCCTTCACGGCCGGCAACCTGAAGCCGGTGGCAGAGGCGCTGCGGCAAAAGTATCCCGACACTGCCTTGATCGTCTGTGCCGATGACGATCACGCCACAGAGGGAAACCCCGGTATGACGAAAGCCACCGAAGCGGCGTTGGTTGTGTCAGGCCTGCTTGCCGTGCCCCGATTTCCCGCCACCAGGACAGAGAAGGATACCGACTTCAACGACCTGGCCCGGCTTGCAGGACCGGAGGCGGTCATAAGCTGTATTGAGGATGCGACCGCTCCCGCACCTCCCACACTCGCCGGAAACGCATTCCCCGAATACCCACTGGAAGCAGTTATCGAGAGATTGTCAAAACTCCCCCCCCTGCACTACGACCAGGTGCGCAGGCAAGAAGCACGGGCGCTCGGCGTCCGGCCCGCGACCCTGGATGCAGCCGTCAGGGATGCCCGCAAGGGTACCGTTGCCGATGACCTTCCCTTTGCCGAGGTCGAGCCTTGGCCGGATCAGGTAGAACCGGCGAAACTGCTGGCCGACATCGCCGCCACGGTCCGGCGGTTCATCGTCTGCGAACGGGAGACCGCCCATACGGTCGCCCTGTGGGCCGCCATGACCTGGTTTATCGACGTGGTGCAGGTTGCGCCGCTGGCGATCATTACCGCACCCGAGAAACGGTGCGGCAAGTCGCAGCTCCTGTTTCTCCTGGGACGGCTGTCTGCCCGGGCCATCACCACCAGCAGCATTTCCCCGGCGGCCCTGTACCGCACCATCGACGCCTGGTGTCCCACCCTGCTGATCGACGAGGCCGACGCCTTCATGAAAGACAACGAGGAGCTGCGCGGAATTTTGAACAGCGGCCATACCCGCGAGAGCGCCTATGTCATCCGCACCGTGGGTGACAGTTTCACCCCGACCAGGTTCAACACCTGGGGGGCCAAGGCCTTAGCGGGGATCGGCCGTGTTGCCGACACCCTGATGGACAGGGCCATCATCCTGGAATTGCGGCGCAAGTTGCCCCACGAAGAGGTGGCCCGCATCCGCCATGCCGAACCGGGGCTGTTCGATGCCCTGCGCTCAAAGCTGTCGCGTTTTGCCGAGGATTACCGGGACCAGGTGAGGCAGGCCCGGCCACCGTTGCCCCAAAGCCTGAACGACCGGGCGCAGGACAACTGGGAGCCGCTCCTTGCCATTGCCATGACGGCCGGCAACGACTGGCTGCAGCTCGGCACTACGGCGGCGCTGAAACTGTCAGGCAACGAGAGCGCGGCGCAGACCGTCGGCACGGAACTCCTTGCCGACATCCGGGAGATCTTCGGCCATGACCGGGTCCGGATAACCACGGCAGAGCTGATTCGGCTCCTGTGCGCCGATGAGGAAAAGCCCTGGGCCACCTTCAACCGGGGGAATGCGATAACTCCCCGACAGGTGGCAAAGCGTCTCCGGGAATACGGCATCCTTTCCCATACCATCCGAATCGGGATAGAGACCGCCAAAGGGTACACCCTCGATCAATTCAAAGAGGCCTTTTCACGATATCTGACCTACCCCCCTGAATTATCCGTAACAACGTCACAAACCAATAACCATGCGGATTTGCCCGTGACGGATCATCCGACACACTATCCGACACATTCTCCGTCACGTCATCCGACATGTTTCGTTTCCGACATGCAAAACGTAACATACAAATCCACAACAGATGCGGCTTGTGACGCTGTTACGGATAAAACCCCCGAAGAGACCGTATTATTTTTGACCGAGGATGACCTGGAGATGCCGCCATGAAGGCTCGGCCCAATGGCCACTTCATGGAATTGCGGGAGGAGCGCGCCGCAATGATGGAACATGACGGCGGCCTGTCCCGGTGTGATGCGGAACACCAGACGGCGGAACGTCTGCACTTGCCGGCGTTCCTGGTTATCCGCGCTGATGCGCGGAGCGGAAACTGAGGGGGTCATAGTAATTACCGTAGGCAGCATATGCAGCTGCTCGGCATGTGCGAATGTTGTCGGTGTTTATACTGCCCCCTCAGTCCCCGCGCTGTGTCAGCATGCGCGGACACAGCGCGGGGACAACACCGGCGCGGGTTTGCGGGGATCGATGCGACACAATGGGGAGGACAGCAGCATGAGCAAGGGGGACGAGACATTTGACGCACTGGCGGAGGTGGAGCGCATCCGTGCCCGCCGCGCCGAGGCGAGGCGCAAGCTCTACCGCAGGAGTCGCCTCGACAGGTACCGTGCCGAGCTGGTTGCGATGAAACGGGCAGGCGCCTCGTGCGCCGACCTGGCCGAGTGGCTGCGGGTGCAGCACCGCTGCAAGGTCAACCGCAGCACCATTGACCGCTATCTCAAAAAGCTGCCGGAACTGCACGGGGCTCAGGCGGTCGCAATAGAATCAGGACCGCCTCTGCCAGGGGACGACAGGTAACGGGGAAAACATGCCGAGCTTCCGCGCACCAAAAGCCCAATCCGAGCATGCCATATCACAGAAGGTCGCCCTGGGTACAGGACGTCACGATCATCGGGACGACGGCAGGATTCACAGCGTCGGCACGGCACGGAATTACGAGCAGGCCCTCAAGGGGATTGCCGAA
>RPRC01000124.1 GCA_003857395.1 Geobacter sp.
GTTCTTCACCGGCAGGATTGGATGCGCTCCTGGCCAGGGGTGAAACTGGCTTCGTCTCCTTTATGGAGGATTTTGTCGGCTATTCCAGTGAAGCTCAGATTGCCGTAATCCGGCTTCTGGCAACCAAGAGCGAACCGTCAGCTGAATCATTTCTGGAAATCCTGCTGGGGTATTCCAATCATGAGATAGTGAAGGAAACCATAACTTCCCTAGGCAGAATCAAGCGGCAGAGCGCTGCAAATGTCCTCCTCCGTTATCTGCAATACGGAGATGGGAACTTCCGGGGCCTTGCAGAACGAAGTTTGAGAAGGCTTTCGTTTCTGGGTGTCCTTCCGAAGCCTGAAGACCTGCAGGTGTCCGAAACGTCATTTCACCTGGCGGCGGCGAGCCCCATTGAAGGAAGTGGTTTTCGTTCACTCTGGTTTTCCCGCTGGACCGGCACAGGGGGGCTCGATGTTCTTGTCCTGCAAACCCACGAAACCTGTGGAATTACGGATGCTGCCGGCTATGGTGATCTGACTCCCACAGCGCACGATGAACTCTTCAGAGAGGCTGTCGCAGAGGAAAGCCTGCTGGAAATTTCCCCCGACTATGCACATGTGCTTATGCGGGATGCGCTGTATCTCAACACCGAGAAGGGCTTCCCGATCCCTCCGGAGTTCTACGTCTGGCGCAGGATTCTGCGGACCGGTGAGACGGCGCCTGAGCCCTTTGTTCCTGATTTTTTCACTTTCAATCTTGACGATATTACCGCATCAGCCTTTCTCTTTGAGACAGGGGATACTCTCCTTGACGAAGACTGTTTTGCTGGTTGGTTTCCCGCATCAGGGCGAGTGTTTGATATTGCCGACGAGTTGGCGGAGCTGCAGGAAAATGAAACATCCGGACTGTCCGAGAAAAGCCTTGCCGCTTTGTTGAAACAGTTCATGCAGGAAGTCATCACCCCGGAGAAGGGCAGGATTGCTCGTCGACTGTTCCTTATTGCGGATCTCATGCTGAAGACTGGGAAAGAGCGAGAACTCATCGAAAGGATTCTGGCTGCGGCACTGCATCTTACCAATGAGGATGTTCCTTACCTGAAAAACCCTTTTCTTCGTCGCTATGCTCTGGACAGCCTGAGTTTTGCCCGTGATGTTTTGGCCGATGGCTATGATCCACGGCAAAACGAGCTGGAATGGGGAGATGATGAACTGTGGGATTGATTTTGCTCTAACGAAGGCCACGGTCTTGGGTGCTGTTTCCCGGTGCGAGGACAAAAGGAGAAAAGTATGCGTACCATAGGTGTCATCGGTTCCGGAAGCTGGGGGACTACCCTTGCTGACATGCTCGCTAAAAAAGGTCATGATGTTACTCTTTGGGCTTACGAGGAAGACTTGGTGACGGAAATGGCTACCACCGGAGTCAATACCACTTTTCTCCCAGGAATCAGTCTTTCATCCTGTTTGCGTTTCACCAATTCATTGCAGGAAGTGGCGACAGGCAAAGATATTATTCTTTTTGTCGCTCCAACCCAGGTGTTTCGTGGTGTTATTAAGGGTGTACTGCCATTCATCGCTGAGGGGACTTTGCTGGTAAATGCGGCCAAAGGGATCGAGCTGGATACCCTGTTGACGATTTCCCAGATCAGCGCTGAACTCCTTCCGCCGAACCTCTATGCAAATTTTACCGTCCTTTCAGGTCCCAGTTTTGCCCGGGAGGTGGCTCTCGAGATGCCGACGGCTGTAGTTGCCGCTTCTCTCGATACCTCAGTTGCGCGAAGGGTTCAGGAGGCTTTTTCCACGCCGCGATTCCGCGTCTATACCAACAGCGATATGGTGGGAGTGGAGCTTGGCGGATCCATCAAGAATGTTATTGCCATTGCGGCGGGAATTTCTGATGGCATGGGCCTCGGCTACAACCCGCGGGCCGCCCTGATTACCCGGGGACTTGCGGAAATAGCCCGCCTGGGGCTGGCATTGGGAGGTCATTCTGCTACTTTTGCCGGCCTGGCCGGTTTGGGCGACCTGGTGCTTACCTGTACCGGTGATTTGTCACGGAACCGAACGGTCGGCATGCAGCTTGGTCAGGGCAAGAAACTTACCGAGATACTTGCCGGGATGCAGATGGTGGCCGAAGGTGTAAAAACGACCGACTCAGCCTACCATCTGGCACAAAAGCTCGGCGTTGAGATGCCTATTACCGAGCAGGTATACCAGGTGCTCTACAAGGATAAAACGCCCCAACAGGCAATGATGGATCTTATGACCCGCGAACTGAAGGCGGAAGGAATGGAATTCGATAAAAACAGTTGAAACCAACAGGATAGAACTTATCGGTGAGGGAACCCCATGTCCCTTCACCAAGGCCGGAACCCATGAATTTTCACCTTTCCATACGAGTGAAACTGTTTCTTTCGATTCTGCTGGCCATTCTTTTCTCCTACACAATCCTCCTTTTCCTTACTATCCACAGCATAGAAAACACCTTTGAAAACAGAATTTCCCGAGAACTGGATACTAATCTCCGTTTCATCCGCTACCAGCTCTTTACCGGGGCAAACCAGCTCCGCTATGTTTTGCTTTTTCCCTCTTCAAGGCCACAGGTAACTACCTACCTGCAGCAGCGAAATGAGAAGGAGCTTTTTGGAGTTCTGAAAAGTATTCAAAAGACCCTGCCCTTTCTCAACTTTGCTTCATTCGTCGATCCGCAAGGAAGGGTCATTGCAAGCCTGGTCAATCGTAAAACCGGCCCCTTCGAGTTGGACGGCCTTTTGAAAACGGTTTCAAGGAAGCGAGAGACAGTTCTATCCTTTGAATTGGTCGACAAGAACATATTCTGCCGAAAAGGAGAGTCCTGTTCCTCCGGACAACCCGGTGAATCCGTACTTGCGGCTGCGGTCGCTTTTCCGATACTGAATGAAACCGGTGTGCTGCTCGGATCCATGGTGGCTACGGTTCCCGTCAATATCAGTAACATTATTCCCAACCAGATCCAGGAAGTTTTAGAGCATGATCTGGAAACCGGTATCACCCTCAAAAATTTAAAGGTTATTCAAGGGTCGAATGAAGATATTGTTATCCCCGCTGAGACTGCCGAAGTAATTCTCCCCATAGTGCAAAAAGGGAAAACCTACCGAGGAGAAGTGAGGTTTGGCAAAACACTGTACAATACCGCCTTTGAACCCATCACGAACTCTCAGGGTGAGTTCATCGGAGCACTCTCAGTAGCTCTTTCGAAAGAGCATTTCACTACCATGCGCCGCGACTATTTTGGCGGCACCATGGCTTCGGCGATTTTTGCAACCCTCCTGGCCTTTATCATTGCCTATTTTTCTTCGCGCTGGTTGGCGTCTCCCCTGAAGGAGTTGTCCAAGGGAGTCCAGTGCATTGAAGAAGGCAACCTTGACTTCCGTGTGGCTATTGATGCAACCGGTGAATTCGGGATGCTCGCAGATTCTTTCAACAGGATGGCCGATGCACTTCGCGAAAGAGACACGACGATCAGGAACAAGACGTTTGATCTGGAAATGCTCAACCGTTGTCTTTACGAGATGAACGAACTTCTTGAATCCAATGTTAAAGAACGGACAGCGGAACTCGAGATGGAAAAAGGCCGGCTTGAAGCAATCTTGGCGAGCATGGCCGAGGGGATTGTGGTAACGGACGGAAATAACCGGGTGATCCTGTTCAATTCTGCTGCGCAGAGAATTTTCGGGATCGCTCCCTATAAAATGATCGGCCGCCACGTGGAAGACATTGACGTGAAGGGAGAGTTCCATCAGTTGGTGCAGGGCCTGCGCGACGTGAAAGGCGAAGACCTGCTGGTCGGAAACGAGAAAGAAGTGAAGGTCGGGAGGAAGAAACTTCGCGTCTCCCTTTCCCCTTTCCTTGATCAATCTCTGGATTTTGCGGGTGTTGTCATGTCGATTCGTGACGTAACCCATGAAGAAGAGGTCGATCGGATGAAAACGGAATTCATCTCAACGGTCTCGCATGAGTTGAAGACGCCACTTACCTCCATGAAAGGATCTCTTCAGCTCATTCTTGGCAAGGGTGAAGGTTTGACTGAAACGGAGCGGGAACTGATCAGGGTCTGTCATCGGAATACCGACAGGTTAATCCGTCTGATCAATGATATCCTCGATATTTCCAAGATTGAAGCAGGCAGGGTTGATCTTAACCTGAAACCCGAGTCAATCAGCAGGCTTGTTGCCTATTCTCTTGAAGAGCTCGCCGCTTTTGCCCGAGAAAATGGTGTAACATTGGAGAGCTCAATGACTAGCGAGGGTGTCCCTGTTCTGGGAGACCATGACCGTCTTATTCAGGTTTTGACAAACCTGCTTTCCAATGCCGTCAAGTTTTCACCTTCGGGGAAGACGGTTACCGTAACTGCACACAGAGATGGCGACTTCATGCAGATATCTGTAATAGATGAAGGAAAAACGATCGAGCGGGCAGACCGGGAGATGCTCTTCCAGAAATTTCCACAGCTGCGGGGCGGCCAGGCCAAGGAGTTCGGGGGAACCGGGCTCGGGCTTGCCATCTGCAAGGAAATTGTTGAGAGGCATCATGGCAGGATCAGCTATCAGGCAGGAAAGACAGGTGGGAACATCTTCAGTTTTACTATTCCGGTCTGTGGGGAGAATCCATGACACGCGAAAGAATTCTTATCGTCGATGATGAGGCGGATATTGCGCTTATCCTGAAACTTCAGCTGGAAGATGCAGGATATGAAACAATCCGTGCAAAGGATGGAGGAGAGGCTCTTGAGTTGCTGCATCGGGACGTGTTCTCTCTTGTCCTCCTCGATATCAAACTTCCGAAGCTGGATGGTATCCAGGTTCTTGAGCGTCTTGGTCGGTCCTTGCAGGAAATGGCGGTCGTGATGATGACTGCTCACGGCAGCGAAGATGTCGCCGTGGAGAGCATGAAGAAGGGTGCTCTTGATTATATCTCCAAGCCCTTTTCGGCCGAGGATCTGTTGAAGAAAGTCGGCAGGGCGCTCGAATTCAACAAGACCCGAAAGGAAAATCTTCTTCTCCAGCATCAGCTGGAGGAAGAAAGAAAAAAGATGGCGGCGATTCTTGCCGGAATGGCCGACATGATGGTGGCGACCGATAGTGACGGTCGTGTCATCAGCATTAATCAGGCAACGGCGAATGCTCTCGGGGTTGATCCCAATGCTCCTCTCGGGATGCCGGTTGAGGGTTTCCTGCCGTCCGACCTCCCGCCGGAGCGTCTTCCCTGCAAGGTTGTTCTTCGGACCCTTTCCCCCTGTCTTGATGTCAGTCATTCGCTTCATGGACGTGACCGGATTATTCCCGTTCTTTCCAGCGCCACTCCCCTCTTTGGCTCTTCAGGCAATCTGGTGGGAAGCGTGGAGATACTCCGCGATATTTCACATCTAAAGGCGCTGGAGAAGGAGCGGGAAGAATTCGTCAGCATGCTTACCCATGATCTGAAGACGCCGCTGACTGCAGTTATGGGATCTGTCGACCTGGTACGGGAACGTCGCCTTGGACCCATTAACGACGAACAGAAGGAGTATCTGGACTCTGCCACCGAGAGTTGCGGTGAAATTGTTGAAATGATAGACACCCTGCTCGATGTCTATCGGTTTGAATCCGGGAAAATGTCTCTCGCCTTTACCGAGGAGGACCTGGGAGCAATCCTTCGCAAGTCACTTTCCTCGTTCCACGCCCTTGCTGAACGTTCCGATATCGCTCTCACCGCTGCGATACCGGATGATCTCCCTCCTTTGAGGCTTGACCGCAACAAGGTAGGACGCCTGATCGGCAACCTTCTCAGCAATTCGTTCAAATTTACCGAGGAAGGGGGAAAGGTCAAACTTTCTGCCGGGGTGGTGAATGGTCTGACAGGAATACGGGAACGCATTCCGCCGGGAACGTACCAGGCGGAGCAGATCCCCGATACGGGGAGTTTTATCAAGGTTATGGTGAGCGACACCGGAATCGGCATTCCCAAAGATGCTCTCGGTAGTATATTTGATAAGTTCGTCCAGGCTCGAAACCGCAGAGAAGGGAAGATCCGGGGAACCGGCCTCGGGCTTGCCTTTTGTCGCAAGGTGATGGATGCCCATGGCGGGCTGCTGTGGGCCGAGAGCGATCTGGGGAAAGGGAGTGTCTTTACGGTTTTGTTCCCTCTGGTCCCGAGGGAGAAGTCAGGAGTCTGATGCAGGTCAAAATGAATCCCTTTTTAAGGGAGGGGGCATGAAAACTCGTCACGTTGAAAAAAACCGCTTCCGGGATGAGGAAGAAAAGATCCTGCGTCCGATCAGGAATTCTCCGCTCTCCATTTTCTTTCAAAACGCCGAATTGCGCTATACCAGAATCTGCAATCCATTGCCGGGAATGGATTGCGAGGATGTGCTCGGCAAAACCGATGATCAGCTCTTCTCTCCTGAAAACGCTTCCCGACTGACCGAATTGAAGAAACGGGCGCTTCGAGGCGTTACGCTCATCAAAGAGGAGGTGTCCCTTTCCCATGCTGGAGAGGAGTTCTTCTTCGAGTTGTCAGCGGAACCGGTGCGGGACAAAATGGGGAAGGTTACCGGGATTGCCGGTGTCCTGGTCGATGTAAGCGACAGAAAAAGGGTCGAAACCTCCCTCAGCAGGTCGGAAGAGCTTTTGCAGCGGGTTTTTGATGCAATTCCCGACCTGCTGTCCGTGCAGAACCGGGACCTGCACATTCTCTACAGCAACTGGCACGGCGGGTACGACTATGTTTCTCAGGATCATCGCAAGGGACATTCCTTCTGTTATGACGCCTATTATCCCGGCACCGGAAAACCCTGTGAACCATGCCATGTCCTGGAGGCTTTCCGGACCGGCAAGAAGGTTTTCCTTGAAAAAATCAATCCGCGGGTTGGCCCCGTAGAGGCACACGCCTATCCGGTGTTTGATGATTCCGGGGAGGTCGTGCTGGTAATCGAGCATATTCGGGACATTTCCGAACGGAAGCGTTCCGAGGAACGGCTGGCAAAAATTAACGAGGTGTTTCTTGGCTTCGGTGCTGACGCGGATGAGAATATCAATCGCCTGGTGGCCCTCTGTGGTGAACAACTGCACGCAGGGTGTGCTTTCTACAACCGACTCGATAACGGCTGGCTCAAGTCGGTCGGCCAATGGCACACCCCGCCTTACTTTCCCCCACAGGACAAGCCGGAGGGCCATATCTGCCATGACGTGATGAAAGGCAGTTCCGAAACAATCTGGGTGTTGAAGGATCTTCCTTCGACCTCCTATGCCGAATCTGATCCGAATGTCATGCGCTATGGTCTCAAAACCTATATCGGCAAAGCGGTTTCCTTCGGCGGGGTAAATATCGGCACGCTGTGTGTCGTCTACCAGCAGGACTATAACCCCAGTGAAGATGAGAAACAGCTGCTGGGAATAGTTGCTGGCGCAATCAGTATCGAGGAAAAGCGAAAGCGTGCGGAAGATGACATCCGTCTCTTGAATGCCGAACTGGAAAAAAGGGTTGCTGAGCGAACCGCCGAACTGGAGGTCGTCAATAGCGAACTGGAAGCCTTCAATTATTCCGTGTCCCATGATCTACATACGCCGCTTATGATCCTGGAAGGGTTTTCCCGCGAGCTCATCAGTCGCTACGCCGATCGTCTCGATGAGAATGGTCGCTACTATCTTGAGCGTATTCAGTCTGCCGGCAGGCGCATGGAGGGTTTGATTGACGCTATTCTCAGGCTTTCCACCCTTTCCCGAAGCACGATCCAGCGGGAAAGGGTGGATTTCAGCACCATGGGGCTTCTTTTGGCGACAGATTTACGGCAGCGCGATACCAAACGTTCGGTGGAAATCATTATTCAGCCGGACCTCTTTGTGGAAGGGGACAAACGTCTCCTGAAAATTGCCTTGGAGAATCTTTTTTCCAACGCCTGGAAATATACCTCGAAAACAGAAAAGGCAGTCATTGAGTTTGGGTGTCAGGAGCAGAATGGCGAGAAAGTCTTATTTGTTCGTGACAACGGAGTCGGGTTTTCCATGCAACATGCCGAATCGCTGTTCATACCTTTCAAGCGCCTCCATTCCGAGGAGGAATTCCCCGGACATGGCATAGGTCTCGCCACGGTGAAACGCATCGTGCAAGGTCACGGAGGAAGGCTCTGGGGCGAAGGCGAGGTCGGTAAAGGGGCGACTTTTTATTTTACGCTGCCGTAACACTATTAATCCAATGTTCATCGGAACTCACCCCATGGAAAATGCAATCTCGATCCGGCACATAACCAAGCTGTATGAAGGTCTTCGGGCAGTGGACGACTTTTCCCTGGAGGTTCGCTCCGGCACGATCTTCGGACTTCTCGGGCCGAACGGCGCGGGAAAGACCACCCTGATCAAGATTCTGACGACGCTCATGCGGCCCACTTCGGGGTCTGCTGTGGTGGAAGGAAATGATATCCAGGCACAGGGCAAGGCGGTACGCAGGCTGATCGGCGTTGTCCCCCAGGAGAACAATCTCGACCGCTACCTGACCGCGCGCGAAAATCTGGCGCTCCATGCCCGGATGCATGGCATGCATCGCCGGGATTTCAATCCCCGCATTGACGAATTACTGGAACTTACCGGGCTCAGCGGGAGACAGCATGATTTTCCCGACACCTTTTCCGGTGGGATGCAGCGGCGCCTAGTCGTGGCCCGGGCGTTGGTCCACAACCCGCAGGTCCTGTTTCTGGACGAGCCGACAGCCGGTCTTGACCCCCAGTCGCGGCGGGCCCTGTGGGACTACATCCTGTCACTGCGGTCGAAGATGACCATCTTTCTCACCACCCACTATATGGATGAGGCGGAAGAGCTCTGCGAGCGCATCGTGATCATGGATCACGGCAAGATCCTGGTTGACGGAACCTCCGAGCAGCTCAAGGAGGCCTTTGCCCATTCCCATGTCTATGAGCTGGAATTCCGGGCCGATGGCGACCGCTATGAGGAGCTGATCCGTTCGCTGCCCTTTATCGAGTCGTTGGAGCGCCGGGGGGGAGTCTTCCGGCTCTCGTTAGCGGGAGAAGAGTATCTGAAACCGCTGATGGACAGCATTGGCAATGGCGACATCAAAAAGATCTGCCTGCGGGAACCATCACTGGAAGAGGTCTTTCTTGAATTGACCGGCAGGAAAGTGCGGGAATGAAATTTAATGATATGGAGTGTGTTAGCTGATGCCGCGAGAAGTACTGATTGAACTGGAAAAAAAACTCTGGTCCGCCGCTGATGAGCTGCGGGCCAATTCGGAATTAAAGTCGTCGGAATACTCGGTCCCGGTACTGGGGCTGATCTTCCTGAAATACGCGGATGTGAAGTTCGCCCAGGCGAAGAAAGAACTGGAGGGCAAAGGGAGCGGCCGGCGCACGGTCGGCAAGACCGACTACCATGCCCGTGGTGTGCTCTATCTTCCCGAGGCGTCGCGCTTTTCCTACCTGCTGCACCTCCCCGAAGGAAAAGATATCGGCCGGAAAATCAACGATGCTTTCAGCCTGATTGAGGCGGAGAACCCGGAGCTGAAAGGTGTTCTGCCCAAGAGCTACCAGAAGGTGGGCAACGATTCGCTGGTGACACTCCTGAAGACCTTCAACTCGATCCCCCTGGATATCGAGGGGGATGCCTTCGGCAAGATCTATGAGTACTTTCTCGGGGAGTTTGCCAAGGCCGAGGGGCAGAAAGGGGGTGAGTTCTTTACCCCCATGGCCTTGGTTAAGCTGATCGTCGAGATCATCGAGCCGTACCACGGCCGTATCTATGACCCGGCCTGCGGCTCGGGCGGTATGTTCGTCCAGAGTGCGACTTTTGTTGCTGAACACCGAAAGAACCCGGCCAGCGAGCTCAGTGTCTATGGCGAGGAACGAGTGGCCGAGACGGTGCGGCTCTGCCGGATGAACCTGGCGGTACATGGCCTTTCCGGCGACGTGAAGCAGGGAAACAGCTACTACGAGGATATCCACGAGAGCCTCGGCCGTTTTGATTTCGTCATGGCCAATCCCCCCTTCAACGTCAACGGTATCGACCGGGAGCGAATCAAGGACGATCCCCGCTTTCCATACGGCATGCCCAGGACCGACAACGGCAATTATGTCTGGATCCAGCTCTTTGCCGGCAGCCTGAACGACACCGGCCGGGCTGGATTCGTCATGGCCAACTCGGCTTCGGATGCCCGAGGGAGTGAGCTGGAGATCCGCCGACAGCTTATTCAAAGCGGCGTGGTGGATGTGATGGTCGCCATCGGGTCGAACTTCTTCTATACGGTGACGTTGCCTTGTACGTTGTGGTTTTTTGATAAAGGCAAGGGCGGTCCCGAACGGAAGGACAAAGTCCTCTTTATTGACGCCCGCCACATCTACCGTCAACTCAACCGCGCCCACCGCGACTTTACGCCGGAGCAGATCGAGTTCATTGCCGACATTGCCCGCCTCTACCGGGGAGAAGAACCCGATACTGCCCACGGCAGTGCTGGCTTGCTGAAGGAGAAGTTTCCCGATGGCAGGTATATGGATGTGCCGGGCTTGTGCAGGGTCGCGACCATAGGCGAGATCGAGGCGCAGGGGTGGAGTCTCAATCCCGGCCGTTATGTAGGCATAACGGAACTGGAGGCGGATGATTTCATCTTTGCAGAACGGCTGGAGGAGCTGAATGAGGAGCTGGAAGTGCTCAACGCCGAGTCGCGTGAGTTGGAGGAGCGGATTTCAGAGAAAGTTGCGAGTCTGTTGGAGGCATCCTGATGGATATCACCTTTCATTACCCACCAGAACTTTTCAATTTACTGGTTGACACGATTCCATTGCTTAATAGGAGTAAAATGGATGTACTGCTTTACTTCAAAGGAGCTGGAGTAAATGAGAGTTACTTTCGGGATTTGTCACAACGGGTTGCGCATGACAAGGAAAATATCAACAAATATGAAATTGTCAGGACAATTCTTGAACGCTTGAATCAAAAAGGTGAAGTTTCACTGCGAGAGCGACGCGAGGTTCTCAAGCGCATTGTTGAATTCGATAATTTCTCCGCATGCTGGGATTCAGATCGGCTCAAAGCAAAGGGATTAGTTGCAGAAATCAGAGATATAGTAAATATAAAAGACTCATTTACACGAATGAAAGATGAACGAGAGACTGAGGCTAAGAAGAGAAGGGAAGAACAACAAGTAAAGTTGGAAAAAGCTTCTAAGATAAAAGAAGAAATAACCAGCGTTAAATCGTCTTTTTATCAACTGTTTTCAGAGAGCAATCCTTATAAACGAGGGAAGAACCTGGAACCAATGCTAAACGAGTTGTTCAAGGTATATGGTATCTCCGTTCGTGAGTCCTTTACGTTAAGAGGCGATGAAGCAGAAGGCATTGTTGAACAAATTGACGGCGTTGTCGAATTGGATGGTAACATCTATCTGGTAGAAATGAAATGGTGGGATTCCCCTATTGGTGTCCCTGAAATTTCTCAGCATTTAGTACGGATTTACCATCGTGGCCATGCCAGAGGTATCTATATTTCTTCATCGGGCTACACCGAGCCAGCAATAAAAACATGTAAAGAGGCGCTAACTAAGACAACAATTGTACTCTGCCAGTTGCAAGAGATTGTCTTTTTGCTCGATAAAGAGGAAGATTTGAAAGAATTGCTACGTAAGAAAGTTCAAGCAGCCATCGCAGATAAAAATCCATTTTATAAAATAAATTGAGGGTGTCTTGGTTGTTAATAAATCATTCAAATTGAATCAATTAGGATTTGTCGGACGAGGCAAATCGAAGCATCGACCAAGGAACGATATCTCCTTGTATGGTGGGGATTACCCTTTTATCCAAACAGGGGAAGTTAAGGCTGCAGATTTGTACCTGACTGAGTATACACAGACTTATAACGAAAAAGGTCTTGCTCAAAGTAAACTTTGGGAACCAGAGACACTGTGTATAACGATTGCTGCAAACATTGCTGAAACCGCGATTCTGAAACTCAAGGCATGTTTTCCTGACAGTATAGTTGGCTTCGTTGCTGACCCAGAAAAGGCCGATGTTAGTTTCATCAAGTATTACATCGATACCATCAAGCTCAAGATGCAGAATGTCTCAAGAGGCACAACACAAGACAACTTGAGTCTTGACAAGCTGTTGATGTTCGATTTTCTTGTTCCTCCGGTTACAACCCAACGCAAAATAGCCTCGATCCTCTCCGCTTATGACGACCTGATCGAAAACAACACCCGGCGAATCAAAATCCTGGAAGAGATGGCGCGTATGATATACCGCGAGTGGTTCGTCAACTTCCGTTTTCCGGGGCATGAGAAGGTGAAGATGGTTGATTCGCCGCTCGGGAGGATTCCGGAGGGGTGGGCGATTGGAACGATCAATGATGTTGTATCAATCAAATCGGGTTTTGCATTCAAAAGTGATTATTTTGTTAAAGAAGGTGCATACGGACTCGTCACAATAAAAAATGTTCAGGATGGCCAGTTTGATCCAGTTTGCTCAAGTCGGATTACGGATATTCCGCAACGAGTTCCCGCGTACTGCATATTGAAAACTGGTGATATTCTAATTTCTTTGACGGGTAATATCGGGAGAGCTTGTCTTGTTTACGGTAACGATTTGCTACTGAATCAGCGTGTAGCCAAACTTGTTCCTTTGGAGCCCAACAATGAAGCATTTGCGTACTTCACGTTTCGGCAAGATGAAATGCGATCAAAGTTAGAGCAAATTTCTAATGGTGTTGCCCAGCAAAACCTTAGTCCAGTTGAAACGGGAAAAATGGATTTTTGTGTTCCATCTAAATTGGTACTAGCAAGGTTCTCCCATTTCTGTGTGCCGATAATCAGTCAGCTTCTGGCTATGTATAAGAAAAACCAAAACCTCCGCCAAACCCGCGACCTGTTGCTACCGAAGCTGATTTCGGGAGAGGTGGATGTGTCCAAGTTGGATAACGTCGCTTAGGAGTTTTTATCATGGGCATTGTCCACGAAAAGTACCAGCAACTGAAACCTGAATTTTGCTACCTATGTGATGAAGTGGTTCTTGCCCAGGCGTGGAAAAAGTCTCATTCTTATATCCGTTCACACAACTGGTATGCGGATACATTGGAGTTAGATTGCTCGGCAGTAAACCTTGAAAGGCGGATAAAAGAATGGGCGGAACAACTACACAATCAGACCTATAATCCAAGCGACATAAGGCTTGTTCCGGCTCCTAAAGCAGATCATTGGATATTTTATCAGGCGAATGAGGACTGGAAATGGGGTCCGAAACCCGATGAAAAAACTGCAAGCGAGCCGATTTCAAAATGCAAGGAATTGCGTCCTCTTGCTCATTTGAGTATCCAAGACCAGACAGTGGCGACTGCCATAATGTTATGTCTGGCCGACGCTGTTGAAACGGAACAAGGGAGCACAGACCCTGAAAAGAATCATAAAATTTGGAGTTATGGTAACCGTCTTTTTTGTGATTGGGAAGGCAACCGTGCCCGATTTCGATGGGGAAACAGCAGCATCTACAGCAAATATTTTCAGGACTACCAACGCTTTCTGGAACGTCCTATCCGAAAGGCTCAGGAAGCCCAGAAAATTCTTCCTCTCAATAATGGAATATATGAAATCCATCTTGATCTTTCGGCATTTTACGATTCTGTAAGCAGAAAGTTGCTTGTCCGTAAACTGAAAAGAATTGCCAAGAAGCACTATGAAACAAACCCAGCACAAAGTACGCTTTTTTGGCAGGAGGTCGAAAATGCGATCGAGGGATGGGTATTGTGTGAAGATGATCGAAAATTGGATTTTTGCCTGAAAAATGACGTATTAATTGATGACCAAGGCATACCCCAGGGTCTTGTCGCCAGTGGTTTTTTTGCCAATGCTTACCTCATCAACCTCGACAGAAGGCTAAGCAAATATATAGACAAGAAACTGGGGGATGTTACGCTTATTGATTTCTGCCGCTATGTCGATGATATCCGCTTGCTTGTCCATATGCCGATTGAGCTGGAACCTACCTTAGACAAATGGGTTTTGGAGCACATAAGGCCAATAATCGAAAAGACCAAGGGGCTAGCCCTTAACACTGAAAAAACAAAGGTTGAGCGATATACCGCAAAGCGTTCCGGGGTTTCGGTGCGCATGAAAGCGATTCAAAAGTCAGCAAGCGGGCCACAAGATATGATGGCTCTCGACGAGATGCAAAGTTCCCTTGAAGGTCTCATCGCAATCGCTGAACAGTTCCGAGACCGGACTGATATTCCCTATCGAGAATGCAACCTTACACTGGCGAGAATCGATCTCCCACAGATGGATGTGCGTGAGGACACCCTATTACGTTTCAGCATCAACCGTCTGACAAAAGCCTTGCAAGAAAAACGTTGTCTGACTGCCAATAACAGCGAGGATAAAGAGAATGTCAGTGAGCTTGACCATATCTATGAATCCTTCGCGCGCCGTTTTGTTGCAGTTTGGGCGCGAAACCCATCTTTGGTATCCATACTCAAAAAAGGTATTCAGCTCTTCCCGCACCCTCAGCTTTTACGACCGGTTATTGATGCTTTAAAAAAGAAGTTACCCCCCTCCAAACAGCCACCCCTTCATAACCACGATCACGACCATGAGCGACTCATCGCCTTCTATTGTTATGCTGAAATTTTCCGTTTTGCGGTCTTGATTCTGCATCAACAGAAACCGGAAGAAAGACCACAGCATTCAGACATGGAAGGTTTGAGGAATCTGCTTGTAAAAACTGCAAGAGAATTAATGGAAGATCGAAACATCCCATGGTATGTGGGACAGCAAATTGCCCTCTTTATGGCGGTAAACGCAGAACCCCTCCAAATTTCGGAAATTGCAGGACTGGAGGACTATCGGCTTTTATTTCGCATACTTCAGGGAGATCGTAGATTCGGCTCAAAAGAGGCCATCGAAAAGCGGTTGCCGCTATTCGTAATTGCATATCAAATAAGTCAAAATCCACAGCAAATTGTTGCTTTATTAAGTGACTGGCTGGAGTGGTTATACCATAAAGAACAACGAAGAGTAGCTGCGACGATTCTGGAATCTGTTGCGCTCGACCATGCCCAATTGTTTGCATTGCTGTTGCTACACGGCCAACAAATTCAAACAGTATGGCAGAGGATGGGTGAAAAAATAGCTAGAGATTTTGGTGTTGACCAACAACCTCTCCCGGGTAATTTGAGTGACTATGATGATCAGTTCGTCTGCCTTGCCAGAATTGTAAAGCGAGAAGATAATCCGTTTGCTCAAGAAAATGCTTTTTTGGCGCTTGCCCTCACCACATTGGATACTCACGAACTACTGGTAGATAATAAGCAGCTATGCCCCCACCATGTTGAGGTCAAGTGCAAAAGATGGGATAAAATTCAAAATGCTGGAAATCCCAAGGATTTTTTGTATTTGAGGTGGGTTGAAAAAATATCAGGAGATACACGTTACGAACCGCCCAAATCCTGGCTTTCGCAAGATGATGATAGTCACCAGCTTTATCGACTAGGTTCCTTCATGAGATCATGCGCAATAGGTAATATGGATTTTACTGTGGGACAGCATCTGATGCGTGAAGAAACAAGCCATGCCTACTTTGGCCTCAGGTCAAGCTGGTACAAAAGGCGAGGGGGGATGTCCCACCAGCCAGAAGCAATGAATGGTGATGTTGCCGCGATGACTTCGTGGGTGTCGGAGTTGCTGTACAGGCTCTTGCAATGGCCTGGTTTAGAGTTCAAAAATCTCATCGGCGATTGGCCGGAAAAGCTTACCAGAAATCATCTCAGAATGTTATTGGCTGGACGTTTACAGGGCCAGGAAAAGTTATTCGGTAAAGCCTCGAATC
This sequence comes from Geobacter sp., assembly GCA_003857395.1. The sequence continues at coordinate 15,808 of RPRC01000124.1, forward strand.
TGCCGGTTTACATTGAACGGATACAACATGAAGTCAAGGGTGAAAAGCTCCTACGCGTTGTAATGGTCCAATCCCTCCTCCCGGAAAAAGAAGATTTTACAAAAGAAGGAGCCCAATTGGATGCTCCGACATATCGTTCAAAGCATCGTGGTCATATTGCTACGATGGCACGTTTGGTTTGTGAAAAGTTAGTTGCCGCACAACAAGTTTTGGAAGTCCAAACTGTGAAACCTTTGGCAGACCTGATTATTTTTCCTGAACTTGCTGTTCACGAGAAAGATATAGATTTGCTTCAGCGACTAGCTGATAAGACTGGTGCAATGATATTCACCGGACTTGTTTTCCAGAAAATAAACAACAATTTGGTTAACACCGGCCTTTGGTTAATCCCGTACAAGAACGGCCATGGTAGGCAATGGATTACTCGGAGGCAAGGGAAGCACCATATGACCGCCGGGGAGCTGGCATTGGGTATCAAGCCATGGCGACCTTATCAATTGATCATAGAGTTGGCAAACACTCTTGTAGGGCAGCCGCACGGATTCCGGATTTCCGGAGCCATTTGTTATGATGCTACAGACATCAGCCTTGCTGCCGATCTGAAAAAAGTGACAAATTCTTTTGTAATTTCCGCTCTCAATCAGGACATCGATACATTTGACACAATGGTTGATGCATTGCATTATCACATGTACCAACCCGTAATACTCGTAAATACGGGCCAATATGGTGGATCTGCTGCAAAAGCTCCCTATAAAGAGAAGTACCATAAGTTGATCGCTCACGTACATGGCAACCATCAGGTCGCCATCTCAATGTTTGAACTGAATATTTATGACTTTGGAATGGAATTACCTATGTTAGGGAGTGGAAAAGAGAAGAAAACTAAGCCTGCCGGATTGATTTGAATGGATTTATGGAATAGTCATGGCCTTGTCAGAGTTTGAAAAAAAGCGGATCGAGAAATTATTCACCGACTATTGCGAGAATAAGGTGCCACGTCATGTCCGCGACCAGATCAGGGTCGAATTCCAAATACGTGGTGACGATGTCAAGCTCTTCGAGTCCCGCCCACCCTGGCGAGGAGGGGGCGACTGGATTTCCAGCAAAATAGCGCGCTTCAAGAAGGACCATAAAACCGAGACGTGGCTCCTGTACTGGGCCGACCGCAATGGTAAATGGCGCGAGTATCCGCCACTGCCTTTTCATGCAAAGATTGAAAAGTTGCTGGCAGAGGTGGAGAAAAATGAAAACGGAGCGTTCTGGGGCTGATGGTTTATCGACAATAAAGGTTATTTGTCCAACAGTCTGTTGGACAAAATGCCGACCCAAGTAAGAATAGAGGATGCTTTATGTCTGAAATCTACAACATCTATTGCGATGAAAGCTGCCACCTGGAAAATGACGGACAACCAGTTATGTTGCTGGGATCAATATGGTGTCCGCTTGTTGAAGTGCAGCGCCTTGCGGCTGAATTGAGGGATATAAAGAATCGACACAAAGCAGCCGGTGAATTGAAGTGGACTAAAGTCTCAGCGGCTCGGCAGAATTTTTATAGTGAACTTGTCAACTGGTTCCTTGCAGAGACTCCCTTGCATTTTCGAGCCCTTGTCGTATTGAATAAGCAATCACTCGATCATGCCTGTTACAATCAGGGATCGCATGATGAATTTTATTACAAAATGTACTTTTCATTGCTGAACAAGATTTTAAGTCCGGACAAGGAATATAATATTTACCTTGATGTAAAAGACACACGAAGCAGCCAAAAAGTAAGAAAGCTCAGTGAAGTACTCTGTAACAATGTCTATGATTTTACCAGCCAGATGATCAGGCATATACAGAATATCCATTCATGTGAATCGGATTTGATGCAGTTGGCAGATTTCCTTCTGGGGGCCGTTTCCTACAGGCATCGTGGGTTATCGGGAAATGCAGCTAAAGTAACAATAATAGAGCTTCTAGAACAAAAACTTGGACGTACTTTACTGAGTTCAACACCACTTCGGGAAGAAAAGTTCAACTTGTTCCTCTTCACACCAAGGTTGGTGAAATGATGGCAAGCGAACCAGGATGGTTGCCAGAAATGTTCCATGTGAACCCCTGGACTGAGCAAACCTTTAACTTTTTATACGAGATATTCAAAAGAGATTTCGTCGAAAGTCAGCCATGCTACAGGGGGGTACACGCTTGGTTTTTTCCTGAAAAGGAAGATGGCAAAGAGGTCGTCTTCTGGCATCTCACATCTCGTGATGATAAAGATGTCGGTGAACGATTGCCGGATCTGCGTCGCTCCGAGCGTTTACCCTGGGCAAGGCCGATGCTCGATAATGCTGATGCAATGGAAGTGCTTGATTGGGATTTTAAAGAAGGAGATGGAATCGTTAAAACATATGTATGGTTGAAGGATTTCGATTATCTGATGGTTTTGAAAAAATACCCGGATGGGAGAAGGCGCTTAATTACATCGTTTTGGGTTGAGTACCAGAATACTCGCAGAAAATTGGAGAAGAAGTACGATAGACGAATCCGATAATTAAAAAAAGCCAACGCGGAACGTTGGCTCAACTCCTTCTGCCATTGGCAGATGAGATGTTTTCAATATACTTGTTGGTTGCAAAAAGTCAATCGGTAAAATTCACAATAACTAAAATGGTTCACAAAAGGTAAAGTTGCCGATGGCTAATCCCTACACCGAAGACATGCTCGTTGAACAACCCGCCATTGCTCTCTTTGAGGCGCTCGAATGGGATACGGTGAATTGTTTCCACGAGACCTTCGGAGGTTCCGGCAACCTTGGTCGTGAAACGAGCAGCGAGGTGGTGCTGAAGGCCCGGCTACGGCCGGTTCTGCAACGGCTGAATCCCTCCCTTCCCGCTGAAGCTCTAACCCTTGCAATCGAAGATATTGCCCGCGACCACAGCCTGATGACTTCGGTGCAGGCCAACCGCGAGATTTACCAGTTGCTGAAAAATGGTGTCAAGGTAACCTTCGAGAACGCCAAAGGCGAACAGATTACCGAAACGGTCACGGTCATCGACTGGCAGAATCCGGAAAACAACGACTTTCTGCTCGCCTCTCAACTCTGGGTAAGCGGCGAAATGTACAAGCGACGCTGCGATCTGGTGGGATTCATCAATGGTCTGCCGCTTGTTTTCATCGAACTAAAGACCTCCCACAAAAAGCTGGAAAACGCCTACCGGAATAACCTCAAAGACTACAAGGAAACCATCCCCCAGTTCTTCTGGTACAACGCGCTGATTATCCTTTCCAACGGCAGTCAAAGCCGGATCGGCAGCCTGACCGCCGCATGGGAACATTTCGCCGACTGGAAAAAAATCAATAATGAAGGTGAGGAAGGGCTTGTCAGTCTGGAGACGATGCTCCGTGGTACGTGCGAGAAAAGGCGACTTCTTGACCTGGTGGAGAACTTCATCCTCTTTGCCGACACGCAAGGTGGAACACAGAAGCTCCTGGCCAAAAACCACCAATGCCATGGTGTGAACAGCGCTGTGGCTGCGGTTGCAAACATCCGCGAGAACCAGGGACGGCTTGGGGTGTTCTGGCACACCCAGGGGAGCGGCAAAAGCTACTCCATGGTGTTCTTCGCCCAGAAGGTGCTCCGCACCCTGCTCGGTAACTGGACATTCCTCATTGTCACTGACCGGCAAGAGTTGGATGGCCAGATCTACAAGAACTTTGCCGGTTGCGGGGTAGTTACTGAGGAGGAAAAGCGGATCCACGCCACCAGCGGTGGGCACCTGCAGGAACTCCTGCAGGAGGACCACCGCTACGTCTTTACTCTGATCCAGAAGTTCCGCACCGAAAAGGGCGAGGCATACCCGCTTCTGTCGGAGCGCACCGACATCATTGTCATCACCGACGAGGCCCACCGCAGCCAGTACGACATCTTCGCCCTCAACATGCGCAACGCGCTTCCCAACGCAGCCTTCATCGGCTTTACCGGCACCCCGCTCATGGTCGGCGAGGAGCTGACCCGCAAGGTCTTCGGCGACTACGTGAGCATTTACAACTTCCGCCAGTCGGTGGACGATGGCGCCACGGTGCCGCTCTTTTACGAAAACCGCATTCCGGAGCTGCAACTCACCAATGACAATCTGAATGAGGAGATGGCAGCTCTGCTCGAAGAGGCTGAACTTGACGAGGCACAGGAGCTGCGGCTGGAGCGGGAATTCAGCCGGGAATATCACCTGATTACCCGGGACCAGCGGCTGGACAAGATTGCCGCGGATCTGGTGAGCCATTTTCTTGGGCGGGGGCATCGCGGCAAGGGGATGTTCATTGCCATCGACAAGCTGACCGCTGTGCGGATGTACGAGAAGGTGCGGGCGAACTGGCAACGGGAGATAGAGCACATCAGGGATGATCTGGCGGTTGCGACAGGGACCACGCGAGAGGGCCTGGAAGAAAAGCTTGCCTATCTGGAGCTGGCGGACATGGCGGTAGTGGTGTCACAGTCCCAGAACGAACTGGAGCTCTTTCGTGAAAAGGGCATCGATTTCAAACCCCATCGACTGCGCATGGTGAAGGAGGATCTGGAGAAGAAGTTCAAGGACCCGGACGACCCGTTCTGCCTGGTCTTTGTCTGCGCCATGTGGATTACCGGCTTTGACGTGCCGAGCTGCAACACTATCTATCTCGATAAACCGATGAAGAACCATACCCTGATGCAGACCATTGCCCGAGCCAACCGGGTCTTCCGGGATAAGGTGAATGGTCTGATTGTCGATTATGTCGGGGTATTTCGCAACCTGCAACGGGCGCTGGCAATTTACGGTTCAGGCTTCGGCGGTGGGACGCGGGAAGGTGAGTGTCCGGTTCAGGCCAAGGTTTTTCTGGTAACCAGGCTGCGGGAGAAAATTGGCGAGACCGAGGAATTCTGCGCCCGGCTTGGGGTGCCTTTGAATGGCATTCAAGCGGTCGTCGGTTTCGAGCTGGTGCGGCTTCTTGACGACGCGGTGGAGGCGATCCTGGTCAGCGAAGAGTCAAAGCGGACCTACCTCGCTTTAGCGGGGATGGTGGAGCGGCTCTTCAAGGCAATCCTCCCCGACCCGATTGCCGTTGAGTTTGCTCCAAAGCGGAAGCTAATTGCGGTCATCGCCGAGAAGATCCGCTCCCTTGATCCGGAAGTGGACATCTCCGGGATCATGGCGGAGGTTGAGGCGCTCCTCGATGAGTCTGTTGCAGCAGAGGCATATGTCATCCGTGACGCCCATAAACCGATCTGGGAACGGCAGCATGACCTGTCCAAGATCGACTTCGAGGCATTGCGGAAGAAGTTTGAGTCCGGACGCAAGCGGACGGAAATTGAACGACTGAAAGCGGCCCTGGAGCGAAAGGTGCGTGAGATGGTGACACTCAACCGGACCCGGATGGACTTTCTGGAGCGGTTTCAAAGGCTTATCGACGAGTACAACAATGGTGCCCACAATGTGGAAGCGATGTTTGAAGAGCTGCTGCGCTTCGCCAACTCCCTGAACGAAGAGGAGCGGCGTCACATGGCCGAGAGCCTTTCGGAGGAGGAACTTGCCATCTTCGATGTGCTCACCAAGCCTGAGCTGGAACTGTCTGACAAGGAGCGCGATGAGGTGAAAAAGGGTGCGCGATGGCTCCTGTCACGTCTCAAGGATGAAAAGCTCGTGCTCGACTGGCGGCGCAAGGAGCAGACTCGAGCCGCTGTGCGTCAGCTGATCGATATCGCCCTCGACGAATTCCTGCCGAGGGTTTACAATAAGGCGCTCTTCGAGCAGAAATGCGAGCGGGTTTACCAGCATGTATATGATTCCTACGCCGGACAGGGGCGGAGCATATACGGAAAAGAAATGGTGGTGTAATGTTTCGAGGTGCCTTTACCATCTGGGGAAGGGATATGTGGGTGCTGCGCAGGAGTGTCCTTTCCGAGCTCGTGGCGGTCATTGCCTATCCCATTACCCTGTACCTGGCGTTCGGTGTCGGACTCAGGGGCTATATCTCCGATGTGGACGGTATCCCCTATGCCCTGTTTATTGCGCCGGGTCTCATATCCATGACTGCCGTCAGCGCCGCTTTTGACGAAAGTTCGTGGAGCATGTGGTTCCACCGCAAGGTGCAGCGAACGATCGAGGAATATCGGGTCACGCCGATCACGGTCTATGATATCGTCATCGGCAAGATCATGTCCGGTTTTTCCCTGGGAGCGATCAAGGGGATTGCCGTGGCCGGGGTAATCTTTCTCTTGACCCCCTTTCGTTTTCCCTTCGCTCATTTTCTCACCTATCTGTTATTTATCGCGCTCGGCTCGATGATCTTTTCCTGTGTCGGAACCATCTGCGGTACGGTGATCGAGAAGCCGGAAAATATCGGACGGGTCCAGGGGGTGGTCATCGTCCCGCTGATCTTCATGTCCGGGATCTTCTTCCCCCTTTCTTCCTATCCGGAAACAGTGCTGCCTTTCGTCAGGGCCCTGCCCACGACAGCCATCTTCGAGGGCGCGCGCCTGGCGCTGTTGCAGGGATTCATTGATACCCAGTTTTGCCTTACCCTGCTGGTGACGGCCGCCGTGTCATTCGCTCTTGCCGTCTGGGTGTTCAACCGGAAGATCGAGGAGTAGGTGGCATGGTTTGCGCAAAGGGAAAGAATAACGAGTTGTTTTCACTTCTGGCAGAAGATATTGCCGACTGGGCGGAGCGGTTTCTGCGTGCCGAGGCAGCGGGCGGCAGGGAGGCTGCAGGACAGGTTCTGGGCGGGATCGCCGAATGGCTGGGGAGCGACCTGGTGGACGGCATGCCGGTCATGCCGCTGGAGCGCTGGGAAGTCCTGGATGGTCTGGCTGAGGAACTTCTCCAAGGGTGCAAGGCCCATATCGCGGAAGAGAAGGCTGACGGGCAGGTTTTGAGCGAGATCATCAGGCGAGCGCGGGAAATGGCCAGCTGTCCGCAGGTAGAATAGTCCCTGAAGAGGCAACCTCAGACGAGAGCCCCTTGTCTCTAATGGGACTATTTCAAAATTTGCAGTTGAAGGCTCCTGTATATTCAGAAAACCTCATACTGCTATTTTTTGTTTTATTTGTGATACACTGTACAACCAACTGTGGAGAGTTGCTCTTCCCGGAATATTACCAGCGGAGTCAGAATGAAGGAAGAATTTATTCCCAAATGGATCGCTTGGGAAGTTACCCAGAAATGCAACCTGAAGTGTGTCCACTGTCGCTGCTCCTCAGACGAGGCCTCATCGGAAGGGGATTTTACCACCGAAGAGGGGAAAAAACTCCTCACGGAGATCGCGCACTTTTCCAAGCCGGTCGTGGTCCTCTCCGGCGGGGAGCCGCTGCTGCGCAAGGATATTTTCGAGTTGGCGGACTTCGGTGCTTCCCTGGGGCTGCGCATGTGCATGGCCACCAACGGGGCGCTGGTCGATGACGAGATCTGCCGGAAGATGCGGGAGGTTGATATCAAGATGGTCTCTCTCTCTCTCGATGGCAGCAGTGCGGCGGTTCATGACGATTTCCGTCAATGTCCTGGTTCATTCGACGGTGTCATCCGGGCCGCTGAGGCCTTCCGGCGCAATGGGCAGAAATTTCTGATCAATTCTTCCTTCACGAAAAGGAATCAGGCCGACATTCCAAAGGTCTTCCATTTGGCCAAGTCCCTTGGCGCCACCGCCTGGTACATGTTCATGATCGTTCCCACCGGTCGCGGCGAGGAGATCATGAGCGAGCTGATCTCCAAGGAAGATTACGAAGAGATCCTGGAGTGGCACTACCAGCAGGAAAAGGATGAGGATGTGATCCTGATGCGCCCGACCTGTGCCCCCCATTATTACCGGGTCGCGCCCCAGCGGGCCAAGGCGGAAGGGGTGACCTTCGAACGCCGCTCCCTGAGTTTTTCCACCGGTGGCGGCAAGGGCTGCATCGCCGCCCAGTCCATCTGCCTGATCGACTGCTTCGGTAACGTCAAGCCCTGTTCCTACTTCCTTCGCGTCGCCGGCAACATAAAAGAGACCCCGTTCCGGGAAATCTGGGAAAATTCTCCCCTTTTCAATGAGTTGCGTGATTTCAAGAGCTACAAGGGCAAGTGCGGCGAGTGTGAGTTCCTCAATGTCTGCGGCGGCTGCCGGGCCCGGGCCGACGCGGTGCACGGTGACTACATGGCCGAGGAGCCGTTTTGCAACTACGTGCCGGTGCGATTACGCAAATAATGACAGGATTTCCGTAGGGGTGGCCCCCTGTGGACGCCCAGGTTTGCACGGTTATAGAAATGGGCACCCACA
>RPRC01000125.1 GCA_003857395.1 Geobacter sp.
CGACATATGCCCTGGAATATACGTACAGCATAACCGCTTGCAAAAGTGGACAGGAGTACTTTTTTCTTGTTGACAACTGACAACCATATCAGTTTCCATCCGGAAACGGTCCATTTTCGCCCTGACAGCGTCAATCAGCGGTCTTGTTTGTGCGACGTACAGTAGTACGTCTCCGCACAATCCCTTGCTTTCCTTGTCAGGACAAAAAATTCCTCGTTTCCAAATTGGAAACTGCTAGTTTCACATCCGGAGTTTCCGGATGGAAACTATTTAGTGTCCACCCGGAAAGTCTCGGCAGTGGCTGGGCTGGAACTTCCTCGAAGCCTCTCGTAAAAGCCCCAGCACAACGGAGGATAGCGCTGTTTTGGCATTTCCGGATGGAAACTATTTATCGTCTATCCATGTTTCTGTGCTCAATTTTGACTGTAACCATTTAGCGTGTATAGTAATCCTTTTACTGAAGTGTCACCATGTTCCGAATGCTTTAAGGAGAAACCATGTCATTAAATTTTGAAACTGCAACACTTGGTGGTGGATGTTTCTGGTGTCTGGAGGCTGCGTATCAGTGCCTCAAGGGGGTTGAGACTGTCGTTTCCGGATATGCAGGAGGAACTTTAGCGTATCCACTGTATGAGCAGGTATGCCTTGGCACAACAGGCCATGCTGAAGTGGTGCAGATTTCCTTTGATCCCGCTGTAATCTCTTTCGAAGAGATCCTCTCTGCTTTCTGGTGCATCCACGATCCAACTACCCGAAACCGCCAGGGACATGACTCGGGAACACAATATCGATCAATTATTTTTTATCACAGTGAAAAGCAACGGATCGCTGCTGAGAGATCTTTGCGGGAAGCTAATGCATCTGGAATCTGGAATAATCCGATCGTAACGGAAATTGTGCCGTATACTGTTTTTTACAAGGCGGATGGGCGGCACCAGGACTATTTCCTCTCACACCCGGAGGAGGCGTATTGCCAAGTTGTCATCGAGCCAAAGGTTGCAAAACTTAGGAAGGCGTTCCATGACAAGCTGAAAGGATAGCCTCTGGTCCCTGAAGATCAGTTAGCGGCCTGTATATGTTCCGTCCTGAATTCGGAGTTCAGGAATTGCTGCCATATCAAATTCGACAGTGGGTTCCTGTGGAAACTCGATTCCAAATTCCTTGCGCTGCCGTACAATCTTATAGTAGGAAAAATGAGTTTGATCACCGGAGCGGATCCGGGCATAGCCGTTTTTCGGCAGAAACTCGTCGAGTACGGGGTTCATGACTTTATCAATCCGGATACACCAGTCTGAACTATTATCCAGATAGTCGCCGTAGTCGAAATCTTCCAGCAGTTGCAGGAAGTCTGTGAATAGCCCTTTGCGGCGATTTCTTTCAGCGACAGCAACATGTACGATATTAATGCAGTTGGTGTCTTTACCGGAACACTCCGCCAGCCTCATCATTCCTGACTTCTCGGTTTCAAGGCGACGTTTCTGGACGTGCACTTCAATGAGGGATATGCCGGAAATTCCGTTGGTTTCCTTAAGGAGAATGCTGGGTGCGGTAGAGGACAGAAAGGTTTTCAGCTGTTTTGTTATATCGATGAGTTTCGTGCTCATGGCAAAAGATTACGTACCGTAGTAGTGTGATATATCAAGCAATTCAGCGTTTTTCTCTTTTTTATCAAATCTTGCATGTAGTTGCAATACTTTATCTGCCAGTACATCATGGGAACTATATAGAGGTGTTTTCAAGCACTAGTTGTGCTTTGTATTTCCATTAACTAACCCGGCCAGGGAATGCTCTTTTGTACTCAGGCGGTTTAATGGTGGCGGAGAAAGTAACCTGCCCTCGAAGGGCTCAAGACTAAGGGAGGGAACTTCAATGAATGAGCGGATAACCAATATTGAGATTCAATTGATGCACCACGAAAACACGATCCAGCAGCTCAGCGACGTGATTTCCCATCAACAACAGGATATAGAGAAGCTGCAGCGGGAGCTAAGGCTGATAATGAAGCATCTGCAGAGTGCAGCACCAGCTGAAATGAGAGCTCCTGAGGATGAAGAGCCGCCACCGCATTATTGACAATTCTTAATCCAGAGGTGGTGTAGAGGTAGCATCGTATCGATTCATGGCAACGTTTGTTTCTGGGGGTACTGATGAAAGTAATCAGTTTATTCTTTATCGTGCTTATGATCTCCGTTGCGCTGAGAAACAAGATTGACAAAGGCTATCGACACCTCGTACTATTTCTTCGCTATGCTTGAGAAAAGTCCGAAGTATTCACAACCGCATCGTAACAGAGCGCTACTGCTCTCGCAGCTGGAAAGAGCAATCGACTACCGTTTCTCGGATCGTCGGCTCCTATTCGAGGCGCTCATCCATAGCTCCTACGCCGCCGTTTCTCGCCGGCGCGGGATCCCCGACAATCAACGTCTGGAATTTTTCGGTGATGCAGTGTTGGGATTCCTGATCAGCAACTGGCTGCTGGAACAGTTTCCGCAAAGCAATGAGGGGGAGCTGTCCCGCCGAAAGGCTTCTCTCGTCGACAAGTCAACCCTTGCCGGTCTCGCGCGACAAATTGACCTGGGCAGTTACCTGCTATTAAGTCGCGGTGAGGAAAATACCGGGGGGAGGGCGAAAAAAACGGTTCTTGCCGCAGCCTTCGAAGCTCTTCTGGCTGCCGTCTTTCTGGACGGGGGAAGTGTCAGTGCGGAGCTTTTCGTGAAAAGAATGTACGGGTCGTTGCTGGCTGGCGAGTCGAACGAAGACGATCACCGGGACTACAAGACGAAGCTTCAGGAACTCGCCCATTCCCTTAACTTTCAACCTCCATGCTACTTCCTCGATAAAATTTCCGGCCCTGATCATAATCTCTGTTTCACCGTTACGGTCATGGCAGCTAAAGAATGTTTCGCCAGGGGAACCGGCAAGACTCGCAAAGAAGCGGAGCAGTGTGCCGCTCGGGAGGGACTTGTCTTGCTGGAAGAAATTGCCGTAAGGTCGAAATCAGAGAAACAGCCAGTACGGAAGATTACCTCTTTCGAAAACAGAGGGGATCGCGATCTTTGAGCGGATTGCCGCCAAAACCAGTGGTTACTGCCGGGCATCCCCGGCAGAAAGAACTTCCTTCAAGATAAGAAGCTGCAATTTCCGAATGATATATATCGAAAGATTGCTTTCGTTGGCAGACCCGCGGAGAAAAAGGAATTTACTGCAGGCATGAACCTCGCCACTCAGCGCGAGGCGATGCAGGTTATTTCGGGGTAGCTCGAAATCTTCTACAACCGCCAAAGATTCCAGAGACGAGCAGGCTATCTCTCGCCTGCCACATACCAACAGAAATATTTCTAAGAGCTCAAAGCAGCAGAGGATATTGCCGTCCACTATTGTCGAACGACTCCAATCATCCCCGTCATGATTCTATCGGGTGTATTGTCCGTCTAGCTTGAAATTGATCGGTATGCCGCTGTTCCATCCTTATCGATTTAGTTTAAGTATTGCATCAAATATCAAAGGCTAATAATTTGATATGTAAAAGTATTATATTTCGGGTTCCGGTTCCGACGAGGATTTTTGCACATTTTTGCTCTGTGTATACATCGACGAAATGTGCTACTGTGCAGATGCACCATGAAAATCGACGAAAGGATGTATTTGGATGTCTGATAGCGAAAATAATAAAGGGGCGGCGGTTATCCCTTTTTCACAGGTAAACAAGTCGGGCTCACTTGCCCTGTCCGCCAAGGTTGCTCAATTGAGGGCAGCAGGGATCAAGGAACGGATAGAGATGATTCTCTCCGACCCGGAAGGAAAGAAGCTTGCACGATCGCTGGAGCCCCAAGAGATCTATTGGCTGGTCAAAGAACTGGCTGATGAGGATGTTGTGCCACTTATCGCACTCTCCTCTCCGGAGCAGTTCTGTTTCTTCCTGGATGTTGAGCTTTGGAATGGCTGCACCTATTCGCGCGAGAAAGCTATGGAGTGGGTTGGCCATCTCCTGGTAGCAGGGGAGGAGTTTTTGGTTGAACAGCTCTATCACCTGGACTTCGAACTGCTTCTTCTTATCTGCAGGAAAGAGCTCTTTGTAGGTGGCGGAGTCGGAGATGTGATTTCTGACGACGAATGCAGGGCGGAATGGGACCATACCTTCGATGATATGTTTTTTATAACCTTCCGTGACGAAAAGCAGGGTCCACTGATGGGTCGCCTTATCAATAACATTTACCACCATGATCACTCCCTATATTTACGGTTGATGCAAGGAACGAAGAACGAAATTGATAGTGAACAGGAGGAGCTGTGCTATCGCTTCAGATCCGGACGACTTGCGGACAGGGGCTTCCCAGAATGGGAACATGCCCTGGAAATTTACCGTTCTGTTACGCCGGAAGATTTTGTTCGCCAAGACGCAAAGGATTCGGTCATCGTTGATTTCGACGCGATCCTTCCCGTTCCATTTTTTGCCGGGAATTCCCTTTTTCAACGTGCAATGAATAGTGCCAATTGCGAAGGACTGAATGCGGAACTTTACTGCTTGATCAATTCGGCACTTGTTGCGGAGGACAAGTCCTTTTCCGACCTTGACACCATAGATTCCGTGTTGCAAAGAGTTTATGGTTATCTGGCCATTGCCCTCGAGCATCTCAGCGGCGGAGACGAAAAAGAAGCTGTGCGAATTCTCGAGACAGAGTACCTGAAAAGGCTCTTTCAGCTCGGCTTCGGCATTATTTCGCAGCTCAGGAGCCGCGCTGAGCGCATTTCGTCTGAAGGTATCGAGCATGCAACAAATCGCGCGCTCATAGGTTTTCGCAGGAAATATCCCCGCTTTTACCGCGGACTGGATCAGGACCATGTGGATGGTTACCGTGAATTCAAGGGTTTAGCAGATTTTCAGGCTGCTGATGCATTGCTTCGCAATCTCGAGGGGTGATGTTTCTTGTTAGTTTTCATCCGGAGTTCCCGGATGGAAACTTGTTCGTCGGCAGGTGCCCGGATATTTCGATGATTCAGGTAGTAGCAATTTTATAGATTGATTTATTTTCTCGGATAGAGTATAAATTTCTGTTGGAACGAACGGGGGAGTAATCGCTGCCCCGTTTTTTCACGTCCTCCACAAAGCCATCGCAGCAAATGTTTGTCCGCTTCCCGCCAAGCAGGTCAATCAATCACTGTTGAGTAGTTTTTTCGTGGATGTAACCAAATCGCAATTTTTGTCGGGTACACTCTGCAGCGCCTGCGTTGCTATTCGTAGATAACGCCGCTGCCATAAGACTGTTCTGCAAAGATTTTGGCAATAATCACACGTATCACTATTCCCGAAAGGGTATCTTATTACTAAGGAGAAATCATGAAATCCCTGCGTACAAAATGTATTGATTGTGGAAGTGAAGACATTGAAACACTCATTGACGAGATAAAGCCGAACTTTAAAATGGAAGTGGTCCGCTACGCCTGCGGCGCCGAATTCAGAGGCTCTTTTTCCACCACAAGTAACATGGGTAAGGCGATTCACAGCGGGTGCATGCAAGACTGACCTCTGGACAGTTGTTTTCGAAGAGGACCTGTTCAAGGAACTTTACTGCTGTCAATCCCGCAGAGTATTTTGCCGGGAGTCATTCCCGCCTTTATCAGACGGCACAATTGTAATGAAACGAAAAAAGCCCGCATTTGCGGGCTTTTTTCGTTTGGCAAGGTGGTGTAAAAAAGATACGGGCTCCTAGCCAAGTACCAGTGTAATTGCATGGATTATCAAACCAATCATGCCGCCTACAAGGGTACCGTTCATACGGATGAACTGCAGGTCAGAGCCGATACTTAACTCTATCTCAGAGACGAAATCTTCGTCATTCCATTGTTGTATGGTTCCAGAGATATGCCGAGCAAAACCTATCCGCAGGCTATCGGCGTAATTTCTGACCATTCTTTCCAGATGATCGTTGATCGAGTCTTTCAGATCCTTGCTCCTGGCTACGGTGCGACCGAGCCCGACTGCCGTGGAAGCAATTTTTTCGCGAATCTTTGAATCCTGGTTGCCCAGATCAACCTGCAGCCAGTTTTTCAGATCACACCAAAGGCTGTTGATATACTCAGTCAAGGCCGGATTGGCGATGATATCCTGCTTGATTGATTCAATTCTGGCCCTCATGACAGCATCGTGCCGTAGCTTTTCGGTAAAATCGCTCAATGCCTCATTAAACTTCCCCCTCAGTTCATGATTCGGGTCGGCATTTACTTCCTGAACAAAGCAATTCAGCCGGTTGGCAATTTTTTCGCCAGCTCCCGCCATGAATACATCTTTATTGGGAATCATCCGGCTGAGCATGGGATATTCATTGTTGATCCATTTTTCAATGGCCCTGGCAATTTTTGTCTGCGATTCCGGAATCTCAAGCCAAGTGGCAAAACGGCGAAGAACATCATCCAGTACTTTCTGGTGCCTGTTTTCTTTCCGAAGAACATCAAGTAGTTGGGCTACCACGGCGGCAAGATCAATTTTTTCGATTCTGTTATTGATTGCGGCATGAATAATTTTCCGTACTCGGCTATCATCGATAAAACCGAGTGCGTCCACAAGGACGCGGCTGACTCCGGATGCTACACTGTCGGCATTTTTTTCCGAGGATAAATATGTTGCAATCCGTTCAGCCGGGTTAAGCCCCCGCATTTTGGATAGTAAGGCCTCAGTTGCCAGAAACTTGTCGCGAATGAATTCGGCAAGGCTGTCGGCAATGGTGTTTTTCTTGTTCGGGATTATTGCCGTGTGGGGGATCGGGATGCCCAGCGGGTGTCTGAAAAGGGCGACAACAGCGAACCAGTCGGCCAGGGCGCCGATCATGGCCGCCTCGGCAAAAGCTGAAACCCATTCCCAATAGCCGGTTCCCTGATTAATGCGCGCAATGACGAACAGTATGGCGGCCGCAATCATAAGCCCACCGGCAATCGCTTTGTTCCTGCGTAAAATGCGTCTCTTGTACTCCAAAATTTACTCCTTTTCGTGCAGGCAGATGAGGGTACTACTCGCTTTCCATGCTAATGGTAGAGAGGGCCGGATATCTCGAGGTGTGTCAGGAACAGCCTCACGTCAAATTCCAGCTGGTGAAAGTTAGGCTCCATGTATTCACAGAGCTTATAGAAAGCCTTGTTATGCTCTTTTTCCTTAAGGTGCGCCAGTTCGTGAACAACTATCATCCGCAGAAAATCAAAAGGGGCGTTCTTGAAAACAGAGGAAATCCGTATCTCATGTTTTGCTTTCAGTTTTGTGCCCTGCACTCTTGAGATAAAGGTATGGGTGCCAAGAGCATGATGGATGACGTTGATTTTCCCATCAAAAATAACCTTGCTGATTGGTGCCGAATTATTAAGATATTTGCCCTTCATTTCGACAGTAAAATCGTAGAGGGCTTTTTCTGTCCGAATGGTGTGAGCTGTTGGATATTTTTGCACCAGCAAAGAACCAAGTCTGTTTTCAATCACTAATTGGGCAACCTGATTTGTGATTGAATCCGGATAGCCTTTCAGGTATTTCATTTCCTGCATGGATGGTAGTTTCCTTACGAGGGGTTCCCTTCGGAATGTTGCTCGCTACCTTACGGAGCAATGCTTTTGTTTTGGGCCGTTACGGTATCACACCTTCTTGCCTGAGGTAAAGTGAAAGGAACACGGACTGAATTTTGCTTCCAACACATGGCATTCGGTTGCGCGTCAGTTGTTGCAACATATCGCACGAACAGTTTTAACTGGATCACGCTGCCGTGCCAAGGGAAGGCAGTGTCAGCCAGTGAGAAACTGCCCTTTCGAATGAATGGAATATGGTGGAAGTGTTTGATCTTTCAGTTAAATTGTGCTACGTGTTGAAGCATGAAACAGATGCCTCCCCCCAGAATCATTCCCCGACAGGATCATCCTCTTTCCCGGTCAATGATCAGCCCTAACGTTCTCAAGATTCTCTACCGTCTCAAGGACAATGGCCATGTTGCCTACTTGGTTGGAGGTGGGGTGCGTGATCTCCTGCTTGGACGTGAACCCAAAGATTTCGATGTAGCCACTGATGCAACTCCTGGAAGAATTAAAAAACTCTTTCGCAATTGCCGTCTTGTGGGTCGTCGTTTCCGGCTTGCCCATCTCCATTTTATCAATGAAATTGTAGAGGTATCCACTTTTCGAGCTTCACCTTCCGATGAGCAGGAAGAAGATATAGTGCCACCAATACCGGGAAGTGAGGCTGTTCGTCAACCGCGAAGCCTGGTCAGTGAAGATGGCCTGGTGTTGCGAGATAATGTCTTCGGTTCACCAGCCGATGATGCCCATCGTCGAGATTTTACGGTTAATGCTCTTGCGTATAATATTTCCGACTTTTCAATCCTTGATTTCGTGGGCGGAATTGAAGACCTGGAACGTGGAATCATCCGAACTATTGGTGATCCTTCGGTGCGCTTCACTGAGGATCCGGTCAGAATGCTGCGCGCTGTTCGCTTTGCCGCTTTGTTAGGATTTACCTTTGAAGAGATGACGTGGCAAGCGCTCGTGGAAAATGCCCAGGGAATCACCAAAGCAACACCCCCAAGGCTCTATGAGGAGATTCTCAAGCTTTTTCTGTCAGGGGAAGGCGAAGCAGTATACCAATACCTGCGTCTTGGCGGACTGTTTGCACCCCTTTTCCCTGTTTTAGACGAGTGGCTTAATAGTGAGACAGCTGGCTTTCCCCATGTGCAGAGCGGCAGGAATCTTGAGTGGATCGATAAACGCATCGCAGCAGGAGACCCTGTCTCTGTGCCCCTTTTACTATCCTTAATGTTTGGTGAATATCTAGAGGAGAGGGCACGTATTTATCATAAACAAGGCTTTACTTCCCTGGATGCGACAGAGGCTGCCGTGGCGGAGTTTATGAGCGAAGAAGTTCCAGTTATTGCGATTCCCCATCGCGTGGTGCTTGCCGTTCGAGAGATCATGATACTGCAGAATAGATTCAGAAAGATGCCGGGCAAGCGTCCCCAGTCTGTTCTCTCAAGGCCAGGTTTTATGGATGCACTTGCCTATCTCCGCTGCAAAAGTGAGTCGTCAGGGGAGGGTTCCGATGTCCTTAACTGGTGGGAGAGTTATGCGGTAAATAAAACTCTCCCTCCTTTCCCCGTGCAAATCGAGGGCGGAGAAAAACCTAAACGTCGACGCCGGAAGCGGAAAGTCAAGACCCCTCCCGCAACTTTGTAGCCTGAAAGCTTGTTCGTAACCAGATTTCAGGATCACTTCCTCATCTCACGGCCTCATTAACCGACTGAATCATTGCCGCAGCCTCGCTACGCCTGAGTTCTGCTAAAGACGGCTATTATGCAAAATGTAACTTTCCCGTCAGGTTTTGAATAGCGTCACCTTTCCAGCCGGTCATATGAACCCTCTGCTTGTTCCTGAAATTCATTTGAAAGCGGTTACTAAATACAATCGCAAAGAAAAAAACAACCTTCACAGGCTGCTTTTTTGATGGTTAAGCAACAATATACTTGTGATAAATATGTGTTGTGGTATGTTATAAAATTTTTCTCCAACATTACTTTGTTACATTATATGAATATATTTTGTATCTGAAACGTTGGAAAGAAACAGGTTCTTTGTTCGTTATTGACTGAACTATTTTATCAATTAGGAGTTTCAATGGGCTTCAACTGCGGTATTGTCGGCCTCCCCAATGTGGGAAAATCCACCATTTTCAATGCACTGACTTCGGCAGGAGCCGAGTCTGCCAATTATCCATTTTGCACAATCGACCCGAATGTAGGTATCGTCCAGGTTCCAGACCCCCGAATGGAAACGCTTGCCGAGTTTGTTAATCCGGAAAGAATTCTTCCCACAACAATTGAAATTCTGGATATCGCCGGTCTGGTCAAAGGTGCCAGCAAGGGTGAAGGTTTAGGAAATCAATTCTTGGGCCATATTCGTGGCGTCGATGCAATTATTCATGTTGTGCGGTGCTTTGATGATGAAAACATCGTTCATGTAAATGGCTCCATCGATCCAATCCTGGATATTGAAATCATTCAAACAGAGCTGGCACTTGCCGATCTTGATACGATAGAAAAACGGCTTCTGCGCGTCGAAAAGTTAGCAAAGAATGGCGACCGCAAATTGAAAGAAGAGGCTGAGTTATATATTCGCGTGAAGCAGGCACTGGAGCAGGGAAAGGGTGCGCGAGGGATTGCGGTAACTACCGATGAGCAAAACCTTATGTATGATCTACACCTGTTGACGGATAAGCCTGTTCTTTATGTGGCTAATGTCGCCGAAAATGACTTGGCTGGCGATAATCCTGCCGTTAATGATGTTCGCCGACTTGCTGCTTCGGAAGGAGCGCAGGTCGTTGTTATTTGCGGAAGTGTTGAATCAGAGATTGCGGAGTTGGACGAAGAGGAAAAAGAGCTTTTTCTCTCCAGTATGGGTTTAGCCGAATCAGGCCTGGCCAGACTAATCAGGAGTGGCTATGAACTCCTGGGGCTGATAACCTATTTTACCGCTGGCAA
The DNA here is from genome assembly GCA_003857395.1 of Geobacter sp. The sequence goes on from RPRC01000125.1 coordinate 10,500, forward strand.
AAAAGAGATCCGTGCCTGGACAATCCCGATTGGCGCCAAGGCACCGCAGGCTGCCGGAGTGATTCACTCCGATTTCGAAAAGGGATTTATTCGCGCCGAAGTGATTGCTTATTCCGATTACATTTCTTCGGCAGGAGAGGCGGGTGCAAAAGAAAAAGGGCTTATGAGACTTGAAGGCAAGGAATATGTGGCGCAGGACGGAGATGTAATGCATTTCCGATTTAACGTGTAAGCTGACTGGCAGACATTTGATGATTGTCGAGGTGAAACAAAGGGCGGTAATCCGCTCCGCAATCGATGACACGATTACGGTTATAATGACAAGAAAGAAGTGAAGGATACAGGAAATCGGAATGACGTTAAAAGACGTCCTTCGCTTCTATGATTTTTGCGGAGACCTCCCTGTTTAACAGGGTGAGAACGACCAGTGACTGCTGTACTGCATTTTCTTTCAGGGTACCAGGATTAACCAGGAGAATCTTGCCATTTTTCTGAATTGCTGGCACGTGTGTGTGACCGTACAATAGTATATCGGCTGCTGCGCTGGCGGCTTTTTTGCAGATCCTTTCAATACCGTTTTTGACACGATACAGGTCACCGTGAGAGAGGAATATCGTCATATCAGAAATATTCAGGAGAAGTTCACGAGCTGCCTTAGGCGCGGAGTCGCAGTTTCCTGCAAGCTTGATTACGGGGATGTCGAGGGCGCACTCAATGATATCGGCATCATGAACGATGTCCCCCAAGTGGATGATGCAGTCAAGTCCTGAAATGCGGTCAAGCATCTTGATTGCAAGGGGGTAGTTACCATGAGTGTCTGAAAGTACGGCAATTTTCATTCTAACGTTTCTGGTACGGTTGCAGAGTATCCGCAGCCGTAGTCGCGTGCTCGTTGAGCAATTTGGTTTTTTTCCTTATTGCGGGTTTTCTATGCCAAGCCTTCTCATCTTTTCCACAAGAGTAGTCCGATTCAAGTTCAGCATGACAGCTGCTTTTGCCTTGACACCCTTTGCCAACAGGAGTGCGTCACATATCATCTTCCGTTCAATTTCGTTTATGGTCTGAACCATATCAATACCCCGTTCAGTAACCTTTGTCAGAACTTCCTCTCGTATATTTGACGGAATGTCGTTTGCCGTTATACGGTTGCCATCCGTCAGTGCCACGACTCTTTCTACCACGTTTTCGAGTTCACGCACATTTCCGGGCCAGCGATACTCTTCAAGGATTTCAAGGGCTTCATTAGAAATGGACATTGATGGACGCTTCATATCAGAGCAGTTTTTCTCTATGAAGTGTTTGAGCAGGGAGAGAATGTCCTCTTTTCTTTCCCGCAGTGCCGGTAACTGAATCGGGATGACGTTGAGACGATAGTAGAGATCTTCGCGAAAATTCCCCTTCTTGACCTCTTCTTCAAGATTCAGGTTTGTGGCGGATATGACACGGACATCGAGTTGAATCGTTTTCGTGGAACCGATCCGCTCCACTTCTTGCTCCTGAAGCACTCGCAGGAGTTTTGTCTGCAAATGCATCGGCATAGTCCCGATCTCGTCAAGAAAGATGCTCCCAAGATTTGCTGCCTCGAATTTTCCTATTTTATCACGTATAGCACCGGTAAAAGCACCCTTTACGTAACCGAAAAGTTCGCTTTCGAGCAAATTTTCCGGGATGGCCGCGCAATTAACGGGAATGAACGGTTTGTCCTTGCGTTGACTATTAAAGTGAAGTGCCCGAGCTACAAGTTCTTTGCCGGTCCCCGATTCACCGAGTACGAGCGCTGTAGAGTCGGTATTTGCAACCCTTTTCATCCGTTCGAACAGCTTCTGCATGACAGGGGATGAGCCGATTATGTTTACAAAATCGTACTTATTGTGGAGCTGCTGCTTCAGGTAGACATTTTCCGAAAGAAGCTGGCGTTTTTCCAGCGCCTTCGAAATAGTAATGGAAAGCTCATCGAAACTCAGCGGTTTGGTAACGTAGTCAAAGGCGCCCTCTTTCATTGCCTTTACCGCCGTTTCTGCAGATGCATGGCCAGTAATGAGAATGACCTCGGTAAAGGGAGATAGCTCCTTGACCTGCTTGAGAATATCGATGCCGTTTATATCCGGGAGAAAAAGGTCTGTGATGATAATGTCGAATTGTTCATGAGACAGGAAGGATAGAGCGAGTTTTCCGGTTGCTGCCCCCCTGACATTGAAACCCGTCATTTTCAGGAGTCTGATCAGAGAGTCTCGGCTAAGGTCTTCATCTTCTACAAGGAGAATTTTTGCCCGGTCTTTCATCAGCCCCCCTTTGTGGAGATTGATTCATACCATTTTCCTTCATGACTGGCAAGTGCCTAGTTTGACGGGACCAGTTTTTCCGTTACAATTAAAGTCTAATTTTACAGGGGAATTTATGAAAACTGCTGTGCTGCTTCTAGTAATGCTCGTGACCGCGGTTACGGTATGTCATGCGGAGCGAACTACAATTCGCTTACTTCAGATTGACGGCCCAATAAACCCCGCGACCGCTTTCTATGTCGGCAGAAACCTCCAGGAATCCGCCCAAAACAAGGAAGCTCTCGTTCTTGTGGAAATGGACACTCCAGGAGGATTGGACAGTTCCATGCGGGAAATTGTAAAAAATATATTTTCAAGCCAGGTTCCCGTTGTTGCATATGTGTCTCCATCCGGGTCCAGGGCCGCGTCAGCTGGTGCAATTATCACCCTTGCTGCAGATTACTGCGCGATGGCTCCCGGCACATCCATTGGTGCGGCCCATCCCGTCACTATTGGTGATAAACCGGATGCTGTCATGCAGGAAAAGATCCTGAATGATATGCTGGCTTATGTGGAGGGGATTGCCGTAAAACGCGGCAGAAACGTTGAAATCGTTCGACAGATGGTCAGTAAAAGTTTTTCCCTGTCCGCGGAAAAAGCTTTGGAGGGTAAGGTTATCGACTTTGTAGCCGGCAGCCGGACAGAACTTGTCAGCATGCTGAACGGAAAAACCATCCAGCGTGTCAGCGGCACCTACGCGCTGGATCTTACAGGCGCAAAAATTACCGCGCATGAGATGACCACCCGGGAAAAGATTCTTGATGTCATTGGTGATCCTAATATCGCCTATCTGCTGCTGATGGTAGGATTCATTGGACTCTTTTTTGAGCTATCAAATCCGGGAGTCATTCTCCCTGGAGTCATAGGCGCAATCTCTTTGATTCTGGCATTTTTCGCTTTTCAAACCCTTCCCGTTAATTATGCGGGTGTACTGCTTATCCTGTTGGCCCTTATTCTGTTTATTGCTGAAATCAAGATCGTATCTCATGGAATGTTAACGGTTGGAGGAGTAATTGCCATGACCTTCGGTTCACTACTGCTTTTTGACACGCCGGAACCTTATGTGAAGGTATCCCTAAGTATCATCCTGACCACGGTTTTTCTGGTAACAGGATTTGCTGTTTTTGTCATCAAAAAGGCGGTTGCGGTGCACAGGATAAAACCTGTATCTGGCAAAGAAGGGCTGGTTGGCGAAAAGGGTTTTGCGGATTCCGACATCATGCCGGAAGGAAAGGTTATCGTTCGAGGAGAATATTGGGACGCCTGGAGCGACAATCCGATATCCCATGGAGAAAAAATCACTGTTGTCTCTGTGGAGGATATGAAGGTCAAGGTGGAAAAACAACGTGGGAGATAATACAACGGGTAGATTATTCTAGACACTATGTCAGGGGGTAGATCATGGATTCCATTTTCAATTATTTTTCCTATGTACCGATGCTCTTCATTATAATTGTCGCGCTGATGGTGGCAGCAAGCGCAGTCAGGATACTTCCAGAGTACGAACGCGGAGTGCTCTTCAGACTTGGCCGCTATGCTGGAACCAGGGGACCCGGTCTCTTTTTCATTATTCCCGGAGTTGACAAACTGATACGCGTTTCTCTCCGAACGGTCGTTATGGATGTACCACCCCAAGACGTCATAACGCATGACAATGTAACGGTAAAGGTTTCAGCAGTCATCTATTTTCGGGTCATGGAACCGGAAAAAGCGATAATCGATGTTGAGAATTTTCTTTACGCTACAAGCCAACTTTCCCAGACGACACTTCGGAGTGTGCTCGGTCAAGTCGAGTTGGATGAACTCCTGGCCAACCGCGAAAAGATAAACCGCGAACTCCAGGAAATTCTCGATCGTCATGCTGGGCCATGGGGTGTGAAAGTTTCTAATGTAGAAGTCAAAAACATTGATCTTCCCCAGGAGATGATGCGAGCCATAGCCAAGCAGGCTGAAGCCGAACGTGAGCGACGCGCAAAGATTATTCATGCTGAAGGAGAACTTCAAGCATCAGAAAAACTTGCCAAGGCGGCAGCAGTACTATCTCAGGAGCCAATGTCGCTGCAACTCCGGTTTCTGCAAACATTGACGGAATTAGGAGCAGAAAAGAACTCAACAATCGTCTTTCCCGTTCCGATCGATATTATCAAAATGTTTCTTGATAAAAAGGGATAATTTGGTGCTGGGGGAGAAGAGGGGTAGATTCTGCTTCACACCTGAAAGAAGATGCCGTACCAGGAGAATTACAATAAACCAAAAAACGGGCGCAACCGATTCACTGGTGCGCCCGTTTTTATCTCTTGATCAAATTCTCAGGTATTTACTATTTCAATTTTTCCCTCTTTGCGAAGTTTGTCCACGAAAGCAGTTATGTCCTGTTGAATTTTCTGGATTTTCAGGTAATTGACAATTTCTTTTTTTGCATCAGCAAAGGGAAGGGTTCCCGCTGGTTTTTTATCGGTAACTTTTATGATGTGGTACCCGAACTGTGTCTCTACAACATCACTGATTTCACCTGGTTTAAGAGAAAATGCAGCAGTTTCAAATGCCGGGACCATCTGTCCTTTGGCGAAAAAGCCAAGGTTGCCTCCCTGTTGGGCGCTTGGACACGTCGAATCTGATTTCGCGAGTGCAGCAAAGTCGTCACCGGCTTTTGCACGATTGAGGAGTGCCGCGGCCTTTTCTTTTGCCTTGCTCTTCTCTTCAGCAGAAGCCTTTGAGTCAACTCCGATGAGGATGTGGCTTGCCTGAACAGTTTCCGGCTGTTTAAACTTTTCAATATTCTCGTCATAGAATTTTTTTGCCTGATCATCCGAGACGGTAACTTTTGAGGCAATTTCCTTCTCAATCAGATTGTTGATGTATATTTCCTTACGGGCAAACTCCTTAAGGTCCTTTTCCGAAAGGCCGCTCGCCTTTAGAGCCTTGTCGCAAGCTTCGGTGCTGGGGAATTTGGCCTTACCCTGTTTCATCTGGGTTTCTACACGATTATCGATATCTGCAACTGTCAACTTTTTGCCAGCCTGGTACAAGAGTTCAGCAGAAATAAGTTGGTCAAGTACAGCCGTTTCGGCTTTCTTCTTCTCCTCTGCGGTAAGCTCTTTTTTGCTCGGGTTCTGGGCGAGCATGAATTTTAATGCCCGTTCGAGTTCCTCCCGCATGATCGGATCTCCATTTACTTTGGCGACAACACTTGAGGTTGCGGGCGCTACAACCGCCGTTTTCTTTGAAGAAGGTTTTTTCTTTTCAGCACTGAAAGCCGTCCCGGCCAGGGCGATTGCAACAACGAGTGAGACCACAATCGAGCGGAGAGTCGATTTCCTGAAAGCTTGCATCTTGAGGTACTCCTTTACGGTTTATTTATGCAAAAACGTTGTAACTATACCATGCGGAAATCTTTATTCAAAGTTCTATTGTGTGGCCATATATTGGTAACTGTACAGAACGAATATTTTGCCAACCTGACGGTTTACGTTTTCAACAAAACTTGACAATCATACTCGTAAACTTTTGTTGATTTCGCTGACACCACCATCTTGGGACAAGAAATCACGAGGTTTCAGCAATATACTGTTTTGAAAGTGGAACAAAATTTTTCAAAATTTGTTGATTGCCCATGGTATCGTAAAAAAACGTCTTGGTTGATACAAGGTTGACTTTAAGCTCTTATTTTGGTTTTATAAGACACTTATATTTTGTATCGGTCAGCATGCTTGACCAATACGAGTTGTTATTTTGTTTCCGTGTGTTACCCTCATTTTTTCAGGGAGTTTAAAATGGAAAAGAAAAAGTTTAAGAAAGTACTTGCCGCTAATCGTGGCGAAATAGCTATCCGCATCTTCAGGGCATGTAGCGAGCTTGGCATTGGGACTGTTGCGATATATTCCCAAGAAGATAAGCTCTCCCTCTATCGCTATAAAGCAGATGAAGCGTACCCGATCGGGAAAGGCAAAAGCCCGGTAGATGCCTATTTGGGAATCGACGAAATCATTGCCCTTGCAAAAGAGAAAGGTGTGGATGCTATCCATCCCGGGTATGGTTTCCTTTCAGAAAATCCTGAGTTTGCAGAAAAGTGCGAAAAAGCAGGAATAGTTTTTATCGGACCAACAGCGGAGATGCAGCGCAGGGTAGGGGACAAGATTGCTGCGCGCAAGGTTGCTATTGAGGCTTCAGTACCCGTAATACCAGGGACCGACGACCCGATTGAAAAAGATGAGGAGGCTCTCGCTTTTGCAGAGAAGGCCGGTTATCCTTTGATGATCAAAGCTGCGGCTGGCGGTGGCGGCAGGGGAATGCGTGTTGCCCGCAATCAGAGAGAGCTCCTGGAAGGCCTTTCAAGCGCCCGTAGCGAGGCTATGACGGCCTTCGGCAACGCTGCAGTTTTTCTTGAGCGTTTCATCGAGCATCCGAAGCACATCGAAGTGCAGATACTTGGAGATAATTACGGTAATCTTGTACATTTCTTTGAAAGAGACTGCTCTATTCAGCGCCGTCACCAGAAGGTAGTAGAATTCGCTCCATCTCTGAGTTTATCGCAGGAAAAACGCCAGGAGTTGTGCGACGCAGCTCTTCGAGTCACAAGACATGTCAACTACCGAAATGCCGGTACCGTTGAGTTCCTGCTCGATCAGGAGGGGAACCACTATTTCATCGAGATGAACCCGCGTATTCAGGTGGAACATACTGTTACCGAAATGATAACAGGCAGAAATCTTGTCCAGGCGCAGATACTGGTGGCACAGGGTTTACGACTTTCCGATCCGGAAATTAACATCCCCGATCAAAGCGCCATTACCATGTGGGGTCACGCTATCCAATGCCGGATCACAACGGAAGATCCGTCAAATGATTTCGCACCCGATTTCGGAACGCTGAAAGCGTACCGCTCACCAGGAGGATTCGGTGTCCGTCTCGACGCAGGCAATGCTTTTACCGGAGCCCATATCACTCCTCACTACGATTCACTTCTTGTCAAGATAAGCACCTGGGCCCTTGATTTTAAGGAAGCGGCCTGTGTCATGAACCGTTCTCTCCAGGAGTTCCGGATTCGTGGTGTAAAAACGAACATATGCTTCCTGGAAAACGTTGTGACCCATCCGGCATTTCTTGCCGGCCAGTGCGATACTTCTTTCATTGACAAGCATCCGGAACTAATGGTGATGAAAGAGCGGAGGGACAGGGCGACAAAAATCCTCAGTTACCTTGGCAATGTTATTGTCAACGGGTCTCCGGGAATCACGAAACCGCTTCGATCTGCTGAATTACTGGAGCCAAGGATTCCCGCAATCGACAAATCTGCCCCGCGTCCTGCCGGAACCATGGACATTCTTCGCGAAAAGGGTGCCGAGGGGCTCTCTCGCTGGATACTGGATCAGAAGCAGATCCTTATTGCCGATACTACGATGCGTGATGCCCACCAGTCGCTACTGGCAACGCGGGTCAGGACTCACGACCTCCTCAGAATCGCTGTCCCGACCTCTCATCTTGGCGCCGGACTCTTTTCCCTGGAAATGTGGGGTGGTGCAACTTTTGATGTATCCATGCGCTTCCTCAAGGAGTGCCCTTGGCAACGACTCACCAAACTGAAACTGGCAATCCCCAACATCCTCTTCCAGATGCTGCTTCGCGGCTCAAATGCCGTAGGATATACAAATTACCCCGATAATGTAGTCCAGCGTTTCGTTGAGGAAGCAGCAGTCTCCGGTATTGACGTTTTCAGGGTTTTCGATTCACTTAACTGGACGAAGGGCATGACCGTGGCAATGGATGCGGTTCGCAAGACAGGAAAGGTTTGCGAAGCGTCGATTTGCTATACCGGGGACATCTCTGACCCGAAGAGGGACAAGTATCCCCTTGAATATTACATTTCTCTTGCAAAAGAACTGGAGAAAATGGGCGCGCATATCCTTGCCATAAAGGACATGGCTGGATTGCTCAAGCCCTTCGCCGCCTACAAACTGGTAAAAGCCTTGAAGGATGAGATCGGAATACCGGTCCATCTCCATACTCACGATACGTCCGGTAACGGTGAAGCGTCTCTCTTGATGGCCTGTCAGGCAGGTGTCGACATTGTTGATGCCTCTCTTTCGTCGATTTCCGGTCTTACTTCGCAGCCAAACCTCAATTCCATTATCTCCGCCTTGCGCGGAACCGAGTGGGATCCACAACTCAACGAAGTCGGACTGCAAAAACTCGCCAACTACTGGGAAACGGTACGTGACTATTACACCCCTTTCGAGTCGGGACTCAAGAGTGCTACCGCTGAGGTTTATCATCATGAAATCCCTGGAGGTCAGTATTCCAACTACAAGCCACAGGTTGCCGCACTGGGATTGCTTGACCAGTGGGACGAGTGCAAGGAAATGTACCACAAGGTCAATCTCCTCTTTGGTGATATCATCAAGGTTACGCCCTCGTCGAAAGTTGTCGGTGATATGGCGATCTTCCTGGTAAAAAACAATATGGATGTGGAAGATGTGTTTACCAAAGGACAAGATCTGACCTTTCCCGGATCAGTCGTCGGCTTCTTCAAAGGAATGATCGGGCAACCTTATGGTGGCTTTCCGGAGAAACTGCAACAGATTGTTCTGAAAGGGGAGGAGCCAATTACCTGCCGACCTGGAGAGCTTCTAAAGCCTGTTGACTTTGAACAGGAGCGTTCGGAAGTCCAGAAAAAAGTCGGACATCTTGTCGATGACAAAAGGCTTCTTTCCAATATCCTTTATCCGAACGTTTATCCCGATTTTGACAAACACCGTCAACTCTACTCAGACACCTCGGTAATTCCTACGCCGATATTCTTCTATGGCCTCGAACCCGGCCAGGAAACCTCTGTTGAGATAGATCCCGGTAAAACCCTTATTATTAAACTCAATGCCATCGGTGCTGTCCATGAGGATGGAACTCGTCAGGTATATTTTGAACTCAATGGACTTGCTCGCCAGGTATGCATCCGTGACTTTTCTGTTGAGACGGACGAAAAAGAGCGTTTGAAAGCTGATCCTTCCAATCCTCTCCATATCGGCGCACCGATGCCCGGGAAGGTACTCAAGGTTTCAGTTAAGGTCGGTGATGAAGTGAAATCCGGTGATATCCTGATGGTTACCGAGGCCATGAAGCTTGAAGCGAACATCAAGGCCCGAGCAGATGGTAAAATTGCAGAGGTGAAGTTTGAAGAGGGAGACAAGGTTGAAAAGGGAGACCTGCTTGTAGTTCTTGCCTAGCAGAAATGCGACCGAAAGGCCAACCGGTTTCTCATCGCTTGGTGGTTCTATTGACTCAGTAAAACCCCCCTCAGTTTGTAAAAACTGAGGGGGTTTTTTATGTCTAAAATCTTTTGACCCGGCCATCTCAGTACGCCTCAAATTGACAGCGTCCAGAACAATTGCCCCTGTAAAGCTGCAGATGATTCGGGCATGCCATGACTCAACTAGCAGATGAAGCGGCACCCTTTACGAACAGACAGCAGTCACAGGACAGTTTTGCTTGCTTCATTAGAATAGCCGCTTTCGTGACCTGACGAGTCATAGCAAGTAACTGCCAGGTAATAAGTGCCTGGCATCAGTCCGTTGATGGTGCAGGTTGTCTGCGTGCCGGTACTTACATTCTTGTCATAGACCCCGGACGAAGTACCATAATAAACGTTATAACCCGCGACATTCACAACAGGCGTTCCGTCGCTATTTGTTGGAGCGTCCCACGCCAGAGTGATAGAGCCGGTAGCGGTATTGTCGGCAATCGTGCCGCTTCCTTCCACAGAGGAAGTGCCACTTCCTCCAGAACCACTGCCACACCCTGCCACGGAAAACATTACGGACATCGCCAAGGAAACAGCGAAAAGAATCTTTTTCATATCGAACAACCTCCCTTAAATTTCGCTAACACCACACATCCAGGCTACAAAAAAAGCCGGGCAGAATATCTGAATGATATTTCGGCGACCCGGCTGTCTCAATGAGACCCTGTAGGCTTTCCGCCCCATCCTCACGGATGGTTTAGTATTATCGTATATCCTTGGGAAATATCTGTGTAGGAAAGATTTTTAAAGGCTATTTTTACTATGGGATTCATTCCATGTCAAGGTTAATCTCAGAATAAGAACAGTTTCGTAACATACCTTGGTCATTAACAGTATTTATCACATCTTAAATCCTTGGTGTCATTTTCCAACCTGATTAGCACTATTCTTCCGCTATGAAGATTGTCATCCCCGAATGTCTCTATCGGGGATCCATGATTTCAGTCGGTTAGAAGTTGGATTCCCGACCAGAACCGCTTCGAGTTTTAGGAACTGGCGGAAGATTGACGCTAATCAGGTTTTCCAAAAAGAAAGGGGCTACGAAATATCGTAACCCCTGTATGGTGCGGTGGACTGGAATCGAACCAGCACAGCCTTGCAGCCACCAGCCCCTCAAGCTGGCGCGTCTACCAATTCCGCCACCACCGCAAGATGTAAAATTATATAAAGTATAGGTAGGTACTTATTGATAATCCAATCTGAGATAAAAATATTTTCTGCATCACTGTCGAGCTTCTTTTTTTACCAGTTTGGCAAAAATATGTCAATGATAATTTAGGCTTGTCCTTACTTTTTTTCTTGCTGCTGAGGCGCCACTGGAGCGGTTGCAGGGGGGGGGATGGTCTTTGGCACGGCCTTAACTGCAGCCTTATTTGTCGGCATAACGGAAGAACCGCCGGACTTTCCCGACAGGTAGGCTAGGGAGAGTGATGTGAGCATGAAAATGATTGCGGCCGCAGCGGTCATTTTTCCGAGGAAAGTGCTGCCACCGCCAGCGCCGAATAGGGATTGACTTGAACCTGTACCGAATGTTGCACCAAGATCTGCCCCTTTTCCCGCTTGTAAAAGTACGATTGTTATAAGCGAGATACTAACAAAGACGTGAAGGACAATCAGAAAACCTTGCATCGTATATCAACCTCTCTTGGCGAAATAAAAAACGTACATTATCACGATCACAGCATGAATAAAAGAAATTATTTCTCAAAACGAATTATGGAAGCGAAGGATTCGGCAGAAAGGCTGGCTCCGCCCACAAGAGCACCATCGATATCCGGTTGCAGCATCAAGCTGTGGATGTTGTCGGGCTTCACGCTGCCACCATAAAGTATGCGAATTTCATCCGCAAGGGAAGCGGAATATAGCTCAGCAATAAGTTTTCGGATGAAGGCATGAGACTCTTGGGCCTGTTCATCTGTTGCCGTTTTACCTGTTCCAATTGCCCAGACAGGTTCGTAGGCGAGAATGATCATCTTCATTTCGTCAGAAGAAAGAGTGTCGAGACCTTTTTTCAGTTGACAGTCGAGAACGGAAAAGGTTTGACCAGCTTCACGCTCCTGCAGGGTTTCACCAATGCAGAAGATTACTGTAAGGCCCGCACGTATTGCTGCCCTGATTTTTTTGTTTACCTTTTCGTCTGTTTCACAAAAATATTGACGTCTTTCAGAATGGCCAATGATTACATGGCTGCACCCGGCATCAACAAGCATGTTCGGTGATACCTCGCCAGTATAAGCACCTTCCTCTTCCCAGAAGCAATCCTGCCCTGCAACCGATATCGGCGAATCGAACAATAGTGATCGAACGGGACCAAGTACCGTAAAAGAGGGCGCAATTATAATTTCAATATTCTTCACATCCTTGACGAGAGGTGATAGTTCTTGAACCAACTGCAGTGCCTCTGCTGTTTTTTTAAAAAGCTTCCAGTTCCCTGCGATGACAGGCATCCGCATAGAGTACTCCTTGGATCGTTGTTTATGCGTGTCCCTTTTCTTCCAGGACTCTGATACCGGGAAGAACCTTTCCTTCGAGCAGCTCAAGAAAAGCTCCTCCACCTGTTGAGATATAGCTTATTTTTGCAAATTCACCAGCCCGATGCACTGCTACATCGGTGTCTCCACCGCCGACAATGGTCAGGGCATAGGAATTTGCCACGGCACTTACCATGGCAAAGGTTCCGCGTGAGAAGGCGTCCATTTCAAAAACACCCATGGGTCCATTCCAGATGATGGTCTTACTGTTCTGCAATGCCTCGGAAAATAACGTTACAGTAGCAGGACCGATATCAAGAGCCATCCAGTCATTGGGTATTTCCTGAGTGGTGGTGATTTTAATCTCTGCAGCCGGATCAAATCTGTCTGCCACGACACAATCAACCGGAAGGTATATTTTTACACCTTTTTCCCGTGCCTTGTTGTAGGCGCTTAGAGCCGTTTCAAGAAGTGCTTCTTCCACAAGGGATTTGCCTACGCTGTATCCCAAAGCTTTTAGAAAGGTGAATGCCATCCCACCACCGATTATCAGCTTGTCGACCTTGTTCAGCAGGTTGTCGATTACTTCAATTTTTCCGGAGACCTTTGCACCGCCGAGGATGGCGACCAAGGGATGGGCCGGGTTTCGCATGGCTTTTTCAAAGAAGCTCATCTCATTTTTCATGAGAAAACCTGCTGCAATAATTGGAATAAAGTTTGTTATAGCTTCAACAGATGCATGAGCCCGGTGCGATACCGCAAAGGCATCATTGACATAAACGTCGCAAAGATCTGCGAGTGCTTTGGCAAAATCTGGGTCATTCTTCTCTTCACCAGGGTAAAAGCGGAGATTTTCCAGCATGATAACATCGCCCGGCTTCATGCTGTCCACCAAAGTTTTAGCCTGTCCGCCGATACAGTCCGGGGCCAGGGTGACTTCCTTGTCAAGAAGGCGGGAAAGACGAATCGCAGCAGGTGACATGGAGAATTTGGTATTTTTTTCTCCTTTTGGTCGACCGAGGTGCGATGCAATGACAACTTTCGCATTACAGTCGAGGGCATAGTTGATGGTCGGAAGTACTGCGCGTATGCGGGTATCGTCGGTTATGTTTCCGTTATCGTCGAGCGGCACATTAAAGTCTACGCGAAGAAATATTTTTTTACCGGAAAGATCCTTGATTTCATCAATATACCGAATTGTCATACACTCAACTCCCTTGAAAAAGATAATTATGCACACGTGTCATTAGAAATGTTTGGAGGCTTCATTTTTTCGAAAAAAAGAAGATCGCACACCGTCTGGCGTTATATCCAGTAGATTTCCTAGAGTAATTCCGAGGTCCTGATAAGGTGAGGTGACGCAGGCATAATTTTGCTTTGACGTGTGGTCACTAGATAAC
>RPRC01000126.1 GCA_003857395.1 Geobacter sp.
GACAGCTGCATTCGCACCTGACGCTGGTGGTAGGGAGGGAACACCGAGATGATACGGTTGATCGTTTCGGCGGCGTCCAGGGTGTGGAGGGTCGACATGACCAGATGGCCGGTTTCTGCGGCGGTCAGTGCCGTCTCGATGGTTTCCAGGTCGCGCATCTCGCCCACAAGGATAACGTCAGGGTCCTGACGGAGGGCGCTCTTCAAGGCATTGCCGAAGGTCAGGGTGTCGAAACCGATCTCCCGCTGGCTGATGATGCTCTTTTTGTCCTTGTGAAGATATTCCACCGGGTCCTCAACAGTGATGATGTTGCAGGTGCGGTTTTCGTTGATGTAGTCGATCATGGCCGCGAGAGTGGTGGATTTGCCGCTGCCGGTGGTGCCGGTGACCAGTATCAGACCTCGCTCCTCGAGACTCAGCTTTTCCAGGATTGGCGGCATGTTGAGGTTTTCGAAGGACGGAACTCCAAAGGCGATGATACGGAAGACCATGGCCACGGAACCTCGCTGCGAATAGGCGCTGACGCGGAAGCGACTGAGGCCGGGGATGCCGTAGGCCAGGTCCACTTCGAAAAATTCTTCGAAATGGATTTGCTGTTTTTCGTTCATCATGGAATAGGCCATTTCGCGAATGGCGTCGGCCGACATCCTTGGTGCATTGGGAATCGGCCGCAGCCTTCCGTCGATGCGCACCACCGGTTGCAGACCTGCCTTGATGTGGACGTCGGATCCCTTTGCTTTTACTGCAATGATGAGAATATCATTCAGATCCATTTACTATTCCTTTTCTTTGCCACCCGCAGCGGGGGCAAGGCCGGCCTGATCCATTATTTTGCTCTCAATCTCTGCCAGCATAGCGGGGTTTTCCTTCAGGAAGGTTCTGCTGTTTTCCCGTCCCTGTCCGATACGGTCCTTTCCGTAGGAGAACCAGGCGCCGCTCTTTTCCACGATTCCACGGTCGACGGACAGGTCAAGTATATCGCCGATCCGCGAGATTCCTTCACCGTAGAGAATATCGAATTCCACTTCCCGGAAGGGGGGCGCAACCTTGTTTTTCACTACTTTGACCTTGGTGCGTGAGCCGATGATATCGTTCCCCTGTTTCAGGGAGGCAATTTTTCTGATATCGAGACGCACCGAGGCATAGAACTTGAGGGCATTGCCGCCGGTGGTGGTTTCGGGGTTGCCGAACATTACCCCGATCTTCATCCGGATCTGGTTGATGAAGATGACGCAGGCGTTGGACTTGCTGATGATCCCCGTGAGTTTACGCAGGGCCTGGGACATGAGGCGTGCCTGAAGGCCCATGTGGGAATCGCCCATGTCTCCTTCGATCTCAGCCTTTGGCACCAGGGCTGCCACCGAGTCGATTACCAGGACGTCGATAGCGCCGCTCCGCACCAGCATTTCGGTGATTTCCAGGGCCTGTTCGCCGGTATCGGGCTGCGAAACGAGGAGATCGTCGGTCCTGACGCCGAGTTTCCTGGCGTAGCCGATGTCGAGGGCGTGTTCGGCATCGATAAACGCGGCGATGCCGCCCAATTTCTGGGCCTCGGCTACGATGTGCAGGGCCAGGGTCGTTTTGCCCGATGATTCGGGACCGAATATTTCAATGACGCGGCCTCGCGGTACTCCACCCACCCCGAGTGCCATGTCGAGCGAGATGGACCCGGTGGGGATTGCAGCGACACCCGGCAATGGTTCATCGTTGCCCAGACGCATGATGGAACCTTTGCCGAACTGTTTCTCGATTTGGCTGACCGCGAGATCAACCGCCTTTTCTCTTTCCTGCATCTAGTGGCCTCCTGTCCGGTCGTTGCCGGATAGCTGTTCGGGGAGAGTAGCTTGCCCGGAGTCGGAATGACCCCAGAAATAGCATATTTTTCAGTGATTTTTCAAGTTTTCTTTGTTTTGCTCAGTAGGGGCAGGCCCCCCGCCTGCACGCTGTAGCGCTTTGGCGCGCAAGAGCGTGCCTGCCCTTGCCGGGCGGCCACAGGGGGCCGCTCCTACAAAATTATTCAAATTAGTTGTGCAATTCTAATTTACTGTTCCTCGGCATCCGGCAGCGCCATGAGATGACGCCGCAGCCAGTCCAGAGCGGTAAAGGCGGTCATTCTCCTGATCCTTTCCCGATCTCCGCTGAACTGATACCTCTTTGCCGTGCAATCGGATCGTCCAGCCAGGGCTAAAAATACCGTGCCCAGCGGTTTCTCCTCGCTGCCCCCCTCCGGGCCGGCGATGCCGGTCACGGCCAGGGCAATGTCGCTGCCGCTTGCTTTACGGATACCCCGGGCCATGGCCATGGCTGTGGCGGAGCTAACGGCGCCTTCTTTTTCCAGCAGCTCGGCCGGTACCTGGAGGCGGCGGATCTTGGTTTCATTGCTGTAGGTAACGGCCCCTTCGAGAAAGTAGGTGGAGCTTCCGGGAAGCTCGGTGATCCTTGCGGCAATGAGTCCGCCGGTACACGACTCCGCAAGGGAAAGGGTAACGCCCTTTTTCCTGAAGAGTGCGGCTACTACGGTGTCGATGGTTTCGCCCCCTTCGGCGACCACATGGTCGCCGAGTTGTTCCCGGACCTTTTCGGCGGTCGTGTCGAGGAGTTCCTTGATGCGAGCTTCATTGTCTCCTTCACCCCGCAGCTTGACCTCAACTTCTGGATAACTGACGCAGTAGGCGATGGTCAGTCCTTCCCGCGGGCGGGCCAGTTCCTTTATCCTGTTCTCGACATGGGTTTCTGAAAGACCGAGAACACGCAGTACTCTCGTCTCGATTGAAGTTTTCTGCTTCGTCCGAGAAAGGATAAAAGGTATGACCGTCTCAGCCAGCATTCGTTTCATTTCCACCGGGACACCGGGAAGAAAGAAAAGAAAGCATCCTTTGTGGGGGATGATGAAGCCGCAGGCAGTTCCGAGCGGGTTCGGCACCAGGCTGATCTTGGTCGGGAGCAGGGCCTGTTTCTCCGTTGACGGGAGCATCTCCCTGCCCATGATGCGGTAGCGCTCCTTCAGGTGGGAAAGAGCGTCCTCATTCAGCACCAGACGTCGACCGGTGGCACGTGCCGCGGAGCGGGCCGTGAGGTCGTCAACGGTCGGTCCGAGCCCGCCGGTGGCGATCACGAAGTCGTTGTGAGAGGCCAGCATCTCGATGGCGTCCATGATGTCCGGTTCGTTGTCGCCGACGCAGAGATGACGGCGAAGCTGGAATCCCGACTCATAGAGGCGAGAAGATATATGTGCCACATTCGTGTCGACGATTTCACCGAAGATAACTTCGTCACCGATAGAAAGAGTTGATATGTTCATAGAAACCTCAGCAGCAGATGAAGAGATATGCAAGCGTAGATCCCTGCAATCACGTCGTCAAGAACAACGCCGTAGCCGTTCTTTATTTTCTGGTCGAAGAACCGCGCCGGCGGGATCTTGGTAATGTCAAAGAAGCGGAATAAAAGAAAACCGGCGACAATTGAAGACCAGGAAGCGGAGACGGCCGTCATGGTTATCAAAAAACCGATGACTTCATCAATAACGATCTTGCCGGAATCTTTTTCTCCGAATACTTCTTCCGCGTGTCCCGAGACCCAGCAGGAAAAGAAGAAAAAGGCCAGCAGGGTGAGGAGGTAGAGCGGCAGGGAGAGAGTCGACAGGAGGAGGTAGAAGGGGATTGCCCCCAGAGTGCCGACAGTTCCGGATGCCAGCGGGCTGAAGCCGGTGCCGAACCAGCTTGCGAAAAAGACGATGAATTTCTTCACGGCTCCCAGGTCTCCCTTTCAATGATTTTGTACACCTCCAGCAAAGGAATCCCCTTGGCTTCGGCTATCCGGCGGCACTCTTCGAACTCGGGGGCTACACGCACCAGAGATGCGTCATCCCGGATGACTTTGACCTGCACCCTGCCCAAGCTGGTATCCCGCTCTTCCAGGGAGCGGTGAAGTTTCAGGCGGGTTGCCGGATAGTGGCGAACTCCGATGGCACTTGTTTCGATCAGCAGCATGCGGGCGAGTTTTTCCTGCAGGGCGGGAGGGGCCAGGATCGTGACACAGACCCCTGGGCGATTCTTTTTCATCTGCACTGGTGAAAAGACCACATCGAGTGCTCCGGCCGCCATGATGCGGTCCATGAGGAATCCAAGGATTTCCGGATTCATGTCGTCGATATGGGTTTCCAGGACCCTGATCTCGTCTCCCGGAAGGGGAGATGTTTTCTCTCCCAGCATGACCCGGAGGATGTTCGGTGTGTCCGGGAAGTCCCGGTCTCCTGCGCCGTTTCCGATTTCCATGACAGTAAAAGGCGGCGCGGCACCGAAGCCGGAGCAAAGGGCTGCCAGAATTGCGGCGCCGGTTGGGGTTACCCGTTCGCCGGCGCCCAGTTCACTGTGGACCGGAATACCCCGGAGAAGTTCAACTGTTGCTGGAGCCGGCACCGGAAGCCTGCCGTGAGCTGTCTCCACATGGCCGCTACCCAGGGGCAGGGAAGACGCGTAGATTTCTTCGATTTCCAGAAAATCGAGACAGAGTGCGGTCCCGACGATATCGATGATGGAGTCCAGGGCGCCTACTTCATGAAAGTGGACGCGGCTCAGTTCAACACCATGGACCTTTGCCTCCGCTTCGGCGAGTCGCCGGAAAATTCGCCCCGCTTTTTCTTTGACATTGACCGCGAAGGAACTCCGCTCGATCATCCCGGCAATGTCGTCATAATGGCGGTGCGGCTGGTCTTCTGTAACATGAACATGGAACTTCGCTGCCCGGATGCCGCGGCGAGCGGTTTCTTCCGAGGAAAGAGCGTATCCTGAAAGGGCTATGGGGAGCCGTGCCAGTTCCTCCTTGAGAAACGAGAGGGGAACGCCCAGGTCAAGGAGCGCCCCAACTGTCATATCGCCGGAGATCCCGGCAAAGCAGTCGAAATAGAGTATCTTCAAACAGTCCTCCAGCCGCTGATCGCTAGTTGTTACGTGCAAATCTCAAATGAGCGTATTTTTTCCTCCCCCCTTGACGGGAGAGGGTTCTTCTTCGTAGGGGCAACCGCCTGTGGTTGTCCTGGAATTGGGCAGGCACAGGGGCCTGCCCCTCCAGCTATTCTTTCCTGTTCATCAGACTTGCGGCATAGCCCGCGCCGAAGCCGTTATCAATATTCACCACCGTAACCCCGGAAGCGCAGGAATTCAGCATCCCCAGCAGGGCGGCGATGCCGCCGAAAGAGGCGCCGTAACCGACCGAGGTCGGTACGGCAATGACCGGCCGGTTTACCATTCCGCCTACCACCGAGGGAAGGGCGCCTTCCATACCGGCCACCACAATCAGGACCGATGCGGAAAAAATGAGGTCTTTCCTGCCGAGCAGGCGGTGGATGCCCGCCACGCCGACGTCGATCAATTGTTCCACCTCATTTCCCAGGAGCCGCGCCGTTACTGCTGCTTCGGCGGCTACCGGGATGTCGGATGTGCCGGCTGAGATGACAAGAATTGTCCCCTTGCCCTTGATATCGACAGGATTCTGTTCGATGGTGAGGCAACGGGCGTCTTCATGGTAGCAGGCCAGCGGAAAAGCGTCGGAAATCTGTCTCGCCTTGTCCACGCAGAGTCGGGTTACCAGGACGTTGCTTCCCCTTGCCGTGAGGGCTGCGACAATCTGCTGGATCTGGGAGGTACTCTTGCCTTCCCCGAAGACAACCTCGGGAAACCCCTGGCGGAGGGTCCGGTGATGGTCGATGGTAGCGCAGCCGATATCTTCATAGGGCAGATGGCGGAGTCGTTCGACGACATCGTCAACGCTGGTTTCCCCCCGTTGGAGGTGCTCGAGAATCAATCGCAGTTCTTTGGTTTCCATGGTCAGACCCCGGTGTGGATGAGGGAAAAATAGAGCCTGTAAAAATAGCACTTTTTCGTGGGGAAGCGAAGGAAAAATGCGGTTATGAGGTTTCGGGGAAGAATTGCCTTGGATTGCCCGCAACAATTTATCTTGGGCAATGATAGGCATGTATAAGGGGGAGTGTCCTGCTGGCTACTCATCGGGAAGCTGTTGCGCAACCTTATGGAACTCTTCCTGGATCTCTCGAAAGGCTTCAACGGCCGCTGGATCAAAATGAGTACCCTTGTTGCGGACGATGATTTCCACCGCATCCTCATGGCTGAAAGCCGGTTTGTAGCGACGCTTGCAGATTATTGCGTCATAGACATCGGCAACAGCCATAATTCTGCCGAAAAGGGGGATATCTTCTCCGGAGAGGCCTTCAGGATAGCCACTGCCGTTCCATTTTTCGTGATGTGAGTAGGCAATGATTTTACCGAATTGCAGAAATGAGTCTTTGACATCTTTTCCGTAGAGGTGTTCCGCACGTTGGATAGCCTCACGACCATAAAGAGTATGCTTTTTCATCTCCAGGTATTCATCTTCGGTCAGGGATGAGGGTTTCAGGAGGATGCTGTCCGGGACGCCCACTTTGCCGATATCGTGAAGCGTTGCGGAGCGGTAGAGAAGATCAATGGTTTCCTCATCCAGGACTTCCGAAAATTTCGGGTCCTTGGCCATTTGGTCCGACAGGAGCTTGACATAGTGCTGACAGCGCTCGATATGCCTCCCCGTTTCACTGTCGCGCGTTTCCGTCAGGGCTGCCAGGCATTGGATAGTGAAGTTCTGCATCGCCACGAGGTCTTTGTTGCGGGATTTAACGGTTTGCTCTTCTCGCCAGTATTTGATGAAGGTGAGCAGGGAGAAATTTCCGCCGAGTGTCACGAGGGGCAAAAGGGGCGAGATGAAAATACCCTTTGTCCTGAGTGCCCAGCCTGATGCAATCCACAGGCCTGCACAGCAAATGGCAATGGCGGATAAACCGAGGATCGAGCGAGTCCAGCTCAGAATCAATGCGGAAAGGGTGCCGCAGATAAGAACCAGGAGCAGTTCGAGGCCGGGAGTCCAGTAGGGGCGACGGAAAAACTCATTTTTCAGTATATTGTCGACTATCGTTGCATGGATTTCTGTTCCTGGGGTAGTCGCTGCCAAAGGGGTGGTCCGGTAGTCTTCCAGGCCAATGGCGGACGCACCGAGGAAAACGATTCGACCTTCGATACTCTTTCGTTCGACTGAGTCCTGCAGGATGTCCAGGGCTGAGAGATGGGTGAAGGGGGTCTGCGAATCGTGGAAACGGATAAGAAGGTTTGCTTTTGAATCAACCGGGATACTGATATCGGAAAGGACGATGCTTTCCAGTTGGCCAGAGGAGGTTTTCAGCACTGCCTGCTTGGTCTTTTGCGCTTGCATGAAGGTTGCCAGTGGCAGGCTGGGGAATAGTTTCCCCTGGTATTCGATAAGAAGTGGAACGCGACGCAGAACTCCGTCACTGTCAGGGGCCATATTGAAAAAGCCTGAACCAGCGGAAGCGAGTGTCAGCGAAGGGAGGCTGCAGGTGGCACCCTTTGCGCTGAAAAGGCTCGAAGGGAGTCCCGTCCTGCCGCTCTGATCCATGATGGCTACTGTCAGCGGGTGATGAGGGCATTCCGCAGAGGGGTTTCCACCCTTTGTGAAGAGAAAGCTGTATCCCAGTACAAAGGAGCCTTGGGAAATGATGTCTGCAAGTACCTTGTCGTTGTCCTGCATGTTTGCAGGGATTTCCTTCAGGTCGACCTTGACGCCGAATTCACTGCGGATATCTTCGCTGACAACACGCAGGGAGGTGCGGTCCGGTTCGGGGAATACCATGTCGAGGCTGATGCTTGAAGCACCAAGCATGCGGATTTTGTCAAGGAGAGCCGCGATGCGGTAACGGGGCCATGGCCATTGGCCGTAACGGGCGAGGCTTTTTTCGTCAATGTCGACAATGACGGGATTTGCAATTACCGATGGGTTGATGGGCGAACTGTTAGAGTGCAGGAATGTGTCGTAGATTTTGTTGTCGAAAAAATGGAAGATAGCCGGCCTGTATATGGCGAGCACTGCGAGGAGCAGCGTGAGCCCGATACCTGCACAGAATATCCAGCCACGCATTTTTTTAGGTTTCGCCAGGAGCGCTTTCCGTATTGCCAGGAAGGTCATCTGTCAATCCTTGTCGCAGTGCCGACAGGCACCCGCACAATTTTTTGTCCCGGGGAGTGACTCATCGAACCACGACTTCAACCCGCCTGTTTCTCGGTTCCCGGACTTCATCCTCCGTTTGGATGAGAGGATTGTCCTCGCCATGGGATGTTACCTCGATAAATTGGGGGTCAATTCCCAGGTGAAGAAGTATTTTCTGCACCAGGAGTGCCCGTTCCAGTGCGAGGTGGAAATTGTAATCCCGGGTTCCGACCCGGTCAGTATGCCCCACGACACTCACATCTGTCGATTCGTGGTCTGCAATTGCCGGGAGAACTTTGGACAGAATTTTTCTGGATCCGTCCGTTAATTCGGTGGTGTTGGTTTTGAAATACAGGAGGAAATGGATAGGTGGTGGGGGCAATGCCAAGAGTGCTTTGCCGAAAATTTCCTGGATTTTCTCTTCACCCATGAGCTCTGGTGAACTGGGTGCTCTCTCCGCGGATTGTATGCCGGTCGCCAGATTCGGTTCCTGCAGCAACTGGCTCCCTCCCTGGTTGGACACGATAAGCTTGCCGGTTGTTCCGTCAGGATGCGGTAGCAGGACAACAACACATCGGTCTCGGCTGCAGGCTGCCAGGCAAAGGAGAAATGTCAGGCCAAGGAGAATCAGTCCGTGTGGTTTCATGAAATACCTCGCGGGATATCAAAAAGAAATTACGGTGCAGCGAACAATAAACGCGGGACAGCAGGAGCCTGTCGGGCTTAGGGTAAATCTGCTGCAAATCCGTCTGGACGATCCATATGTCGCCGCTTTTTTGGGTAATAGAACAACTATTATCCTGCAAAATCGACAAAATCTGACCTCTCCCGGCCGAATTTTCGCTTCGATTTCCTAAGTCCGACAGGCTGCTAGTCGTTGGGGTTTTCGACCATTACCGTGAACCTGGTGCCGCGGATGCCGATATTTGCGACAGGTGTTTCGAATCGGACGGATTGCGGTGAAAGCTTGCCGATGATTCCCGTCATGCAGGCTGCGGTTCCCCGAAGTATTTTCGTGACAAACGACAGTTTCCCTTCGGCCGGTGAAAAAAGAAATTCAGTGATTGCAACCTCACTATTTGGTCCAAGGGAAAGAAGCGTATCATCCCGGAAAACAATGGCCATGCTGCTGTCGGAGCCGGTTTTCAGCAAATCGCCCCTTAAAACCCTGGTGCCATTTTTCGCCTCTACGGGAACCTTGTCACGAATAATGGAGCTAACGCCGCGAACCGTCTTGATGCTTGCCACTGTTGCTTCCAATGCATTAACAGGGAAAGGTGCGAGCAGGCTTGCCGCCACAAGATAGCCAAGGAGTCTTTTCATGGTTCGTTCCTCCTTTTGCAATCCGTTGAACAACTGTTTTGAAGAACTGCCAGCTGAGTTTTTCGGTGATCATTCTTCACTCATAGTTGAAGGTGGATATGAGGCAATGATAACACAATTCTTCCAGAATATCGCTTGGTACCTTCCTGAAAATATCCTGGAGTCAGCATTTATTTCGCTTAGTTCGTTTCCATCCGGAAACTCCGGATGAAAACTAGTTCGGTCAGCACGAAGATGTTGTGGCGATTTCATCCTGGAGAAAGGACTCAAGAAAGGTGAATTGAGAGCCCTGTGGAATGGATTGCGTCAGCGGAAAAAGAAAAGGGGCCTCTCGATGAGAGACCCCTTGTTTGTATGAACTGGTCGGGATGACTGGATTCGAACCAGCGGCCCCTTGCTCCCGAAGCAAGTGCGCTACCAGGCTGCGCTACATCCCGACGTTGGCCTTTATAGCTGTTTGCCGCCGTTTTGTCAACTGGTTATCAGCTGACGAAGATGCACACGTTTGTTCGGAATATGATGCGTCGAAGTGACTGCATGGTTCAATGGAAGGCCTTTTCCAGGATGGCAATAACGTCCTCTTTGCTGGGATTGCGCGGGTTGAAAATGGTGCTGATTTCCTTGAGAGAATCCAGCGCGATCTTTTCGAAATCGTTGCGGGATGCTCCAAGTTCTTTCAAGGTGGGGATGCCAATCGTGCGTGAGAGTTCCAGTACTGCGGCGATCGTAACCGGTAGTGCATCGCCTGGTTTCAGGTCTTTTACCTCAAGGCCCATTGCTAGCCCGATATCTTTGATCCTCTCAGGGACTGCCTGTCCGTTAAATTCCATGACATAGGGAAGGACAGCGGCATTGGCAAACCCGTGCGAGACGCCGGAATAGGTGCAGAGGGGGTGGGAAATGGAATGAGCAAGTCCAAGAATTGCCGAGTTGTAGGCGAAACCTGCAAGTACGCTTCCCAAAAGGAGGTTGGTTCGCGCTTCCATGTTGCTGCCATTCTGTACCGCTTCCGGAAGATGGTGGAAAATCAGCTCGATGGCCTTCAGGGCATTGATATCCGTAGGAATCGAATTGGCGACCGAAAGATAGGCTTCAATAGCATGGGCCAAGGCCCCCATCCCGGTCGAGGCGGTGAGGGCGGGGGGGGCTCCGATGGTGAGTCTTGGGTCGACGAGGGCAACACGCGCACCGACGTTTTGGCCTCCGATTACCATTTTCTTCTGCAGTTTGGTGTCGATGATGACGGTAAAGGAGGTAACTTCACTGGCGCTGCCCGCGGTTGTCGGGATGGCTATTACCTGGATGCCGGGTTTTTTTACCAGATTTATGCCATCGTACTGATTTATGGGTGATTCATTGGTCATCAGGATGGAAACAGCCTTTGCTGCATCAATAACACTGCCACCACCAACGGCAACAATTGCATCAACTCCTGCTTCCTTTGCCAGGAGGGCTCCCTCTTCCACAAGCTCATCGGTGGGGTTCGGTTGCACCGAGCCCCATTCCGTTACCTCGAGTTTGGATGCCTTCAGTGAAGCCAGGATAGGATCTACAATTCCGGCCTTTTTGACTTCGCTGTCGTAAATGCAGAGAACTTTAGATGTTTCGAAACCGCGAAGCAGGTGACCAACTGTTTCGGCTGTTCCGGGAGCGAATGCTACAGAGCTTGGAATGGAGAAATGAAAATGCATTACAGATGCCTCCTAGAGCTTTACTGAAAAATTTCCCGTTATGATATCGTTTCGATGCTGACTATGTAAATCTCTGCTGGTTCCGAGGCAATTTTGGAACATTTCAGCAGTCCGGGTAAAAGGTCATGTTGGTATCTTCTTGAACAAATCTCCGCATACGGGGAATTTTGATCAATTTGGCGAATCATACCCCCATTAGGATGCTGTTTCAATATTTTTTCCGTTATGGGAAGTGCCTTCTTCGAAGGAGGGTGACGGTGTTATGTTTGCAGGTGGTGGAACTGGCCAGAAAAGAACAGTTTTCTCTGATTTGGGGTGCAAAATAAACTCGGCAATTTTCATGTTGACATTCGAAGTATACGTATTTAAAATCAACGGCTGTTTGCCAATGATTGTTTTATAGGACATAGTGACGGCGGACGGACCTGTTGGCGGCGGATACTGTGTGCTGGGACGGGTCTGGCTTTTAGCAGCAATTTCATTCGAGATTTCTACCCTGTCCGTAGTTGAGGGGGCGTTGATACTTCGGATCGTTTCAACCCGCTCGGGCCGGTGGTCGGTAACGCAGTGGTTTGGACTTAAAAAGCCCAGTTTCTGGGGAAATTACATCGAGAGGAGAAAAATCAGATGAGTACACTTCCGTTCAAAAAAGGAAACGTAGTAAGGTATGAAACAGGTTATGTTGCAAATGTCATGAATGTTCTTGACAATGCCCTTATTCTTGATCAGGACAGCGCAGGAAACTCCGGCATGTTCAGGGTTGCAGTCGATCCGGACAATGTTGAAGCAGCTAAGCTCAAGATAATGAGGTAGTCAGTAGTATTGTGAAGTGTATTTAGTAGATTGGTATCGGTTGTTTCCGATTGAATACAGAAATGGTGCAAGCATATGCATAGGTAGTGTAAAGCCGATTGTTAGGTCGCTGTGCAGCGTGGCCTTGACATAGACGTACCGTTCGGCCATACCGGACCAAAATATTGGTTACGGGTACGATACCAGAAAGCCCCCTGCCTTACTAGGCAGGGGGCTATTTTTTTGGTGCGCCAGGCATGGCGCTTGGCGCATAAGCGCCATATGTTCAACTTTTTCAGCTTTCGTCCGACAAAGTGGGACTGCCGGTCTGATTATGGTCCTTTGTACGTAAAAAAGGCCAGCTTCGGTAAGCTGGCCTTCAGATTTGAGGTGGTGCCCAGGGACGGAATCGAACCGCCGACACGAGGATTTTCAATCCTCTGCTCTACCGACTGAGCTACCTGGGCGAATGAGACCTCATCTTATAAACATTATTCGACAGCCTGTCAAGATTTTTTTCGGAACTAAGCCCGGGAGACAAAGCGACAGTCTCTGGTGTCCACTTTGATCTTTTCGCCTGCCTCCAGATAGGGCGGGACCTGCAGCCGCAAGCCTGTTTCCAGGACAGCTTCTTTGGTTTGGGCGGTGGCGGTGGCGTTTTTCAGGGCGGACGGCGTTTCCGTGACATGCAGTTCCACGATCATCGGGAGGTCCACATTGACAAGCCTGCCTTCAAAAAGTCCTAAAATCACTTCCGTCCCTTCCAGGAGGTAGGGGGCCAGAGAGGAAAATTCGTCTTCTGCCACTTCAAACTGTTCATAGGTTTCCAGGTCCATGAAGACGCCTGTGCTGCCGTCAGCATAGAGGAATTGCCCCTTGTGGCGTTCGAAGTCGGCTTCATCCACCTTGTCGCCGGAGCGGAAGGTCTTTTCCAGGACTTGGGACGTCAAGAGGTTGCGGTACTTGGTTTTGACAATGGTATTCGCTCCACGTGCGGATGGGGACTGGAAGGTTACGTCGATAATAATGCAGGGAGCGCCATCGATCTGGATAACCAGCCCCCTTTTGAATTCAGCTGTTGTAATCATGGATTCAGTACCTCGTTAGAGAGAGTTTCCTGTTTTTTAGCACAGATTGCGACAAAAACTCAACCTTTCACCAAAGCTGGGAAGCAGTCACGTTGCCACCTGGTTGAAGGGTGTGAGCTGGTAGAGTAAAGTATAGAATCAGGTAAAGTTGCAATCCCTGTTCTAACCGGCCTGCTCAGGAGGGAATGAATGAGTGAATGGCATGCAATTGGTCTGTCCGCGGTGTTGTCGCGGCTCGAGACATCTGCCGATACGGGCCTGTCAGCGGCAGAGGCAGAGGCCCGCCTGCTACTTTATGGTCCTAACGAGTTGCAGGCCGCCCGGGCTGTTTCTCCGTGGGCAATCTTTCTGGAACAGTTCAAAAATATTCTCATTGTCATCCTGTTGATTGCCACTGCCATCTCGGCTGTTCTCGGTCACGGTACCGAGGCGATTGCCATCACCGTGATCGTGCTTTTTGCCGTGATCCTGGGTTTCGTCCAAGAGTATCGTGCCGAAAGTTCCATTGAGGCGCTGCGGAAGATGGCTGCGCCGGCGGCGCAGGTGATTCG
Organism: Geobacter sp.; assembly: GCA_003857395.1. The sequence continues at coordinate 13,492 of RPRC01000126.1, forward strand.
CGACGGTGCGGAACTCCAGCTGCCTGCCCGCAACCTGGTGCCGGGTGACGTGGTTCTGCTGCTGGCAGGCAATCGTGTTCCGGCGGATCTCCGGTTGATGGAGGCTTTCAATCTGCGGATTGAGGAGTCTTCCCTGACGGGCGAGTCGCTGTCGGTGGAAAAACAGGCCGAGACACTCGCTGAGGCGGATGCGCCCATTGGCGATCGCAGAAATCTGGCCTTTGCCGGCACAACGGTATCCTATGGCCGGGGGCGGGGCGTGGTTGTCGCCACCGGGATGAAGACCGAGTTCGGCAAGATCGCTCAGATGCTGCAGACGGTGGAGATTGGCCGGACGCCGCTGCAGAAAAATCTCGACAAGATCGGCAGAGTCCTCGCCTGGTCAGCGCTCCTGGTGGTTTCGCTGATCGTTGCCCTTGGCCTGCTGCGCGGCATGCCTTTCCTGGAAATGTTCATCTTCGGCATCGCCCTGGCGGTTGCCGTTGTTCCCGAAGCCCTTCCCGCTGTCGTCACCATCTCGTTGGCGCTCGGGGTGCAGCGGATGGTGCGGCGCAACTCTCTCATTCGCCGTCTGCCGGCGGTGGAGACTCTCGGCAGCACCTCGGTGATCTGTTCCGACAAGACCGGGACCCTTACCCGGGACGAGATGACGGTCAGGTCCCTGTATCTGGCCGGTGAGATGTGGCGGGCTTCCGGGGAAGGATATGATCCTCGCGGCACTTTCTCCCGTAATGCTGACGATGAGGCACCGTCGGCTGCGCTCATGTTTCTGCTGAAGGCAGCTGCCCTGGCGTCTGACGCCCATCTTGCCGCGGATGGTCAGGATGGCTCCTGGCAGGTAAAGGGCGATCCCACCGAAGGCGCGCTGGTGGTTGTCGCGGCCAAGGCCGGGCTGGACAAGGCGCTTCTGGACCGGCAGTTTCCGCGGGTGGATGAAATTCCCTTCAGTTCCGAGACGAAGCGCATGACAACGCTTCACCGCACCCCCGAAGGCGTAACAGCCTATGTCAAGGGCGCTCCGGAGGTTATTCTCGCCTCCTGTTCGCATCTGATGGTAAACTCGGAGAGTGTGTTCCTGGATGATGGGCAAAAGAGTGAAATTGTTGCCGCCGCCACCGAAATGGCCGCTGATGCGTTGCGTGTTCTGGCACTGGCCTGGAAGCCGGGTACCCGCCGTGAGGATGCCGAGCAGGGGTTGATATTTCTCGGCCTGGTGGGGATGCTTGATCCTCCCCGGCCGGAAGCGAAGGGTGCCGTAAAAATGTGCGGCAAGGCGGGGATAAGGGTGCTGATGATTACCGGAGATCATCCCCTCACTGCCCGTGCCATTGCCGCTGAGCTTGGCATTCTGGCCGGCGGGAAGGTGATTGTCGGCCGTGATCTCGAGGAGATGACCGACAGCGAACTGGCCCGCGAGGTGGAGGAAACAGCGGTCTACGCCCGTGTTTCACCGGTGCACAAACTCCGGCTGGTTACCGCCCTGCAGCAAAAGGGCTATGTGGTGGCAATGACCGGTGACGGCGTGAATGATGCGCCTGCGCTCAAGAAGGCAGATATCGGTATCGCCATGGGCATTACCGGTACCGATGTGAGCAGGGAAGCGTCGGCCATGACGCTGCTCGATGACAATTTCGCTTCCATTGTTGCTGCCGTGGAGGAAGGGCGGGGGATTTTTGAAAATATCAAAAAGTACCTGATGTACCTCATTTCTTCCAATATCGGTGAAATCCTCCTGATGGCAGGGGCTGCCGTTGCCGGGTTGCCCCTGCCTCTGAACGCGGTGCAGATCCTCTATGTGAACCTGGTCACCGACGGGCTTCCCGCGCTTGCCCTGGCTGTGGATCCTCCTGAGTCCGATTTGATGGAACGCCCTCCCCGTGAACCCCGTACCGGCGTCTTTACGCAGCCGGTTGTCGCCCTCATGGCCCTGGGTGGAGTTTGGTCCGCGATTGTCAACCTGGCGGTGTTCTTTGGTGCCTTGAGCGTCGGCTACCCGGTGGCAAAGGCCATGAGCATGACCTTCGTGTCGCTGGTATTGATCCAGTTCCTGAAGGCCTATAATTATCGTTCCGATCGCAATTCGGTTTTCCGGAAGCCATTTGCCAACAGGTGGCTGAATCAGGCAATTTTCTGGGAATTAGTTCTGCTGGTCCTCACCATGACTCTGCCCGTTCTACGGGATGTCTTCCGGACCACAGCACTGACGCTTGCCGAATGGCTGTTTCTTTGCGCTGCCGCAGGCAGTGTCGTGCCGGTGCTTGAGTTGGGAAAGTGGGTAAGCAGACACAGGGTACGGGACACCAGCCCGGAGAAGATCAGGGACGGGAGGTGAAGTGACGAAAAAAGCTGGATCCTTCTTTCCGACATGGTATAACAGAGGTTCGAAAGAATCGTACACGAAGGAACTGCAATGAAACTCATGCACAATCTGAATCCCCGCCAGAAGGAGGCGGTTCTCCATGGCGAGGGGCCGCTGCTCATCCTGGCGGGTGCCGGTTCGGGAAAGACCCGGGTCATCGTTCACCGTATCGTCCATCTGATACGTAAACAGGGGGTCTCCCCACGGAACATCCTTGCCGTGACCTTTACCAATAAGGCGGCCGCCGAGATGAAGGAGCGGGTGGAAAAGCTTCTGGCCGGCGGAGAGGTGCCCCTGATTTCCACCTTTCACTCTTCCTGTGTCCGCATCCTGCGGCGGGAGATCCACCACTTGGGGTACAGCGCAAATTTTGCCATCTACGACGACAAGGACGCCGAACGGGTGTTGAAGGACATCATTCGCGAGCAGAACCTGGACGAGAAGAAATTTCCGCCCCGAATGTTTTCCTCGGCCATTGATGACTGCAAGAACGCCGGCAAAGGCCCGGAGGATCTGCCTGCCGGAGACCCGGTCGGGGAGACGATCGCACGGGTTTATGCCGCCTATCAGGATCGTCTGCGGCGCTGCAATGCCCTCGATTTCGGCGATCTGATCATGCTTACCGTCAGGTTGTTCGAATTTCATCCGGAAATACTCAAACACTACCAGGAACGGTTCCAGTGGATCTTGGTGGACGAATACCAGGACACCAATCCCATCCAGTACCGCCTGGTGCGCCTGCTGGCCGGAGAGCGGATGAATCTCTGCGTGGTGGGCGACGATGACCAGTCGATCTACCGTTGGCGGGGCGCCGATATTCGCAATATCCTCGACTTCGAGAAGGACTTCCCCGCTGTCATGGTGGTGAAGCTTGAGCAGAACTACCGGTCCACCCAGACGATTCTCACTGCTGCCGGGAAGGTGGTGGAAAAGAACCGGGGCCGCAAGGGGAAGACGCTCTGGACGGAAAATCCCTCCGGCGAACGGATCGTGCACCGCCGTCTTGACACTGAACGGGAGGAGGCCCGCTTCGTCTCCCGCGAAATTGACAGTTATTTGAATAAAGGGGGCGCTCCTGCCGATATTGCTGTTTTCTACCGGACCAATGCCCAGTCCCGCGTTCTGGAAGACGCATTGATGGGGGCGGGGGTCTCCTACCATATGGTGGGAGGGATGCGTTTCTATGAAAGGATGGAGATCAAAGATATCCTCGCCTATCTGAAGACTCTGGACAATCCGGCTGATGAGGTTTCCCTCAAACGGATCATCAATACACCGCCGCGAGGCATCGGCGGAGCTACCTTTGACAAGGTTGCCGATCTGGCCGCCAGTCAGAATATTCCCTTTATCCAGGCACTGCGCGAGGCTGCATCAGGGAATCTTCTCTCCAAAGGTCCCCGCACGAAGCTGGCGGAGTTCGTGGCTCTCATGGACGGTTTCGCCGCTCTTGTAAATGTCATCGCCTTGCCGGAACTGGCTGCCCGCATTATCAAAGAGTCAGGGTACGAGGCCAGGCTGAAAGAGGATCGGACCGAAGAGGCCAAGGATCGTCTCGACAACCTTCGGGAACTTTTGGCCGCGCTTGACGACTACGAGCGGATCGGAGAGGAAAAGGGCTTGTCGGCTTTCCTCGAGCAGGTTGCACTCATCTCCGACATGGGGCGGGGCGACCGGAACAAGGAATCCGTCACGCTCATGACACTCCATGCTGCCAAGGGTCTCGAATTTCCCGTCGTCTTTATGACCGGGATGGAGGAGCGTCTCTTTCCCCATGTGCGGGCGTTGGACGATCCCGAACAAATGGAGGAAGAACGTCGCCTTTGCTATGTGGGGATGACCCGGGCACGGGAGCGGCTCTACCTGACAAATGCACGCCGTCGGCATTTTTATGGTCAGGAGCAGTTTAATTCGCCGTCACGGTTTCTCCAGGATATCCCGAAGGAACTTCTGGAGGTGGAGGAAGACCAGCAGGCCGGCTTCGGCTGGGGCAATTCCCCGGTACGGAGCGACCATGGGACGAAAAACGGTTGGGACGAGGTCATGGAGTATTCCCGGAAGCAGGTCCAGACCCCTGCCGCGGACGTGCTTCCCGACAATGAAGTCCAGGTAATACCTGAGGGTGACGAGCTTTACATCGGCATGAGGGTCCGGCATTCCAAGTTCGGCCCCGGAACCATCCGCAAAATCGAAGGGACGGGGGATAACAGCAAGGTCATCGTCTGGTTCGAGTCAGCCGGACCGAAAAAACTGTTGCTCCGATTCGCGGGGCTGGAGAGAATCTGAAACAGCAGTTTTGAGTTTTGAGTTGATTGATTCGGAAAAGGACCAGATTGTAGTTGCCGGGGCCTTCCCGGTTGTCTTTTTCTGCCGATCGTGATAGAAAAAACCTTTCGAAATACATGAGAATTTGCCTGATGGAGCATCTATGAAGATTACTCGTAAAGAGGTGGAGCACGTGGCCCGGCTGGCCCGGCTGGAATTGACCGAAGAGGAAAAAGACCTGTTCACCGGTCAATTGGATGGAATCCTGGCCTATGTCGATAAGCTGAACGAACTGAATACCGACGGCATTGTGCCGACTTCCCATGCGGTGCCGATGGAAAATGCCTTTCGGGAGGATGTGGTTGCCCCCTCGATCGGAATAGACAATGCCCTTGCCAATGCGCCGGATCGTTCGGAGAACTTTTTCCGGGTGCCGAAGGTTATAGAATAAATCCAGCGGCTAGTGGCAAGATGAATTACTGTAGGGGCGGCCCCCCGTGGCCGCCTGGATTCAGGGCAGGCACAGGGGCCTGCCCCTACATGATATACGGAGATTTTATCTGATGGAATTATACGAGCTGACTCTACATGAGTTGCATGAATTGCTGAAAAAACGGGAAGTTTCCTCCGTCGATGCTACCAAGGCGCTCCTTGCCCGGATTGATGCAGTGGAGGACCGGGTCAAATCCTTCATTACCGTGACTCCGGAAGAAGCCTTGAAAAATGCCGAGGCGGCGGACAAGAGGATTGCCTCCGGTGATATGGATCTGTTGACCGGTATTCCCGTTGCGCTGAAGGATATCTTTCTGACCAAGGGGATTCTAACCACCTGTGCGTCCCGGATCCTGTCCAATTTCATTCCCCCCTACGATGCCACCGCAACGGCGCGGCTCAGGGAGCGGGGCATGGTCCTTTTGGGCAAGCTGAACCAGGATGAATTCGCCATGGGCTCCTCCACTGAAACCAGCTGGTTTGGCAAGACCCGGAACCCCTGGAATCTCGACTGTATCCCGGGCGGCTCTTCGGGCGGTTCCGCGGCGGCCATTGCCGCGCAACAGGCGATCGCCACCCTGGGTACCGACACCGGCGGCTCTATCCGCCAGCCGGCTTGCCATTGCGGGTGCGTAGGGCTCAAGCCAACCTATGGCAGCGTTGCCCGCTACGGTGTGATTGCCTTTGCTTCCTCCCTTGACCAGGTTGGACCTATTACCCGTGACGTAACGGACAGCGCCATCATGCTCGGCGCCGTGGCCGGTTATGATCCTCAGGATTCCACCAGCGTCGATATGCCGGTGCCCGACTACCGCAAAGCCCTCACCGGTGATGTACAGGGTCTGCGGATCGGGCTTCCCCGCGAATACTTCATCGAGGGACTGGACCCGGATGTGAAAAAGGCCATGGACGAGAGCATTGCCACGTTCCGTTCATTGGGTGCCGAATTTGTTGAAATATCCCTGCCTCACACCGATTATGCCATAGCTGTCTACTACCTGATTGCCACCGCGGAAGCCAGTTCAAACCTTGCCCGTTATGACGGGGTTCGCTTCGGTCATCGGAATCAGGATGCCCGGGGCCTTCTGGACATGTATATGGTCAGCCGCGACGAGGGCTTCGGTGACGAGGTTAAACGCCGCATCATGCTTGGCACCTATGCCCTTTCCTCTGGCTACTATGATGCCTACTACCTGAAGGCCCAGAAGGCGCGCACCCTGATCATGCAGGATTTTATCAGCGCCTTCGAGTCGGTCGACGTCATTCTCACCCCGGTTACCCCGACCCCGGCCTTCCGGATCGGCGAGAAAGCCAATGACCCGCTGCAGATGTACCTGTCCGACATCTTCACCATTCCGGTGAACCTTGCCGGCACCTGCGGGATTTCGGTGCCAGCGGGAATCAGCAGTGACGGCCTTCCGGTCGGGCTGCAGCTCATCGGCAAGCACTTCGGAGAAGAGATCATCCTTCGGGCGGCCCATGCCTTTGAGCAGGCCACGGAGTGGCACAAGAAAAAGGCAGCTATTTAATTTCTCAGGGTCATATTCCCCGCAGTTTACTGCTTTTGTAGGGGCGGCCCCCCGTGGCCGCCCGCCTTTTGCAAGAGTACCGTATTTTCCCTGCGCAAGGGCACCCACAGGGGGGTGCCCCTACGAAACATTCAGAATTACCCAGGTTTTGATTATCTGATTTTTTGGAGATTCCCATGAAATACCAGGTCGTTATCGGACTGGAAGTCCACGTCCAGCTCCGTACCAATACCAAGATCTTCTGTGGCTGTTCCACCCGCTTCGGCGCCGAGCCCAATTCGCAGACCTGTCCGGTCTGCCTTGGCCTGCCGGGCGCACTGCCGGTGCTGAATAAAAAGGTGGTTGAATACGCCATCCGTGCCGGTCTCGCCACCAACTGTTCCATTACGCCGCGCAGCACCTTTGCCCGCAAAAACTATTTCTATCCTGACCTTCCCAAGGGGTACCAGATCAGCCAGTTTGATCTCCCGATCTGTGTGGGTGGCCGGTTGGACATCGAAGTCGACGGAGAGACCAAGCCGATTGGCATCACCCGCATCCACATGGAAGAAGATGCCGGCAAGCTGGTCCACCTGGAAACCATGGAGGCGGGCGAGAAGTCCTATGTGGACCTGAATCGTGCCTGTACGCCGCTCCTCGAGGTGGTTTCGGAACCGGACATGCGCAGCGCCGACGAGGCGGTGGCCTACCTGAAGAAAGTCCACCAGATCGTGACGTATCTCGGCATCTGCGACGGCAACATGGAGGAAGGAAGCTTCCGTTGTGACGCCAACGTTTCCCTGATGCCGGTTGGATCGGATACCTTCGGCACCCGTGCCGAACTGAAAAACATCAACTCCTTCCGTTTTGTGAAACAGGCCATCGAGTACGAGATCGAACGGCAGGCGGATCTGCTCGACGAGGGTGGCAAGGTGGTGCAGGAGACCCGACTTTTTGACCCGGCCGCCGGCACAACCCGCTCCATGCGCGGCAAGGAAGAGGCTCACGACTACCGCTATTTCCCGGATCCCGACCTGGTTCCGATCGTTGTTGACAAGGCCTGGATTGAGGAGGTCAGAAAAGCCCTGCCGGAGTTGCCGGATGCGAAGAGGAAGCGCTACCAGGAGGAACTTGGTCTGTCGGAATATGATGCGGAGGTGCTGTCGGCTTCCCGGGATATCGCCGACTACTTCGACGCCTGCGTTTCTCTGTATCCCCAGGCAAAGCCGGTCTCCAACTGGGTCATGGGCGAACTGCTGCGGGCGCTCAAGGAAGACAACCGGGATATTGCCGACTGCCCGGTGACGCCGAGCCTTCTGACCGAGATGTTGAAGCTGGTGGAGAGTGGCACCATTTCGGGCAAGATAGCCAAAACCGTGTTTGACGAGATGTACAAAACCGGCAAGGATCCGGCGAAGATTGTCGAGGAAAAAGGGCTTGTGCAGGTGTCCGACAGCGGTGCCATCGAGAAGATTATCGACGAAGTGCTTGCTTCCGACCCCGAGAAGGTGGCAGACTACCGGGGAGGCAAAGATAAACTGTTCGGCTTCTTTGTCGGCCAGGTCATGAAGGCCAGCAAGGGAAAGGCGAATCCTGCCCTGGTGAACGAGATCCTGTTGACGAAACTGAAGGGCTAGGAGACTGTCGGACTTAGGGTGAATCTGCTGCAAATCCGTCTGTCTCCTAGACGCACGCTTCTCGGTGAAGAGGAAAAGGCGGAATTTTCTGTCCGAGATTTCCCGCGATTGTAACATCGTCTCTGCGAATATCTCTTGGAGGATCGTATGCGGGAGTTGCCCGAATTCCCTCTGAAGGTTTTCTATGACGGTTCCTGTCATGTCTGCTCGACGGAGATGTTCGTGTACCTGCGAAAGGATCATGGCGGCCGACTGGAATTCGTCGACATCAGCGATCCTGCTTTCAACCCCCATGACTACGGTATCAGCCTGGACGATTTCACGTCCCGCATGCATGCCATTGACCGGACCGGTTCGGTCTACCGGGGTGTCGATGCATTCCAGGCCATCTGGCGGGCCTTCCCCGGATCATCATGGTATACTTTCCTTGGCACTCTGACGGATTTTCCCCTGGTCAGTCCGATTGTGCGTCTTTCGTACCTGATTTTCGCCCGCTTGAGGAAATATCTGCCCAAAAAGAAGGCCGCCTGCAACATCGGCAGTCGGCCGCCCCGCTAACCTGTTCCCTTTTCCTTGAATCTGTTTTAGACTCTCTGGCAGGCCGATTATCTTTGTTTGATAAAGGTACCTTTTTCGTACTCCTCGAAAGCAATCCGTAACTCTTTCTGTGTATTCATGACAATGTTCCCGCACCGGGCCCTGGATGCCATTTACCAGGCCGCTGACGATTTTCAGCCTGGTGCCAGAGTCCATGGTGACTTCCGGAATGTCGGCCGCCTTTACGTGTCGATAGCGCGCCTCTTGAGCATTCTGCTGATTTTACGTGTTGTCATGATATCCCTCCCGAGGATTCACTCCTGGCGTGCTGCTCTTCTGCACTATAATGTAATGTGCATTCCGGGGTTGTCAACGCGAAGCCGGCTTCACCAGAGGTGTCGCAGAATCGGCTTAAACAGCTATTTAAAAACAAACTTCGCCTGCTGAGAGGATGACAACCCTTCGTTCCTGCTTTTGACGTTTAACTTCTTGGCTCTTTACAAGACTTTGACAACACCGGTTGCCATTGTTATAATTATATATACAGAAAAAAGAATTGAGATTGGAATTCAGGTATAGCGCAGCCGTTCTTGGAACGGCAAAGGAGGTCAGTATGAGAACATTAAGCAACATTTCTCACGGATTGTTCGAAGGAGTGTTAATCAACGATAGTGAAAAGATGCTTCTGGAACTGACGAAACTCAGCGAAGACGAACTGTATCGGCGGATGGGGGTTGCCGGACGTGAAACATTGTCCTCATTGCGGCCTGGAGATGACTATTTGCTGAGCCACAATATTGGTGATGCGACGGGGAAATCGCCGTTTTTCTTCAGTAGCGAAAAGATTGAGTCATCGGGCCCGGCTGTATATTTTCATGATCTGCCAGCCGATGATCGGTAAGCAGGGAAGATGTTGAGCGGGCAGGTCGGAGCGATATTTGACCGGCTCATCTGCGAGAGCACTTCTACAAGTCCGCTGTATGGATACAAACAGGAGGCCA
>RPRC01000127.1 GCA_003857395.1 Geobacter sp.
AATATTCCAGTAATTCACGGCGCAGTATGCTTTGCCGCCACCTTCGGACTTGGCGATTTCTATGATGACGGCGGCATTGGCCCGCTGGGCCGCCTTGAGAACACCTCGGATGATAAAGGTGCTTCTGCCGTTTGCCGCCATGGCAATGGCATTTCCTTTGGTCAGCATGGCATGGTCGATGACTTTACCGCTGACGAGAAGCGCCTTTGAATTGGGAAACAGTTTCACAATATTCTCTGGCCGTCCGATTTCTACCGCCTTGAGAAAATCATTCTGAACAGCGGATGTTTGTATACACATTTACCTACCTCCTACATATGATAATTCGTTTTCATCCGAAAACTCCAAAACAGAGCTATCCCCCGTTGGGCTGGGGCTTTCTCGGAGTCTCTCGTACGGCTTTATGGCAAGACAGCGACAGCAAGGAAAACGCCTGAATCCAGCAAGTCGACAGTTCTGTGTCTCGGGTGGCGACCGATTACGAGAGGCTTCGAGGAAGTTCCAGCCCAGCCTCTGTCGAAGCTTTCCGGATGGGGACTAATTCACAACGGGTCTATTCCGCCCTCATAGAGAAAAAAGCTCCCGACAAACCCTGCAGTAACACTGAAACAGACTCAATCATGCGCAAATTTCAACCCTGACTATATATCATGCCGACCGGAACAATTCAAGTTTGACGGATTTATTTAATTTCCATCCAGAAACTCCGGATGAAAACTATTTATTAAGATCTTTGTCCGCAGTCTGATCAGCCAGCAAGGCAAGCCGAGAGGGCGGAATTTTACCGTTGCTACACTGCCGAACCATGAAGACTGTGGATTAATTTGCGAAGATCAGCATCATATGATATGTCTTACAATATTCATGGCTCCCGGCGCCCATTTAAATGGAATTTGGCTGGCTGATTTTAGGTACTCCAGTCACGAGAAGTGTCTACTTTCCCGAAACGAAGCATCTCTCCCAGCCGATATTTTACGAGGAATGCACCTCCCCGATTATCACCCCGTGGTCCCGATTACGTCTGGCAATCGATTTATTCCAGGAGAAACACATTGGTAGAAATTGCTGTTTTCAGCGAAACCCTCATCGATTCACACTTTCTGGTCGATGTTCGCACCCCTCTTGAATTTGAAGAAGACCATATTCCAGGTGCAGTTAATGTCCCGCTTCTGGAGAACGACGAACGGGTTGAAATCGGAATACTCCACAAGCAACAGGGGCCGCACAAGGCAAGATTACGCGGATTGGAAATGACCGCGGCACGTTTTCCCGCTATGGTAAAAACCATCGGAGAAATGGCCGGCAATCGTCCGATAATGGTCTACTGCTGGCGCGGCGGTCTGCGCAGCAAGACAGTTACCTCGATTCTCGATCTGAGTGGTTTTCATACCATTCAACTCCAGGGAGGCTACAAAGCATACCGTACCCATGTCTCGTCATTCTTCGAGCAGTTTCGACCCAGCGGCCCCATGGTGGTGCTGCACGGGCTCACCGGCTCCGGCAAGACAACCTTCCTGCATACCATAAACACAAATCGCTATACGGTTATCGACCTGGAAGGTCTGGCAAGACACAGGGGCTCGGCTTTCGGTGCACTCGGACTTTCCCAGAACTTGAGCCAGAAGCATTTTGATAGCAGCCTCTGGAATGAGCTGCGAAAGTCCCCCCCGGGAAGACCGGTTATCCTTGAAGGAGAGAGCCGCAGAATCGGCAGGATATCCCTGCCGGGTAATTTCTACGAGGTCATGGGCGAGAGCATCAAGATCTGGTGTGAAACATCCATGAACACACGAATCTCTCGCCTGATCACCGAGTATGGAAAGGAAGAATACCGGGAGGAGATGGCTGTCGCTTTGCTGAGAATCAGAAAAAAACTCGGCGGCGAGAAATACGATGAAATAGCCGGATACCTGGAAAAGTGGGACCTTACCCTGTTCATGCAAGGGTTGCTGGAAAACTACTATGACAAGGTTTACTACAAGACTCGCGAATGGAAGGAAGATCGAAAGCTTTCCCTCGAAAACTATGAAGAAGCGCAACGAGAACTTGACAATTTTCTCCGGAACCGGCTGACATAACGATGTGCTGCAGTTTTTGAAAAAGAAAAGGGCGTCCAATGCGGGGGCGCCCTTTTCCATGCCGACTGAAGACCTCTCAGCGTGTGTCTGTTCTCAGCCTTATTCCAATTCCATATCAAGGCCCTCTCTGCGTTGGCTCGTCCTCGGCTGCTCAACATACTCTTCAGTACGCCTCGCAGCCTCAATCCTCGCCGCCTTGAGATCATCCTTGATCTGGAATTGGTATTATACTGCCAGCTTGAAAGTTCCTACCAACTGTTGTAACTCTTCGGCAAGGCGTGACAGCTGATTTGCCGCGGCAGCGGACTCCTGGGAGCCCTTGGCCGTCTCATGGACAACTTCGGTAATCTGCTGGATATTATTTGTTATCTCATTGGTAGTAGCGGTCTGCTCTTCAGCTGCGGTGGCAATCTGATTGATTTGCATGGTAACCGAGTTGGCCTGCTCAAGAATCTCCTGAAGCGCCTGGCCGGACCGTGCCGCGTCGACGGTACCTTTTTCCACCTCGCGAACCCCCTCTTGCATCGAGTGGACAGCGCCTTTCGTCTCCATCTGAATGGCCTTGATCATAGCACCTATTTCCTTGGTAGCCTTGGTGGTGCGTTCCGCAAGTGCGCGAACCTCGTCGGCCACGACTGCGAAGCCACGACCCTGTTCACCGGCACGCGCCGCCTCGATGGCAGCATTGAGGGCCAGGAGATTAGTCTGGTCAGCAATGTCTTCGATAGTACCGACAATCTCACCGATCTGATCGGAACGCGCACCAAGGCTTTCCACGGTGCAGGCGGATTCCTTCACCCGCTCAGCAATACGACTCATTTCATCCACCGTTTCCTGGACAACTGCAAAACCCGAGGAAGCCGAATCGCTGGCACGTTGCGAGCTTTCCACTGCCATCAGACAGTTGTTGGCAATCTCGGTACTGGTGCAGGACATTTCCTCGCTGGCAGTGGCCACGGTGCCGGCCTGGGCGGCCACTTCCTCGGCCCCGGTTGCGATCTGCTCAGATGTGGCATAGAGCTGAGTGGAAGCAGAGGCAACCTGCTCAGCGGTCGACTTGATGGAGGTTACCATTGAGTGCATTGATTCAAGCATCCGATTTATGGCACGTCCAAGGTCACCGATCTCATCTCTGGCAAAAATATTGATCTTGGTTGAAAGGTCGCCATCGGCAACATTGCCCATGGCAGCGGAAACCCTGTTGAGACGGGTGACAAAATTGTTGGTAAGAAAAATCGCTCCGGCCAGTCCGAGGAGAAAGGCGATGCTGCCGACAATAATCATCAACAGCCTGTTCCGGTTAAAATCGCTCTCCGCACTCTCATACGCAGCCTTGACGTTGTTTTCCTGGTAGGAAACCTGGGCCTCAAAGGTCTCTTGGAGTTTTTTCGTCAGAGGGATCGCTTCTTTCAGTAAGACAGTGAGGGCTTCAGTTTTTTTGTTGGCCAGGGCAAGCTCGATGACACGATTGTTTGCTGCCGCAGCTGGGCTCGCCTGTAGTGTCGATGCCTCGATGAGCGCGATGCCTTTCGAGGTTTTTTCGACCCCTGAAAGCAACTTTACATTCTCCCGGTAGGACGATCTCGCTTCTTCAATTTCCTTTTTCAACTGGGCAATCTCGTTTACATCACTGACCAAGACCAATTTCTGGACTGAAATTTCCAATTGGTCAAGGGCATCCATTGCCCGAAAGGCATAGAGGGTTTTCTGATACTCTCCGTTGACAATTCCAGCCATGGAATCTTTGACCTTCGAGGTATTATGAAGGCCATAAAAGACTGTAACGACCAGCATCAACAATATGAAACCGAACACTAACCCCATCTTTGGACCAATTTTCATCTTGGCGAAAATCATTGTCATCTCTCCTATCTTAGTTTGTCGTTGAAGCCAGGCTGTGTGATTTGAGCTACCGCACCGGCATCAGTACATAAAAAGTTTGTCGAATTCAGCTCTTGAGACAAACCGCATTTTCTATATTTTTCGTCAAGAGTCGACACAACTTTAGCTTATTTTTAATTAAATATTTAAATCTTGATGTGTTCCTGTTAACATAGAATGCACCTATCAAGCTAAAACTCGAGAGATTATGCCTGCTAAGGCGCGCAACCAAAACTAAGAAAAGGGGTGCCCCACCCGGGACACCCCTTTTCTTTCAGACAAAACATCGCTCAGCATGTTACAGGTACTTTGAATGCTAACCAGGCTAAGTTCGCCTTAATCCGTAAAAAAACACGCCGATCATGCAGCTTTGATGCAAACCGATTATTAAACTGCCAGCTTAAAATTACCCACCAGATGGGTCAACTCATCGGCTAATCGGGAAAGCTGATTAGCCGAGGACGCCGACTCCTGGGAGCCCTTCGCCGTTTCATGGACGACATCGGTGATCTGCTGAATGTTATTCGTTATTTCGTTAGTCGTTGCAGTTTGCTGCTCAGCAGCAGTGGCGATCTGGTTGATTTGCATGGTAACCGCATTGGCCTGCTCAAGAATTTCCTGGAGAGCGATCCCTGACCGTGAAGCATCGGCAGTGCCTTTCTCTACTGCTCGCACGCCTTCTTCCATAGAAATTACCGCACCCTTGGTTTCCATCTGAATCGCCTTGATCATGGCGCCGATTTCCTTGGTGGCTTTGGTGGTTCGCTCCGCAAGGGCCCGAACTTCATCTGCCACGACCGCAAATCCACGACCCTGCTCACCGGCTCGTGCCGCCTCGATCGCCGCGTTCAGCGCCAGCAGATTTGTCTGGTCGGCAATATCTTCAATAGTACCGACGATTTCACCAATTTGGTCGGAGCGCGCACCAAGGCTTTCCACAGTACAGGCAGATTCCTTTACCCGTTCAGCAATGCGTCCCATTTCTTCAACAGTTTCCTGAACAACCGCAAAACCGGAAGATGCCGAATCACTTGCCAGTTTAGAGCTTTCCACAGCCATCAGGCAATTATTGGCGATCTCCGAACTGGTGCAGGCCATCTCTTCGCTGGCCGTGGCCACCGTGCCGGCTTGAGCTGCCACCTCTTCCGTTCCCGTTGCAATCTGGTCGGAAGTGGCATAAAGCTGGGTGGAAGCGGAGGCAACCTGTTCCGCAGTAGTCTTGATTGACGCCACCATAACGTTCATGGAAGTCAGCATCCGATTGATGGCATGGCCAAGGTCGCCGATCTCATCATTGGCAAATATTTTAAGCTGAGTGGAAATATCGCCGTCCGCAATACTTCCCATCGAAGCAGCAAGCCGTTTAAGGCGTGTCACGAAATTGTTGATCAGGAAGATAGCACCCGCAAGGCCGAGGATAAAGGCCAGAGCACCCGCAATCGCAATTAAAATGCACTGCCGTTCGTACACCTTGACAGCATTTTCATAGGCGGCCTTAACATTGGCTTCCTGAAACGACACCTGTGCCTCGAAAGTATCCTGGAGCTTTTTCGTCAGCGGACCCGCCTGACTCTGAAAGAGACTGAAGGCAGCTTCTTTCTTGTTGGCCAAGGCAAGTTCGACAACCTGATTATTCGCCGCGGCAGCAGCCTTCGCTTCCGACCTCGAAACCTCAAGAAGCTTGAGACCCTGCGGATCTTTTTCGAGCTCCTCCAATTGTTTCAAACTCTCACGATAATCCGATCGGGCCTCCTCAAGCGCCTTCTTCAGACGTATAATCTCATTCGGCTCACTGACCATGACAAGTTCCTGAATTGAAATCACCAGATTGTTGAGAGCATTCTTGGCCCTGAAGGCATAGACAGTCTTCTGGTATTCGCCCGTAACCAGTCCCTCCATCGACTTCTTTACCGTCGAAGTTCCACTGATTCCGAAATAGATGATCAGCAGCATCATGACCAGCACAAATCCGAACACCAATCCCATCTTAGGTCCAATCCTCAACTTCGCAAAAATCATCATAACCTCCCCCGTTTTGTAACAGATTGCTATCCATAAATTTCGACACAGTATGTCCAGCCAGGCAATGTACAATTCAAAGCAACTCAAGAACTAACTAGACATCCGGAAACTCCGAAACAGAGCTATCCCTCATTGGGCTGGGGCTTTCTCGGAGTCTCTCGTACGGCTTTATGGCAAGACGGCGACAGCAAGGAAAGCTCCTGAATCCAGCAGGCAGCCTGTTCTGTGTCTCGGGTCGCGGCCGATTACGAGAGGCTTCGAGGAAGTTACAGTCCAGCCTCTGTCGAGACTTTCCGGATCAAATCTAACTTAGCCAACAACAATAATCTCTTCGACATTAACCATCATAACTTTAACTAGTGTCCATCCGGAAACCCCAGTTTGAAACGCACGGGACCTCCGGTTTCAGTTGATAGTTTTGACATTCGGTCGTTTTAACTACCCTGTAACCAGTTTTATCTGCTCTTTTTCAATTTTATGACGCACTGCTCCCGTCAAGTGGTTTTGCATTGCGACTGGTGGCTTTTTCAGGCCGCTTCCAGTTTGATCCTGGCGATCACCTGGAGGTTGTAGGCAAAGATCGAACTCCAGACGTAGCTCTTGAATCCGTCCCAGCCCTTCCAGGTGCAGCGGTCAAGACCAAAGGCACGTTTGAGCGTGGAAATGTTGGCTTCGATCCCGGCACGGAAGTTCCGCAGCTTCTTGTACACCCAGGTGCTCTTGGCCATATCAAGTACCGTTAGTCCACGCTTCTTGGCAAAGACTACATCCTTTACCTTCAGTTCTTTTGCCGTTGACAGGTTGTCCTTGGAGGCAAAGCCGCCGTCGGCACTTACTTGGCGCGGCATCTTGCTGAAGGTTTTCTCGTGTCGCTCCAGCATGGAAAGGTACTTTTCCGAGTCAGCCGGGTTGCCTTTGGCAATCAGGCAGTCGAGGATCAGGTTGGATGCGCCGCCGGTCAGAAATATCTTGTGGCCGAACAGGGTCTCACGCCTCTTCTTGACAATGATGTCGGTGTGATCTTCGAAGAACGAAACTACCTTTTCCGAAACCGGAACCTTCTCGTTACGGAATACCCGCCGCTCGGTCTGGCTGATGACCTTTTCCAGCAGGCCCACGGCCCGCTTCAACTGGGCGATAAGATTCAGGGCGGTAAGCATGTCTCCAAGGCCGTTTGCCCGGTACGCCTCCAAAGCCGCGATTGCGTCCTTGGCATAGCCGACAACCTTACCGGCGTAGTGCGTCAGGTCACGATAGGCCGCGACCCGGTCCTCTTCCTTCTTGGCGTTGAGAACAACCATCAGCCGCTTCTTTACTACGCGACAATGGTCGCAATAGCGATAGTCGGGACGGGGAACAAGGGTATGACCTTCTGCCAGCCAGCGGGTGATAACCCTGATGCCATCACAGAGCAGGGTGGAATCAGTGGGGTCGTGGATGTTGCTCTCGACGACGGTTGAGTCAATCCGTACCTTGCGGCCGCTTTCTATGCCGGCTTCCCGAGCATAGTGCACGAGGCATTGATGGACTGCCTCCCAGGTCTCTTCGGAGAGAGGTTTTATGTTTTCCTGAAGAGTTGATGACGAGGGATACTGCCCCATCTCCAGACGGGCAAAGGCTCGAAAGCATTTGGAATCCTCAAGATGAAACGCAAGCTCTTCATAGGAAAGGTTCCGGACTTGCTTCAGAGCAACACAACGCAGCACCTGCTCAGCGGTCATGCCTTCCCGACCGGTATCCTTGCGGTAGGCTCGTGTCAGGTCAGCGTACACGAGATCAAGCATCTTTGGCGTGGCATCAAGTATCTCGGAAAATACGGCCAGTTCCTTACCGATATCATGGCGCATCGTGACAGAAAATATGCTCATCTGTCGTGTCAGTTTTTGTCGCATCAGGAGAACCCCTAAAACCATAATATGTAATGTTTACAGCCTGTTATGGTTTGTAGGATACCATAAATCGTGAGAAAACTGAACCATTTTCTGCGAAATATTTTAACAAATACAACAGGTTACGTTTCCGGATGGAAACTAACTATTATTTTATGGGAATTGCATAACCAACAAATGTACGCGGGCTTTTGCCAAAAAAGAAACCGACCCAAAATTTGGCCGGTTTCTAATTATCTGGAAAAAATTTCCAAGTAGCTTTTAGCCCCCTCTGGTTAAACCAGTTTGAGGGGCTTTTTTATTTCTGAAAGCAGCGGCATCAAAAGCAGAGTCTCCTCGGAAACAGCCAACACTTCTACGTCCTCTCACCAACAGTCATTAGACGCAGATGCGTGATGTCCCGTAATGGTGGAGCACCAAACAAGCGATTGTATTCACGGCTGAACTGCGAAGCAGAAAAGCAGAAAAGGCGACACAGAAAAGGGGACAGATTTATTTTCCGCATCAGCCATCCTCCCAGATCACTGAAGACAACCCACACTTCTGCAAGTTGGAAGTAGTTTATCCAGTCCCGCAGTTTCTAGCCTGCGGGGTTAGGGCTTGATATATAAGCTTCTGGGGGGATGGGGTTGTCTATTTTGAGGGAAAAATAGAAAAAGGCCCCGGACTGCATTAGCCTGGGACCTTTTCTGTTCAGCATCGGCAGCAGTTTTATGCCGCCAATTCATATCCGGTTACAGCATTTTTTACTCCGCGGTCGTCGGATCGATCATGCGTTTGACCTCGGCCACGCTGTTTGCCGGGAAGCCGCCCTTACGGGCATGCTCAAGCACCATCTCCTCGTTGGGAGCAATATAAATACAGTAAATTTTGTCTTCTGTAACGTAACTCTCCACCCATTGGACCTGCGGTCCAAGCTCGCTCAGAACGCTGCACGACTTCTGTGCAATGCCCTGCATGTCTGCCGCCCCAATTTGTCCTGCCCCTGGAATCTCTCTCTCAATGACATACTTCGGCATACTCGTCCTCCTTAGTTTTGGGTTTGATATTTATACCGAACGAACATTCGTTTTGTACCATGACAAAACAGTAATTGCAACGGAAATTTAATGCCTCCCTTCAGCCAGTTTGTGGAACGGTAGTGATGCAGAGCCCAGTATAGACCTGAGGGTGCTTGAGGGAACGGTTCGATATTACGGGGGCAATTAAACATATCAATGGCAGGGGCTAGGCGTGCCCCGACATCAGGATTGTGATGTATAATTGCCGAAGTATTATTACGCTGTCGGCAAAGCCGGTCATGCGCACGGTCCAAGGCGGGGACAACGGTGCCAAGGCACGTGCATGCAGAGACAGGCACTCTCTCCGCGGGCAAAAGAATTTGCCATGTCAACGCAAAGGGTGCTATAAATGGCGCAGATTTTGAGTCAGCTTCTTTTCCTACCAACACAGAGGACCCGATGGGCAGGCGATTAAAAACATCCACTGAAAACGCAAACCTCCAGCAGACTATTCTTGATACAGCCTTGAAGTTATTTACCACCAAAGGATATTTCAATACCTCGATTCAAGATATCAGGCGTGATGCAAATATCAGCATTGGTGCCGTCTATCATTATTTTGCCGGCAAAGAGGAGCTTGCCTCCGCTTTGTATGATTCTCTCCTGGAAAAGATTACAGCCGATTTTCTCACAATTAAGAACAGCCATGCGACCGCCCATGATCAATGTAAAGCGATCATGGCGCATTTATTTGATCTCACTGAGTCAAATCCGGCACAAATGGCGTTTATGCTGCATGCGAAACACAGCGAGTTTATACCAACGGTCACACCCATATGTTCTTCCAGACCGTTTGCCATAATGCGTGAGATGGTACAAGAAGGTATCGAAAATAAGGAAATTGCCGATCTTGATTTGACAATTGCATCCAACTGCCTTTTCGGGGGCATGTTCAGGCTGATAAATCTGCGTCTCGATAATACCATCGCCGGACCTCTCCCCGAACAACTCGAAGATGTCTGGATTTGCTCCTGGCGCAGCATTGCCGCCGATCCCGACAAAAACATCTGAATACGTTGCAGGTATCTCCAAAAAACCAGCCGCACCCGAAGAAGAAAGCAAATAAGCGAACATACGCCCTGCTAAAATCTCAGATGCAACAAAGGAGGAAAGAATGCCGAAGTACATCATTGAGCGGGATATTCCGGGAGCAGGGTATATCTGCGAACCAGACATTCAGGCAATCTCGCAGAAATCCGCCACTGTTCTTCAAGGGCTCGGGCCGCAAATCCAGTGGGTGCAGAGCTATGTCACCGAGGACAAGATCTACTGCGTCTACATTGCCCCCAACAAGGAACTGGTCCTGGAGCACGCCAGGAAGGCTGGTTTCCCGGCCAACAGTGTCGCCGAAGTCAAGCGCATGATTGACCCGACGACCGCGGAGTAAGACGAAAAACGGCGAAAAGCGGGCGAATTCCAGGGACAGTTTACTTAATTCAAAAGGCGGCCAATCGGCCGCCTTTACTGTTTCATGCTACCCAGGGAATCCTGCAGATACTGCCGCGCCAGGTGTCAAAAGTTCGAACCGTTCCATTTCCCGCCGACTGCTGCCAGGATTACGTCAATGCCACATTTTCGGTCTATCGGGCAATGCTCTTACCTGCGGCTTAAAGCGCAACTTACTTGCTGTTATTCATAGATCTTCCGCATAACTGCCTCTTTCCCTATCGTTTTATTTACTAATATCCTGACCAATCCCACTGCGCGTTACAAACCTATTATCCAGACCATCGTACTACCAGGCAATAATCAAACAGGATTGGTCTATCTGCCTTTGTCCTTTCTGGAATACGGTGAAATCTTTTGAAGGATAGTCCGTAACAGTTGAAAGGAGATGATATGAAAGCCATAGCAGTGATCTGATCGTGGCAATCACCTGAACCGGAAGATCCTGGAACCACAACATCATTAGCCACGGATGAACAAGGATAAAATCTACAACACCGATACTTCTTTCTGTTTATCAAAAACACAATTGCATTGCTGCCTTTATCCGTGAAAATCCGTGTGTATCTGTGGAAAAAACGGTTTTTCCTTTACAAGGAGAACATCATGAAAGCAATAGCCATAAACGGTAGTCCAAGCCCAAGCTGCAATACGGAGATTATGCTCAAAAAGGTGCTGGAACCCTTGGAGGCCGCCGGCTGGAGCACGGAGTACCTGCAGATCGGCGGGAAAGCGGTGCGCGGATGCCTGGCCTGCATGAAGTACCTTGAAAAGCGCAACGGCCGGTGCATAATCGAGGGAGATGTTGTCAACGAATACCTGAAAAAAATGTATGCGGCAGATGCCATCATTCTCGGTTCAATATTCTAGGAAAGTTGTGAAGCTTTCAAGGCCTGGTCGATATCTGCGATAATATCCTCAACAGCCTCGATTCCCACGGAAAGCCTGATAAAGTCAGGGGTAACACCGGTTGCGATCTGCTCCTGCTCCGTAAGCTGCTGATGGGTGGTGGAGGCCGGATGAATCACCAGGGACTTGGCATCACCGATATTTGCCAGGTGAGAGAGTAGCTTTACGCTGTCGATAAACTTTTTGCCTGCTGCCACCCCGCCCTTGATACCGAAACCAATGATTGCGCCACTTCCTTTCGGCAGATAGCGTGCCGCACGATCATAATCCTTGTGACTGGGCAACCCGGGATAGTTGACCCAGGTTATGTCAGGGTTTTTATCCAGCCACTCGGCAACCTTTATGGCATTTTCCACATGACGCGGCATGCGGACATGGAGTGTTTCCAACCCTTGGAGTATCTGGAAAGCATTGAACGGCGAAAGAGGCGCTCCTATGTCGCGCAGAAGCTCTACCCTCATCTTGATGATATAGGAAAGATTGCCGAGAGCCTCCCAGAAACGGATGCCGTGATAGGAAGGGTCCGGTTCGGTAAATTCGGGGAACTTGCCGTTGTTCCAGGGGAAGGTGCCGCCATCAACTACGCAGCCGCCAATGCTCGTGCCGTGGCCGGCGATGAACTTGGTGAGAGAATAGACCACCATATCCGCTCCATGCTGGAGGGGCTTGAAAAGATAGGGAGTAGTCACCGTGTTGTCGACAACAAAGGGAATTCCCGCCTGGTGAGCGAACTCGGCGATGGCCTCGAAATCATCCACATTGTTCTTGGGATTTCCAACCGATTCGGTATAGACAAGCCTGGTATTTTCATCAATGGCCGCGCGCACGTTTTCGGGATCAGAACTGTCGACGAATTTCACCTTTATCCCAAGTTTCGGCAAGGTATAGTGAAAAAGGTTATAGGTCCCCCCATAGAGAGAGTCGGTTGAAACAATATTTTGACCGGCTTGGGTGATATTGAGCACGGCAAAGGTAATGGCAGCTTGTCCTGAGGCCAGCGCGAGGGCACCGACACCGCCGTCCAGCTCTGCCATCCGTTTTTCCAGAACATCAGTTGTAGGGTTCATAATCCGCGTATAAATATTCCCCGGCTCTTCCAGTGCGAACAGTTTTGCGGCATGTTCCGAGCTGCGAAAGACATAGGACGAGGTCTGATAAATGGGAACAGCTCGCGACAGAGTCGCGGAATCGGGCACTTGGCCGGCATGCAGGGTAAGGGTATCAAAGTTTAAGCTGTTTTCCGACATGGTACTTCCCCCTTTGGATGGAGATTTGAAATGGCGTTGCGGTCAATTCCGCAACAAAGTCGTGCAACGCTAAAAATTCTTCCGTCTTACTTGATTGAACTATCATTACGGGGTCCGGGCCCTGCCATAAATCTCCGTCAACTCCAGGAGCCGCTTGGCTAGTTTGGCAGTAAGCGCTTTTTTACCGAACCGCCAGGACCAGTTACCTCCCGCTGTCCCGGGCAGATTCATGCGGAATTCAGCGGGGAGTTCCAGCAGATCCTGGAGCGGAATCACAACGGTATCCGCCACTGAAGCCAGGGCGGTCCGGATCAAATCCCAGACAATCCCGTCGCCGGTGCGATCCAGATAGCGGAGAACCATCTTCTTCTCCCGCGCAGAAAGCGAGTTGAACCAGCCTGCTGTGGTGTCATTGTCGTGCGTGCCGGTATAAACAACGGAACTGCAGACATGATTATGGGGGAGATAGGGGTTGTCCGGCCCGGATCCGAAGGCGAACTGAAGAATCTTCATGCCGGGAAAAGAGAACATGTCCCGTAGTGCCTCCACGTCCGGGGTAATGTGCCCCAGGTCCTCCGCCACAATCGGCAAATCTCCGAGCTCTCTCGAAAGAGCCGAAAACAGGGCTTCTCCCGGGCCCGGCGCCCAGCGACCGTTCTTTGCCGTTTTTTCACCATAGGGCACTTCCCAGCAGGCCGCAAATCCCCGAAAATGATCGATCCGAATGAGATCATATAGATCAAGCGAGGACCGAACACGTTCTATCCACCAGGCATATCCCGCCTGCGCCATGGCTTCCCAGTTATAGAGTGGATTCCCCCACAATTGCCCGGTCTTGCTGAAATAGTCAGGAGGGACACCGGCAACCACGGTCGGGCGTCCCCCCTTGTCCAAGTGGAAGAGATGGGAATTTGCCCAGACATCACAGGAATCGTAGGCAACAAATATCGGGATATCGCCGAAAATTCCGACGCTTTGACGAGTGGCATAGTTCCTCACCTCATGCCACTGCCGGAAAAACTGCCACTGCAGATATTTCTGCGCCCCTATCGCGGAGCCGAGACTTCTGGATGCCTCCTCCAGCGCAGCGGGTTCACGCTGAGCAATCTCTACCGGCCAGTCACACCAACTTATGCTCGGGTACTGCTCCTTCAATGCCATGAACAGGGCAAAATCATGGAGCCAGGGGGTCGTATCGCAGAAATGCCAGAACTCTTCCACCCTCTCATCCCCGCCGCCAGCGAAGAAGGTTGCCGCTGCGGTCCGGAGCAGTCCGAATTTGTAGTCCATTACCTGCTGGTAGTCCACCCGCTCCGAAAGCAAATCATTGCGAAGGCTGGTCGCGTTCAGGTCCCCTTCCTTAACGAGGCGCTCGAGATCGATAAGCAATGGATTACCGGCAAAGGCCGAGTAGCACATGTAGGGAGAGTTGCCGTAGGATGTGTAGCCAAGGGGAAGAACCTGCCACAGAGTCTGACCGGAGGCCTGGAGAAAATCGATAAATTCTCGCGCTGCGGTTCCGAAGGAACCGATACCTCCCGGACCGGGAAGAGACGTGGGGTGTAGAAGGATGCCGCTTTTTCTCACTCTTTGCATGGAATCACCTGAGTTTCTACTATAAACAGTTAGTACGTCTATGCACTGCCACCCTGACCCCTCCTGAATCAGGAGGGGCTGGGGGGTGGTTAGATCAGGCGTTGGCCAAAACGCTGTCAATCCTGGCGCTGTCAAGGGTTTCCTCTTCAAGGAGTGCCATCGCCAGAGCTTCCAGCAAATTGCGGTTAGAGGCTAGGATCTTCATTGCCTTGTCTTCCGCATCCTTGATGACAACGGCAATCTCCTGATCGATCAGCCAGGCCATTTCTTCCGAGAAAGTCTTTTCCTGAGCCAGCTTCATGCCGAGGAAGGGGTGCTCTTCACCGCGACTGAAGGTAACTGGGCCGATTTTGTCGCTCATCCCCCACTGACAGACCATTTTCTCCGCCAGTTCGGTGACAATTTTCAAATCACTCTGTGCCCCTGTTGAAATGTCGTTAAAGACAAGTCGCTCCGCGACCCTGCCGCCAAGGACAACGGAAAGTCTGTTCATAAGATAGGATTTCGGATAGTGGTGCCGATCATCCTCGGGAAGCTGCTGAGTTACGCCCAGCGCCATTCCGCGGGGGATAATCGTTACCTTGTGAACCGGGTCGGTCCCGGGCAGAAGCTTCGCCACCAATACATGGCCGGACTCGTGAAATGCCGTGATCCGCTTTTCCAGGTCCGATAAATACAGTTTTCTCTCGCCACCCATCAGGACCTTGTCTTTGGCAAGCTCCAGGTACTTCATGGTCACCGTTTCAGAGTTTTCCCGGGCAGCAAGAATGGCAGCTTCATTGACCAGATTTTCCAGATCGGCGCCGGTCATTCCGGGAGTTCCCTTGGCGATGACAGCAAGGTCGACATCCGCGGACAGGGGAGTTTTGCGGGTATGTACCTTCAAGATGCTTTCCCGGTCGCGCCAATCCGGTCGCTCGATGACAACCCGGCGATCGAAGCGTCCGGGCCTGAGAAGTGCCGGGTCGAGGACATCAGGCCGGTTGGTGGCTGCCAGGACAATCACCTCTTCGTGGGAATCGAAGCCATCCATCTCGGAAAGAAGCTGGTTAAGGGTCTGCTCCCTTTCGTCATGCCCACCGCCGAACCCGGCACCGCGACTCCGGCCGACCGCATCCAATTCGTCAATAAAAATGATGCTCGGCGCTTGTTTTCGCGCCTCAACAAAAAGATCTCGCACCCTGCTGGCTCCAACACCCACAAACATCTCAATGAACTGGGATGCGGAAATACTGAAAAAGGCCACCCCTGCCTCACCTGCAACAGCCCTTGCCAGGAGCGTTTTCCCCGTCCCCGGAGGGCCAACGAGAAGGATCCCTCTCGGGACTTTGCCGCCGATCTTTTCAAATTTTTTCGGCTCTTTCAGATACTCCACAACCTCGCGCAATTCCTGCTTGACTTCCTCCATGCCGGCCACATCGGCAAAGGTGACGGTCCCCTTCTGTGTGTTATGCAGCTTGGCCCCGGACTTGGCGAATCCGCCCATCATGGTGCCCGGACCCTGACCTTTCATACTGCGAGCGAAGAAAACCCAGACTCCGATAATGAGAATCCAGGGGATCAGATAGAGCAAAGCGGTCGTAAATGGGGACGATTCCGTTGAAATCGCCTTTACCACCACTTTCTTTGCCTGCAGGTCAGCCATCAGGGCATCGTCCTTAATATCCGGTAGAATCGTGAAAAAGTTTGTTGTTTCCTTAGTCTGATTCTCTTTTTTCACATTTTGGAGCGGAAGAACCTTGGCTTTGAAGACTCCATTGAGATGGGAGCCCTTTATCGTTATCTCTTTGACATTATCCCGCGCAAGTTCGTCCTTGAACTGGCTATAGGGGATCTCCGCCTTTTCAAGCTGACCCTTTTGGGTCACCAACGGATAAACAATATTGAGCAGAACCACAAAAGCTATCAGTGCCAGTAACGGCTTCCAAATCGACTGCGCCATTCAGGTATCCTCTGGGAGTCTGTCGGGCTTAGGAAATCGATGCGAAAATTCGACTGGGCGAGGACAGATTTTGTCGATTTTGCTGGGCAACAGTTGTTCTATTGACCAAAAAAACGGCAGAATATGGACCGGCCAGATGGATTTGCAGCAGATTTCCCCTAAGTCCGACAGACTCCGGGGGTAAGTTTGATTTAATTACTATCTTATACCGTCCGAATCAGGTCCCGGCAACTGATTATTCTCCGGGGTCCAGAATTAACGGGCCGTCAGCACATCGGGTACCCACCCTGAGGAGGAACGGAAGTGCCTTGAAACAATTTGACAAATTTTACACTTTCTACTAGTTTTGAGCCATCCTTTCAAATACATTGAAACCATCACCCTTCCGCCTTTTACGCAACCGGCTTTCCCTTCCCTAGCCAACGCACAGCAGTAGCATGGTGCAAAACGTTATGACAGGGAATGTCACACTGCGTATACACAGCATTTGGATCTCGCCGCACATTTCCAACTGACTGGCAGCTCAGGAGCCTTGCACATGTCGACAAATGTTATTCTCTGGGGAGGGTTCGCCGCTCTTATCTCCATAATGCTGATCCTTGACCTGGGAGTATTCAACAGAAAGAGTCATGAGGTGTTATTTCGTGAAGCGCTGACTTGGACGCTGGTCTGGGTAGGTCTCGCCCTCGCCTTCAACGCAGGCGTCCTCCATTTCATGGGAACAACCAAGGCGTTGGAATTTCTGACAGGCTACCTGATCGAAGAATCCCTCTCTGTAGACAATCTCTTTGTCTTCATCCTGATTTTCTCCTATTTCAAGGTGCCCCGAGCGCACCAACCGAAGATCCTGAAATGGGGAATCATCGGTGCACTCGTCATGAGAGCTATTTTCATCTTCGTCGGAATCGAGCTGTTTGATCGCTTCCATTGGATGATCTACCTGTTTGGCGGACTCTTGATCGTAACAGGGATCAAAATGGCATTTGGCGGGGAAGAAGAGATCAAACCAGAAAAAAACCTCCTGGTTCGTCTCACGAGAAAATTCGTTCCCATCACGAAGAAATTGTACGGCGACAAATTTTTCATTCGCCGAAATGGAGCTTTTGCGGCAACCCCGCTCCTGTTGACACTGCTCGTGGTTGAAAGCAGCGACGTAATCTTTGCCATTGATTCAATCCCGGCAATACTGGCCGTCACCAGGGACCCCTTCATCGTTTACACATCGAATATCTTTGCCATAATGGGCCTCAGGTCGCTCTTTTACCTTCTCAGCAATGTCATGGAGATGTTCACTCACCTGAAACTCGGAGTATCCATCATCCTTGCCTTTATCGGGATAAAGATGCTTCTGTCTTCCGTATATCCGATCCCCATCTACTTTTCTCTCGGGGTGATTGTGGGTGTCCTCGCCATAACCATTATCACTTCCGTCGTTTTCGATACCAAGGGAAAAACTTCAGTCAAGAGATAAAAAAAACCCGGAATGGTCACGCCGTTCCGGGAAGAATTCACTCATTCTTTTCAGACACAGCCTCGAATTAATCCCTTCAGATTTCCGTGCCGTTGTCTCGCGAAGAAGATTCGCCAGGGAAAACCCGCCGCGCATATATTTCAAAAACGGCAAGGAACAGTGCAAGCACGATGGGTCCGGTGACCACGCCGAGGGGACCGAAGGCAAAGACTCCGCCGAGGACCCCGAGCGCAATAATGAAAAGCGAGAGATGAGCCCTTCCGCTGATGAAAAGGGGGCGGAGCAGGTTATCAATCATCCCCACGACGATCATCCCCCAGGCAAGAAGCACTATTCCCATCACAACTTCCCCTCCGGCAAAGAGCCAGAGTGCGCCGGGCAGCCAGATCAGAGCAGTCCCCACCACGGGAACCAGTGCTGCGACCGCCATCAGTGCCCCGAACAGGATCGGCGAGGGAAGGCCAGTGAACCAGAAGCCGATTCCGCCCAGAATGCCCTGTACGAGACAGGTAAGCAGAATACCATAGATCACTGCCGAGAGCACGCGTTTGACCGTACCGAGAAGCACATCGCTTTCAGCTTCCTCCAAGGGAAGCACTGACAGTAATCGCCGCAGAAAGGATTCGCCGTCACGGTAGAGAAAAAAGAGCGTGATCACCATCAGCACCAGCTTGATTATCATGAGGAAAATGTTCTTGAGGATCGCCGTCGAATAACCAAGCAGAAATGTTGCCAGGCTTTTCAATGCTGGGAGCAGAGTGTTGCCGAGTTCAATATCCAGCATATCAAGCAGGGGGCGAATCCTTTCCAGAGCTGGCTGGATAACGGGATTGCGGGACAAGGTCGCCAGAACGTCGGAACCGCCAGCGGCGGTAACCTTTTCGAGGTGCTGGTAAACCTGGGACACCTCTCCGCCTAAGATAAAAATGAAAAGGACAAAAGGAACTACCAGGGTCATGACCACAAGCGGCGTCATGATCGAGGCGGCTATCGTATCCCGTCCGGGAAACCGATTCCTGAGTCTGCGGTAGAGGGGGTAGGTGGCAATGCCGATAACACCAGCCCACCCAAGTGTATCAAGAAAGGGCGCCAGGATCAGATAGACGAGGAATAAAAACCCGAAGAGAAAGAAAAAATTCAGCAGGGTAAAAAAAAGACGGCGATCCATGAGCTATCCATTTATCCGGTAGTTTGAGAACTCTTCCCAATGACAGGTTACGTTGCCTCTGTTTTCACAATCCTTACCTTCAGAATGGCGGTTTTGGTAACTTCTTCGCATACCATTTCGAGCCCGTCCACCATCACCTTCTCACCCTTTTCCGGAAACCTTCCGAGCTTGTCCAGGATCAGTCCGGCAAGCGTGTCGTAGTGAAGGTCTTCCTCGTGCCTGATATCAAGGAAGTCGGTCAAATCGGAGAGAGAGATCATCGCATCAACGATTATGCTGCCGTCAGCCAGACGTTGAACCTTTCCAGGCTCTCCCACGTCATGCTCATCCTCGATTTCTCCCACCAACTCCTCCAAAAGGTCCTCGGTAGTAACCAGTCCGCTGATACCTCCGTATTCATCAACCACCATGGCCATGTGCATCCTCTTCCGCTGCATCTCTTTCAAGAGACTATTGACCTTCTTCGACTCGGGCACATAGAAAGGCTGACGGATGATAGACTCGATATCAAAGTCGGGTTTAACCACCATGCTGCCGAGGAAATCCTTGCCATGGATAATTCCGACGATCTCTTCGATGGAACCCTGATACACCGGGTAACGCGAATACTTGTTTTCCAGCACGGTCTGAAGCATCTGCTCACGCGACGCAGCGAGATTGAGACCGACAACCCTCGTGCGCGGCACCATTACTTCGCGAACACACGTGTGGGTAAAGTCGAAAATATTCTCAATAAACTCCCGCTCTGTGGCACTGAAAACCCCGGTCTCATGACCTTCCTGGATAATATGCTCCACTTCCTCCCGGGTAATGAATGCCTGCCCCCCTTCAGCCTTGATACCCATGAGTGACAGAATAGCCCTGTTGGACGCAGCGAGAAAGGTTACCGCAACGGAACCGAGTGTTGCGATAAACAGAATAGGTTTCGCCACGCGAAGCGACATTTCATCCGCAAACTGGAGACCAACCGTTTTTGGCACCAATTCACCGAATATCAGGGTGAAGTAGGAGATGAAAAGTACTACAAAAGTGATGGACAGGGGTTCTGCCGCGTGTCGCATGAACTCGAATGGGGCGTTAAGAAAAAGGGGCTTGAGGTACTGGATTGCCGCAGCTCCACCAACTGCAGAAGCCATGGTACCCACCAGGGTTACACCGATCTGAACAGTTGCCAGAAAGCGATGGGGATCATCCTGAAGGGACTCGACGATCTTCGCCTTGTGATCACCAATCGACACCAGTTGGGCAATTCTGCTTTTGCGTGCCGAAAGGATGGCAAGTTCCGATCCGGAGAAAAATCCGTTTGCCAGAATAAGGAGAAATACCAGGAATAATTCCAACCACACAGAATCCAATTCAGCCTCCTTACAGCAGAGCCTCCCGAAACAAGTGTTACCACAAAACAATCAGCGGGACAGTAGCACTATCCGGGACTCGGCAATCAGAAAATTCCATCCAGAAGTTCCAGACAGGCATCATCCCTGTTCAGAGTGTAGAGATGAACACCCGGGACGCCTCCCTTGAGGAGACCCAGAATCTGACTGCGAGCATGCCGTATCCCAAGAGCCAGAACCGCATCTGCCCCGCCCTGCTCATCGGCCTCTTCCAGCTCCCTGAGGAGCTGAGCGGGAATGGTCGCTCCGCAAAGCTGCACAACCTTCTGAATGACCTTGAGACTGAAGATGGGCATGACACCGGGTATGATGGGTTTTTCATTGCCCGACTCCCGTGCCCTCTGCACGAAATCCCAATAGTAGTCATTGTCGAAAAAGAGCTGCGTGACGACAAAATCACCACCGAGATCGACTTTGTTTTTAAGGAACTGTACATCCTTTTCCAAACTGACTGCCTCAGGATGCCCTTCGGGATATCCGGCCACACCGATTCCCAGTGAAGGATAGTGTTTCCTGACGAAACTGACAAGGTCTGAAGCAAAGATAAAATCTTTCGATTCGGGCAGCACTACCCCTGGATCCTGAGGCGGATCTCCCCGGAGAGCAAGTATATTGTCAACCCCGGCAGCTGCCAGGTGGTCAATAAAATCGAGTATATTCTTCTCATTGGCACCGACACAGGTAAGATGGGCCATCGGTTCGAGAGAGAATTCCTGTTTCATGCGGGTGACCATTGCCAAGGTATTATCACTGGTGCTTCCGCCAGCTCCATAGGTTACCGAAACAAAAAGGGGCTGGAGGGCTCGGAGCTTATCGACAACACGAAAAAAAGCCGGCCAGTCGGACGTGTTTTTTGGTGGAAAAAACTCCAGGGACAGAAATTGCTTTCCCGGAAGGATACGATCAATTATGCGCACAAAATACTCCTTGAATAGACGTCTCCCGACAGGGAGGAAAAATTCCAAAGTAGTTCAATTTTTCTCACAACGTACGTGAAAACGTATAGCACGGGGAACCTATATTTGCAAGAGTGACCCCTCTCCGTAAAAGTGCAGAGGTAGCGGTTCCACAGTTCATGAAAATATGGTACAACTATAGATGATTTTTGAAGCCGTTGCGACCGCATAACTACCGGTCCGGCACAGCTACCCACACTGAAACGGAAGGTTCTTTATAATGCCCGAGTCACTTTCACTCATCGACACGCATGCACATATCGAAGGCAAAGAGTTCCAGGCAGACCTCGAGGCACTACTCGAGAGGGCCGTTACAACAGGTGTTTCCCGCATGATTACTGTTGGTACCGATATCGAATCCAGCAGGAAAGCCTGCGAACTGACCAGTCTTCATGACGAAATTTACTGTTCCGTTGGCGTCCACCCCCATGACGCGGTGCGCGTCACCGAAAAGAGTTATGCCATAATCCGCCAACTGGCAATAGAAACACCGAAAAATGTTGCCATCGGGGAAATCGGCCTGGACTTCTACCGTGACCGCTCCCCCCGCGACATTCAAGAGGACGTTTTTCGCCGCTTTCTCATCATGGCTTCAGAGCTCTCCCTGCCCGTTATCATCCATGACCGTGATGCCCACGAGCAGATATTGCGGATCCTTCGGGAAGAAAAGTCGCGGGGTCTCAGGGGCGTGCTCCACTGCTTTTCTGGCGACCTGGAAATGGCTCGGGAATGCGTTGACCTGGGTTTTTACCTCTCCATCCCCGGAACCATTACCTATCCCACCAATGACAATCTACGTTCCGTGGTTCGAGGTATCCGGATGGAAAACCTGCTTCTGGAGACCGACTGCCCCTACCTTTCCCCGGTTCCGTTCCGAGGAAAGCGCAACGAACCGTCCTATCTGAAAATCACGGCTGAAAAGGTTGCGGAACTGAAAGGTCTCTCCCTGGAAGACGTGGCACGCATCACCACGCTCAATGCGGAAACCCTTTTCGGCTTGGGCTGGAAAGAACAACAGGCGTCAATAGCATACAAGATCCGTAATTCGCTCTACCTGAACATCACCAACCGCTGCTCGAACCACTGTTCCTTCTGCGCGAAATTCAACGACTTCTTTGTCAAAGGGCACTTTCTCAAGCTGGACCACGAACCATCCATTCTAGAGGTGATGTCCGCTATCGGCGACCCTTCCGCCTATGACGAGATCGTCTTCTGTGGTTATGGGGAACCACTCCTCCGTCTTGATCTCGTGCGCGAGGTTGCCAGACAGCTGAAAACAAAGGGCTGCCGAATCAGGATCAACACGGACGGCCAGGCAAACCTGGTCTACGGAAGAAACATCCTTCCGGAACTTGCCGGCCATGTAGACGCCATCTCCGTGAGCCTCAATGCCGCGGATTCCGAAACCTACGAAAAGCTCTGCTCCTCACCTTTCGGCTCAGCAGGTTTCTCCGGCGTCTGCGACTTCCTCACCGAAGCGAAGAAACACGTTCCCATGGTGGTTGCTTCGGCGGTAACGGTTCCCGGCCTGGACATCGAAGCCGTACGCCGCCTGGCGGAATCGCTGGGTGTCATTTTTCGAGAGAGGGAATATGCCGATGTCGGGTGAAGCAGCAATCGGTCTCCGGGACAAAGGCTCGTCTACCCCGCCCACGCTTGCCGAAACCGATGCCATCGGCATCTGTCTCGGCGCCTGCACCATCACCATTGCACGGCGGCAAGAAGGACGTCTTTCCTTTTCACAGATACGGCATGAGGGCAAGGTTGACCAGGTACTGCGCCAGCTTCTCGTTGCGGCACTCCCGGCCAAGGTCAGC
>RPRC01000128.1 GCA_003857395.1 Geobacter sp.
ATCCCGGTTGAAACGATCCCGGTGCCGATGGGTTTGGTGAGGATCAGGATATCCCCCGGCCGGGCCGTTGAGTTACGGACTACCCGCTCCGGATGGACCAGACCGGTCACCGCCAGGCCGTATTTTATCTCGTCGTCTTCTACGGTATGTCCGCCCACCAGGCACGCCCCGGCTTCGCGGATCTTTTCCGCTCCTCCGGCCAGTATCTCCCGCAGCGTCTCGGGGGGAATACTGCACTT
Organism: Geobacter sp.; assembly: GCA_003857395.1. Next base: position 240 of record RPRC01000128.1, read on the forward strand.
GGGGAAGAAGACCAGATTCATGGCGGTCACGGGTCGGCCTCCCATGGCGAAGACGTCGGACAGGGCGTTGGTCGCCGCGATGGCGCCGAACAGGAACGGGTCGTCCACTAGTGGGGTGATTATATCCGTTGTTTCCACCAGGGCACACTCGTCTCCGATGCGGTAGACGCCCGCGTCATCGGAGGTCTCCGGACCCACGATCAGATTCGGGTCCGGTTTGCCGAACAGGCCGGACAAGGCTTCTTCCAGGCCCTCCGGGCCCAGCTTCGCGGCTCAACCGGCCGCTTTCACCATCTGCGTCAGTTTGATTGGATTTCTGGTCATGCGATGTGCTCCTGTTGTTTGTCCGCGAAGGGTTTTTCCGCCAACACCTCCCGGCAGGCCCGCGGAATGTGTTCGATGATGTCCAGTATCTGGGTAGCGGGCGTCGGTCGGGCGTAGCTGCCGGCAAGCCGGTTGATCCGCATGGCGGCTACGGCCGCCTCTTGCATTTCGTACCCCGCGTCCACAAGGACGGAGACGAGACCGGTTAACGTGTCGCCCGTTCCGCCGATGGCCTCCAGCGCCTCTTCAACGGGACTGTCGACAGTTTCCAGTATTCCACTTGCATCGGCCAGGTAGTCGGCCTTTCCCTTCACCAGCAGATAGCGGGCAGCATTGCGGTGCTGGTAGGCACGCGCGATGAGGTCGGGGACCCGATTGTCCTCATGGAGGATGAACCCCCGGGTGTAGAACGGATGGGGCGCCTTTTCATCTGCCAGAAAAGCCAGTTCCCCCACATCGGGGGTGAAGAGATCGTAGGCGGAGGCCTCGCCGCTCATTTTCGCCATATACATGTATCCAGCGTCGGCAATGAGGCGCGGCCTCGGATTCATGTTTCTGAGGACTTCCAGCAAGCGCGCATGCCGGTGGACGATGGGCTGCAGATAATGGAAGGTAATGGTCTGGAAGGAGACGTCCGGCAGGGTTTCGGTCATGTGTGCATACAGTCGATGGCTCCCCTTGCCGGTTCCCGTATCGCCCACGAGGTAAACAAAGGGTGCCGGTCGGCCTATTGCTTCAGAGGCTTTGACGGCGGCTGCGAGGAGGGCAGGGGTCCCACGGTTGACGTCGATGTTCAACGTGCCGATGCGCATCCGTTTACCGTCGAACGAAATGACCCCTTCCACCAGGGGAAAATCATTGGATGGGACGGTTCCCGCTATGCAGAGCATCGGCGCTTTACCTCCTCGTAGGCGAGTTGCAGCGCGTACCCGCAGAGGGTGTGCCCGATATCGCGAGGGCTTGGCGCATCGGCGATGGTCCGTCCCACCATGGAAGCGGCCAGGAAAGGTACGTCAGGGCAGCCGCCACCGGAGATATTGACGAAGACGCCTGTTTTCTTGTCGATGGTCAGTTTCATGTTGGCGGCGCGGACCATGAGGTATTCGCCGAAGTCCTTGACGTGAAAAATATCGACCGGCTGGAGAAGCGGACTGGTCACGGGCACTATCCTCAGGGGAGGGAGTTTTTCCGCTTCCAGTGTTCTCATGATATCCAGCTGTTCTATGAGGGGGAACTCGATGACCAGGTCGCACCCCTGTCGGACTTCCGGCGGCGGGCCCATGACCCGTATTGTCCATCCTTCGCGTTTCAGAATGGTCTCCGCCTGGATGACCTCGCCGGTATTTTCAAACAGGAGAATCCCCCGGTCGCAATGGCCGTCTGGGCCAGGGGATGCTTTCTTTCCCTTGCTGCCTTTCAGAAAATCGAAAAGAGCCAAACTGTCATCGTTTTTTTATGGTTATGCCGCAGCCGTCCGTCTCATCGCGGATATTCGCGACCGTCCAGCCTTTTCCTACGGCTGCGCGGCATACGTTTTCCTTTGCGGTTTCGTTGTCCACCATAATGGTGATTTCATCCGATCCGCCCGATTTGATGGCAGTCACTGTCATGAGGACCGGTTGGGGGCACGAGAGCCCGCGAGCATCTACTGTTATAGCCATGGCTTCCTCCCTATGCAATTCTTTTTCTCATGGTAAATCCAATAAACAGGCACACCAGCAGTCCGACCACAACCGCCTGAATCCCGAAGGGGCCGACGCCTTTCGGCGTACTGGCCAGGCCGAAATTATGGCTGAAGGCTGCTCCGAAAACCATGCCCAGCACGAAGATGGCGGCGTCGCCGTCTCCTTCACCCGCCAGGAAAAGTTGTCGGCCGGGGCATCCACCGGCAAGGCAAAAGGCCAAACCGGACAGCATCATGCCGGCGAAATTCCATATATGCATGGTGTGGGCAACGGGCTGTCCCTGGAATCCAGGGTGGAACTGACCGACCAGAAAGTTGAAAACAAGGGCGGTGACGATTAGGGCGATGAATCCTGAAAGAAGGTGCATCTGCCGGAACAGGACGAAGTCACGGATGGCCCCCATGGTGCAGAAGCGGCTTCGCTGAGCGAGAAATCCGATGAGCAGCCCCACGCCGAGTGATACAATGAGCGAAGCGTGCATTGAGCCTGGGCCCTTCAGGCTGTAAAAAAGCATCTCGTTTTTTGCCTGCCCTGAGACCTGCGGATAGACGAGCGTGAGAAAGAGCAGTCCCGCCATGAAAATGGGGAGCATGAGCCCTGCCGTGAAATGCGTCTGCTGGGCTCTGCCGAGGGAATAGCCGTTTTTCAGGAAAAGAGTGCCAAGCCAGATGCCGAAAATGAGGCCCAGCATGCCGAAGATGGCGGTGCCGTCACCGCCGGCAAGACGCAACGCCGCACGCCAGGGACATCCGAGAAATACCAGCGCCCCGATCATGGCGAAAGCGCCGAGCACGAACCGGACCACCGGCGCTGAACCGAGGCGGGGCCGGAATTCCTTGAACATAAAGGCGGCGATCAGCGAGCCGATGACAAAACCGATGATTTCCGGTCGCGCGTACTGCACCACGTCAGCCCGGTGAAGACCAACGGCGCCGGTGATGTCACGTACGAAACAGGCCACACACACACCCATGTTGCCCGGATTCCCCAGTTTTTGCAGCAGGGGCGCAAGAACTCCGATGATAATTCCGACGCTGATGATGCCCCAACGTCCAGCGAAAAAATTCTTGAAACCTTCCATATGTTCCTCCTTAATCCATGAAATATTCAACAGTATGAGACAGCCAGTGCATGACAGCGTTCAAGTTTTTGGAAAAGTTAGCGACAGCATCCCCACGCAGTTAGGAAATAGTGCGCGGGCGTGCAAAGGAAGGCTTCCTATTGGTACCATGAGTCGAAAAAGCTATCTACTCATAGGTGCTTACTACATTTAGCAAGTAGGGTAACAAATACAATTTTTGTTGTCGAATTGAAAATAATTATCAAAACGGTCGTTTGTATCGAATATGTCAATATCGTTACCAATAGTCTCCATGAAGCCATGATGTGTCTGTTAATGAAGTGATGCCGCAAGATAATCTCTGCAGTGCTGTTATTCGCTTAGACACGCAGGCTTCCCTGTCAAGTAGAAAGATGTAAAGTAGATTTCTTGTTTTTTTTTGTCCATCTGGGTAAGCATTCTCGAGACATAATGGTTGCAATCTCTCTTGCCCGAATCCGTTGGTTCTTCGGCTGAGTGTCAATAGGTGACCCGTCTTGGCGTGCAGTTGCAATTCGTATCGTCGTAGGACTAAGATGGACAGGTGGAGATTAGATCAGACCTGCCAGGTTTTGAAAACCTGGCAGGTCTCTGTAATTGAAAGGAAAAATAGGAACACTTCCAAATTGTACCCGTTGTGTACAATTCAACGTTTTCAATAGCTCTGCCTATTATTTGCGCAAGGGCGGGCCAGTTTGCCTCCCTGACTCGCCCCTGTTATCCAGCGGCTTGCGCGAGCTAGCGCTCTCCCCCCGGCGCCTGCCAGCTCCAAGTCTGGCTCCAGGCCGACCACTGGTTCTGGTCATCCAGCGCTCGCACCCGCCAGTAATAGGTCGTCCCCGGCACCAGGTCCTCTTCCGGCGTGAAGCTGACGACTGCTGCTGCCGCCTCCTCATCGTCAACAAGGGGTGCAGGCCTGCTGCTGTCGCCGCACCCGCTTACCAGGAGCGTGGCGCAGAGGCCGACGAGCGCCAGCAGCGCCAGCCGCCGTCGGTTGTTGCGGCGGGCCAGGGGGGTACTGACCAACAGCAACGCGGCCAGGCCAAAGCGTGAAAATTCAGGCTCAATGAGCCACACCATCCAGCTATTCGTATCTTCTTCCGTGAAATCCGGGGTCGTGCTGACCTGGATTTCATAGGCCACCACCTCCCGGTCGGCGGGGTGCTGTAACGGCAGCCAGGTTAAGGTTGGCCGAAGTTCGGCAACGGTCTCGTCGTTCGCGGGCGCCCGCAGCGCCGGGGCGAGGGTGGAGAAAGACTGCCAGTTCAGGTACGGGTAGGAAGCGCCTTCATTGATCTTCCACAGGCCGGGGAAGTCCCAGTCGGCGAAGGTGGCTTGCTGCCGCATCAGCTCGGTGGAGCGCCCCGCCCCACCGGCAGAGGCCGGTTGCCCGGTGGCGTCGATGTCCCAAAAAGAGCTGCTGACATTGGACCCACCGTCAGGGTGATCATTACGGCCAACTAGGCCGCCCACGCCGTCACCGCCGTTTAGGGAAATCACCGCCCCCGTGGCATAGCTGTTGGCCAGGGTGGGTTCGGTTCTTAGATATCCGACCAAGCCACCGATGTTCGTCGCACCAGTAACCCGCCCCGTGGCATAGCAGTTGTTTACGCTGGTATCGCCACCTTCAACAGTCCCCCGACGTGGGTCCCTCCGGAGACTTCGCCAGTAGCAAAGGAACGCGAGACTGTCGAAGCATTGTCCAGTCGGCCGATCAACCCGCCGGTGCGATAGGAGGTGTGGCCATCCACCGCGCCGGTGGCCCAGGAATCCGCTACCGTTGCATTTCCGCTAAGCTCCCCGACCAGGCCTCCCACGTCGCCAAAGCCGGAAACAGCGCCGGTGGCGGAACAACCGGATATCGCCGACGCGTAACGTGCTTCGCCCACCAAACCACCGACCAGATCCTGCGTGGCGGATACGTCCCCCGTGGCGTGAGAGTTATTGATGGCCGTACCTTCGATCTGTCCCGCCAGCCCACCGGCGTTGGTGCCGTTGATGGCCGACGCCGTGCTTTCGGAACGGCAGTCGGTGATGGTCGAATCATAGGCAATCCCCACCAGGCCGCCTGCGCGGGTATCCGCGACGACCATGCCCGTGGAGCTGACAGCTGAAATTGTGGTGCCGGTGCCGGCAAAGCCCACCAGTCCACCGACGTAGGCGCGGCCGGTGACATTCACGTCACCCAATTGCAGATTCTGGATAGTCGCGCCAGCCGTATGGCCAAACAGGCCGACGCCATCGGGCGAGGGTCGGTCAACGAACAAGCCGCTGATGGTATGGGAATCGCCATCAAAACTGCCGCTGAAGGGCTGGTCGGCCGGGTTCTCCCAGCCCAAATAGGTGCCGATGGGCTCCCAGCCGGCATCAGCGTTGTAAGGTGCTACATCGAGGTCGATGTCGGCGATCAGGATGAAGTGACCACTCAGGGAATCGCGAACGGCTTCCAACTGCTTTGCCGTTGCAATCTGCCAGGGGTTGTCAACGGTGCCGTCGCCGCCAGCGAATCCGATTACGCTGTCGTAAACCTCAAACTCGGAAATACCGATAAAGGCAACCCAGTTGTTGGTGGCTTGATACCGGAAATATCGTGCCTGGAACGCGGAATCGAAGGTGATAGTGCGAATAACGTAGTCACTGAAAACATCGACGGGAGTGTCGTAATTCAGCGCTTCCGCATGGCGCTCAACCTAACTGGACCCATCAAGGGAAGAGGCAACCGTGAGGTTGTTTGTCTGCAGTGGCTGGAATCGGATCTATCTAACGTCCGCCACTGCCCCCAGGTCGAGAACAAATTCGATGGAATTGCTCATCCCCCCCTGATAGCTGTACCAATTACTGGCGTAGTTGCCATCCACCACATTTCCCGGCGCCCCCAGCTGAACATTGGTGCTGGGGATGATCGTTTGGTTGAGTGCCAGGTTGGCATCGACTGCTGCCGCCGGCATAGCCAGCACCAGCAACAAAAACCCTGACAGCAGTTGAGCCACCACCAATTGCCTCAAGCCCTTCATCCTCCACCCGACCGCGTTTTTCATCATGTTCCCCTTTTTCACAGATAAGGTTCTCCCGGTAGAAAGCGGGGCGCCGGCAAGCTCCGCCCAAATCAAAGTAATTGAATTCCACATACTGTTCCCGGAACTTCGGCCACAAGCCTCAGGCGCCGGCGATTACCTAAGCAGGCCAACCGGCACAGAAAGGGTGCCGGCTGGCGTAAAAAACCTTTACGGCGGTTCCATTAGCGGAAGCTGCTGCTCCAGATGCCGCTGGAATACCAGACGGCCAGGGCCCGGTCAGGGCCAAAGACGACAACCTGAGGGTCAGTTCCGATTCGGTCCCCAGCAAGCAATACGATGCTGGCCGAGACCCTCTGAGCCTGCTCCCAACTCCCCGCGGTGCCCTGTCTGTTGGACGACCATAGTTCAAAGGCGGTACCGTTCCTTTGGTACCAAAGAGCAACGGCATTGCCAGCGCCATCGATTCCGACCGAAGGTTTCACTGCGGGATCGGCTTCCAGCAGTTCCGCCCCACGCCATTGTCCCGACGTCGCATCCAGACCGTTGGCCGCCACCCGGTTCTGCTGCAGCGCCTCGTCAAACTGATGCCACGCCACCACGGCGTTACCCGTGGGGCCGACCGCCAACTGATGCAGGGACGAGGTGTCATCCGTGCCATCAATCTCAACGGCATTGCCCCAAACACCCGTGGCCGCATCATAGCGGATGGTCCAGATGTTGTTCCTCTGCCCCTGGCTAAAGTCCTGCAACATCCAGGCGACCACCGCATTGCCCCCGTCATCCATGCCGCTCACCGGCTCGAAGGAGGCGTAATCCCACACAGCTGCCGCAACCGGAAACGGGTCGATCATCTCGGGACTCGTCCAGCCGCTGGTGAAATCGTAGGTGGCGGCATGAATCCGATAGGTCATTGAGGTATTTACCGGGTCCTGAATCCACACCACAATCGCCTTGCCGGTGCCGTCCAGGACCACCTGCCCCTGCACCGCGTCGCCAATGCCTTCATTGACCGACTCCGCCGCGCGCCAGACGCCGCTGGCAAAGGTGGCCACCCACAGGTTGTATCTTGTTCCGTCCGTCTCTTCCCAGACGGCGATGGCCTCGCCGGCGTTATTGATCGCCACCTGCGGGCGTGCGGCCACGGGCGACGGCGCGGGGCCGAGCCGTTGCGCGGCGCTCCAGGTAGTGACTGCGGCATCATAGGTGCTCGCCCAGACGGCCATCCCGCCGGCTTCGAACTGAACCCACACCGCCGCCGCGTCGCCGGCGGCATTCACCGCCACCTGCGGCGCATCCACATCAAGCCCTTGAGCCTTGAGCGTCACCGGGTTTCCCCAGGTATCCGTGGCAACAGCATAATGCCGCGCCCAGATGCTGGAACCGGCGGTCTCGTCCTGGCGCCAGACCAGCACCGCATCCCCGGCGGCATTGCCGCCGACATCGAACATGAACCCCTGCGCGGCCACGTCCTGCGCCGTCTGCCAGGCCGCGACGATTACCAATCCGGCAGCGTCAATCGGGGTGCTATCACCGCTGGTCACCGCAAAAGTGCCGTTGGCGCCGGTCCAGATCCAGGTGCCGTCGGAGCCGTCGACCGAGCCGCTGATGGCGCCATATTCAAAGTTCTGCGATGCGGCGGCGGACACCCAGACCGTCACCCCCCAGACGTGGTCGCCAGCGATGGCGCCCGCCGGCTCATGACCGCCATCGTCCCAGGGACCGTCGTCATACAGCATGGGGAAAGGGCCTCCCCAACTGGCATCCACCGACAGGATGCGACTGGCCGGATCGAAACTGAAACTCCCCTTCCAGGCCAGTCCGTCAGCGGTGTCGTAGGTCTGGTCGGCCGTGTCGTCAATGGTAAAGTTGATTGCCACGAAACCCGCCGGCGGCTGGAAGCCCGTCCCGGGAGTGGCGTCCGACGGAGCCGAGCTCGAATCGCTGCCGCAGCCAGCCAAAAGCAAGCCGCAGCAGAGACTAATTGTCCACAATGCACGTAACCACATGATATTCCTCCTGGAGTATGTCGCGAGCCGTTGCACGGCCCCTATCGTCTTCCTGCATCCCTTTGTTCTCGCTTGTAGGCACCTGGAGAAGTTAGAGGAGCTGCTGCCGCAACCGCTCAAAGCAACATCAGCAAGCCTGAAACCAAAGACGTAAGCCATCCAATCCTCCTTTGTCTCAATCACCATTGATTCACTTGAACCGTCGGTCCGGTCTTCAACTCGTGGGTGCGATGAGGGCATCGAGAGCAGTCTCTTCGACTTCCAGCCGCACCGTACCGCCCAGGTCCGGGTCACCAAACTGCCCGGTGTTCGGCTGTATCGACACTTCTGTGCCTCCCAAAATAATAAAGAGATTAATCACTGGGTAGATTAACAGGGGACGATAGCGGTGTAATCACCCATATGGGTGATTCTGAGGAGGAAAACAGGAAAAAGCGGAGGAGCGGCGGCAGGCTGATCAGTGAAGACGTTTCAGTACGGATTGGAGAACGCGATTGAAACTGGCCGGATCTTCCATCTGCAGGAAATGACCGGCGCCGGGGATGATCGTCTCGGTGACGAAGGGCGCGTAGCGTTCCCGGGCGGAAGCAGGAATCAAGGCGCCGTTGATAGCGTGGATTGGGACCCGCAGTTCCTCGAAAGCGGCCGTCGGACTCCAGGAAAGCAGATCGCGCCAGACCGGGAGAGCCCAGGCCGGATCGGCGGCGGACATCTCGCGGACCAACCGTTCCCGGAGTTCGGGCGGTGTCGCGGCCGTGGCGGTCCCTGCCACCAGAGCGGCCATGGCGCTCGGGAAATCGGCTTCGAATGGGACGGCGATGGCATCCACGATCTCGGGCGGCAACCCGCCGTAGTCGATAACGAAGGTATCCACCAGCACCACCCCGGCCACGCTGTCCCCCAAGAGGCGAGCCGCCTCCAGAGCCACGGCGCCGCCCATGGAATGCCCGATCAGAACCACCTTGTTCGCCGTCAGGGCTTTCGCACAGGCGACGATGTCGAGCGCGAAGGGAACCACCCCCCAACGGCTTCGCCCCCCACCCGCTGAATCGCCATGCCCGGGCAGATCAGGCGCCGCTACCTTATGGGACGTGCCGAAATGGAGCAGCTGCGGCAACCAGTACGATCGGCGGCAGGTCCAGCCGTGAACGAACAGCAGCAATGGTGCTCCCTCACCGCGACAATCGCAGGCCAGGGGAATATCATCATGGGAAAGCAGGGTACGCGAGTGGCACGGGTCGGAGGAAATGTTCATTGTTGATTGCTCCTAGCGCCGCCGGGCAGGACCGACAAGCAATCGTTTCATCAGGTCGGCCTGGCTCTTGGTGCCGGTTTTGGCGAAGATCGCCTTGAGATGGGATCGCACGGTATGCAGGCTGATAAAACAGCGCTTTGCCACTTCCGCTGGATCCGCAGTGGCAAGCATCGCCATTGCAACACGTATTTCCGCCTCGGACAGAGAGTAAAGCCTGCGCAAACACTCAGGGTCGATGGCAATCCCCGCTTCGGAATCGTACACGTACACGACGACATATCCTGCCGGCTTGGCGGTCAGAGCCGGGATATCCGGATGGATCGGTCTCACCAGCAGGTACAGCCCGGCACCATTTGACCGGGGAACCTCCAGACTGCCGCCGGTGGAATGGAAAGCGCGGGAATCGGCGGCCACGAGACAATCCTGCAACAATCGCTGTAGATGCTGGTTGCAGACTTCATCAGAAACCCCGATCTGCCCGTTGTGGAAAGTCAGGGGCGTTTCCACGCCCAGCAGTTCCTCCGCGCCGGGATTGCAATGGATTACACGCAGCGAGTAATCGAGCAGAAAATAGGGCAGGGTTTCGCCTTCGGCCGCCAGTGCGACAACTTCGGCACGGGCACAGCGATCCGAGACCTGGCCGGACAGCTGAAAGGCATGCTGCAGAAGAGGCACGACATGATTGATAAAGGCCGTTTCCTGCTCGGTGTAGTGCCCCTGTTCTCCTGTGCGCTGTACCAGCAACTGTACCGTCCGGCCGGAGTCCTGAAAGATGGTGCCGCAAACACCGTGGTGAATATCCTGAGGGCCGGCCCAGTCATTGTAGAATTCGCTGCGCAGGAAATCAGACTGGCGGCAACTGAAGTGGAGATAGGTCGAGTAGAGCCGGCCCGGAGGTTTTTGCTGTAACTCCGGACGCCAGGGGCAGGCATTGACATAATACTCGGTGTATTGCTGATGATAGTTGTCGTCGAGATTTTCTTTGAGACTTGAGACGACGCGCGTGGCAGCGGCGTCCATCACCAGCAGGCGGGCCGAACGCGAGTTGGTACTGGCGATCAATTCGCGTAGAACAGCGGACCACGCGTCAGGATCGGTGACGGTCGAATAAATATTCTCAATCAAGCGCCCATGCGGTTGTGTCGAATAATTTTTCTGGACTGCATTGCTTCCAATACTCACGGGATTCAAAAAGTACTCAGGCGCGACAGGCATCTTTGCTCCGGGGGGCAAGCCGAAAGACATCGGCAGCTCAACTGGATCTTTTTCATTGAGAAAGCAACGGGTGAATTTTAGCGATGACAGGACATGAAAACAAGAAAAATATTTTGCCGGCAATGTAAAAAATACATCAATTCCGAATGGCACCAGTTTACGTGTCATTCGCAGGAAAATGACCTGAAAATAGTAAGACAAGAAAAATCCGGGAAGTGTTCTATGAATTATTTGGGTACATGCTCAGTAGTCGATTCCCGGCTGGGGCTCGATCCCTTTGCGGTAGGCGTGCTTGATTTCGTTTATTTCACTGACCGTATCGGCAAGCTCGATTATCTCGGGGTGGGCGTCGCGGCCGGTGAGAATGAGGTGCAGGAGCGGCGGCTTGTTGCGCAGGATATCCAGGACCTGCCCCAGGTCCACCAGCTTCAGTTTCAGGGCGTTGTTGATCTCGTCGAGGATGATGATGTCATGGCAGCCGGAGGCGATTTTCTCGTTGACCAGGTCTACGGCGTCCTGGGCGTTGGCCCGGTGATCCTCCCATGGGTAGGGGTTGCCCTGGATGCCGCAGAAACCCTTGCCGGTAGCATGCAGTTCGATGGCACAATCGATCTTCTTGATGCCGTCCCATTCCCCGGCATAGAGGTCGCCCTTCATGAACTGGATGATGCATACCCGGAGACCGTGGCCGCAGGCGCGAAGTGCCATTCCCAGCGCGGAAGTGGTTTTGCCCTTGCCGTTGCCGGTGATGACTACGATCAATCCCCTGCGTTCCTTCGGTTCGAAGTGGTCGATTTTGTCGGGCAGTGTGCCTCGCTTGCTCATGTGTTTAATCCTCTATATATCCAACTTTTCAGAACTGGCGACCAATGGCAGCTTTCTGATATTATTGCCAAGCCCACCCCATACTGCCGCCGTTGAAGGCAACGCAGTTTTTGTTGCACTAATTTTTGCATGTAAACTCTTGTTGTCAACAGAAATCCTGGACAGCTTTTCAGTACTTTCATTAGCGGGATAATGAAGGTGTGAGGTCTTCACCGATGGGAAATAGAAGCAGGATCAAGGGCGGGTTTTAAACCCGCCCTTGTTTGAAGGCTTATGGCTGAGATGCCGATCTCTTTAATTGTGCGTGTGACCCTGCATGAACATGGGTCGGAACAGGTCCCGGGCAATTTCTTGCAGTTCCGGCGAACAGCGTGCCGGGGCGATGATCATCCCCCGGGCCATGGCCTTCCAGGATGGCGGCAGATCCTGGAATCTCCTGGCCATGCCGCCGTTGATATCGGGTGCGGCATAGTAGACCTCTTTTACACCGGCGTTGATGATGCGGCCGAGGCACATGGGGCAGGGCTCAACCGAGGTGTAGAGAACCAGACCCTCCATGTTGCGGGGGTTGCGGTAGGTCGGGTCCTTGGGATCCCGTGATCTGGTTTTCCGCACCCGCTCCTCGTAGCGGTTCAGCAGGTCCATCTCCGCGTGCAGGTCGCTGCGAAAGTAGGGTTCATACTGGCGGTTATGCCCCTGCTCGACGATCTCGCCGGTCGCTTTCTGCACCAGGCAGGCGCCGATTCCACCATTCCGTTGCCGTCCTCCCAGCAGCCCTTCCCGAACCGTAATCAGCACGAAGGCGTCGTCTGGATAGCGCGGATCAGGAACGTACCTGGTGATCCGCTTCTCGATGAGTCCCAGATCGAAGGATGCTGCTGCCGGCTCGCGGTTGTGGGCCGGTGCATGTTCGCAGCCGGCAAGTGCCGAGAGAAACAGCAGGAGCAGAAAGCTCCCGAAACGCTGCGCGCGGCCGGCAGATCTGGGTGTTATTTCGCAACGCATTGATCATTCTCCTTTTTCTGTTTCAAAAAGCGGACGGACACATTCTTTGTTATTTTCCAGACAGGCAGGATCCCAGGTAAATCATGCCGGCCTGCTTTTCGTTATTTGCTTCCACAACCCTGCGGAGTTCTCCAAGGGTAGTTCTGACGAGGCGCGCTTCCTTCGCAGAGCCTGCCTTATAGGCTATGGCAACCGGTGAGTCTGGCGGATAGTACTTTTTCAGCAGCGGCTCCAGAATACCTATGTCTGAGAGACCCATGAAAATGGCCAGGGTGTCCCCGCTTTCCGCAATCGCTTTCAGCAGGCCTTCATTGGCCGCGAGGCTGTAGGGCGCGCTGATAATTGCCGAACCCTTGTTGCAGAGCAGATTGTCCTGTTTGCCCTTATCAAAGGCGCTGATGCCCGAGAATACCTTCTGGTTTGCAAACAGGGCATTGGCGGCATTGTACGCGCTGATCCCGGTTACCACCTCGAAGCGGCCTGCTACCTCCGGCTCGATCCAGTGCTGCCAGCCGCCATAGACTGTCGGGTCTCCTTGGTCGAGCAGGGCGATACTCTTGCCGGCGGCCAGGGCGTCGCGGATTTTTTTCATGTCGGCGGCGCGCTGCGCTTCCAGCTTCTTTTTCAGCTCTGCCGGGGAAAGCTGGGGATGTATTTTGCGGAACCGCGGTTCGAAATTACTCATCGGATCGAAGAGGAGCGGTTTGCCTGCCAGGTAGCGGGCAAACTTTTCCATGGTTTCCTTCGAGGCGATAAAGGCATCAGCCTTGCCCATGGCGGAAATCGCTTCCAGGGTTATCAGGTTCGGGTCGGCACAACCGGTACTGATGACATAGACCTTGGGCTCTTCCTTCAGGGAAAGTATTTCGATCGTGTCGATGGTTTTGAGCATCCGGTCGGCGGCCAGGTCATCCGGTGGCACGAGGGTGAAGGTCTTTTCTCCGGGAGAAGAACCCTTCTCCTCGGTAACTACCAGTCGTTCCCCGAGCGGGTCCAGGAACACCTCGCCGAAGGAAAAAGCTGCGCGGTAGCCGTCTTTCGAGGTGAGCAGCAGGACCCGGTCCAGTTCCTTGAGACCGTCGCCTTTTTGCAGCATATCGCGTAAAGGCGCCCCGCTGTAGTGCCTGACTCCGTGGAAGCCCCGGCCGTCGCCGAATTCCTTGAATGTCACTGGTATCGAAGATAATCCTGACAGGGAAGAAACCTCAATACTTTTACCCGTGATATCCGTGATGGTGAAGCTGCCCGTGCTGCTTGCTTCAGGGTTTTTTTTCGCACTGTCCGCCTTGATGTCAATCACTTCGATGCTGACGATGTCCTCCAGGCAGCGATCCGCATAGAAATCGTTCGACAGAATCAGTTTCGGATAGGATATCTCCCTCTTGAGCACGTCGAGCACCGGCTGATAAAGGCTTGTCGGGTGGCACTTCACGCAGCTGTCCTGGTGATGGGGGATCACCGGGGTGGCGGCATAGGCGATTACCACATTCGACGGATTCTTGTAGAACACCTCTCCCCAAGAGAGAACGGTTCTCTTCCCCTCCCGGTTCCGAACCACGATCGCCAGATCCGTGGACTTTCCGAAGCCAGGGCCGTCCTTTGCTACTGCTGCAAGCTCCAGCAGGTCCCGTAGCGGCACACCCCGAAACATAAAGACGCCCTTGAAGTGTTTGTCCCGAGTCAGGTCGTTGAGCCTGACCGTTACACTGTCGAAACGTGCCAGGTCATCATTGCCGAGGTTGAGTGGCTGCCGGACCGCGCCGCCGATGGTAAGTGCCGGAGAAGAGGCGGGTGCTGCAATTAGAGTGATAAGAAATACGGTGAATACAATTCCGAGACGGCTTTTCATAGCGAGAATCTCCTTGTAGCGAAAGACAGGTGGCACCTGGCTGAAATAGCAAAAAATGTAATCTATTGTATTCCTCGAGCAACTTCTACCGATCGGGAGCGGCGGCTGTAAAATCTTTCAGTGAAGGAAAGCAGGCCTTGCGATTCACCCCTTCACCCACCTGCAGCACCTTGACCTCGATGCCATAGGCCTTCCCCAGGTTCTCCTCGGTGATGACCTCATCAGGCGGCCCTTTGCGGATCATCAGGCCGTCGTCGAGGATTGCCGCTTCTGTGGCAGCGACGAAGGCGTGATCGGGGAAATGGGAGGCCATGACGATACCGAGACCCTTTTCGGCCAGGGAGCGGATCACCCGGAGAATCCGTACCTGGTTGCCCATGTCGAGGTGGGAGGTGGGCTCATCCAGGATCATGATTCTCGGTTCCTGGGCCAGGGCCCGCGCAATGAGGGTGAGCTGCCACTCGCCGCCGCTGAGCATGGTACAGGGGCGCTCGGCAAGGTGGAGTATTCCAACCGTTTCCATGGCCGTGCGGGCAATCTCCCGGTCCCGCCGGGTTGGCGAGGAGAACACGTTGAGATGAGGTGCCCGGCCCATGACCACGATGTCATGAACGAGGAAGGGAAAGGCCGACACCTGGTTCTGCGGGACATAGGCAATTCCCTTGGCCACTTCGGCCGGCCTCAGGTGGGAGATGTCCTTGTTGCCGAGCAGGATGGTGCCGTGCCAGCCCTGGAGGACATTGGACACGCACTTGAGGAGAGTGGACTTTCCGGTGCCGTTGGGGCCCAGCAGGCAGAAGACATCACTCGGGTTGACCGAAAAGGAGACCTCGCGAAAGATGGGGCAGGCCGGGACGCCGGGATAACTGAAGGCCAGGTTCTGTACCGAGAGAAGAGCACTCATGGTTACCACCCCGACCGGTTTTTACGCAGCAGGTAGGCGAAAATGGGAGCACCCACCAGCGCGGTGAGGATACCGATCGGGATCTCCATTTCCATGGCCGTCCTGGCGATGGTATCCACGGCAACCAGGTATGAGGCTCCTACCAGGACGGTAACCGGGAGGAGTGTCTTGTTGTCCGGTCCGGCGAGAAGCCTGCCGATGTGCGGGATCACCAACCCGATCCAGCCGATGATGCCGCCGATGGAGACAGCCGCGGCGGAGATCATGGTAGCGCAGAGGATCACGGTGGCCCTGATTCGCCCGGTATCGACACCAAGGGCCCGTGCATCCTCTTCGCCCATGGCCAGCAGGTTGATCCGCCAGCGAATAAGGAGCAGTACGCTGATGCCGAGGACGATGATCGGACCGACAACAGTCATGTCCCGGTTTGAGGCGTTGTTGAGGGAGCCGAGCAGCCAGAAGACGATGGATGGCATATCGTTCACCGGGTCGGCGATGTACTTGATCAGCGATGTGGCGGCGGAGAAGAGCGAGCCGACGATGATTCCCGAGAGTACCAGCATCAATACCGGCGTGGTCCGGTAGACCCTGCTCAGGGAATAGGTCATGAACACCGCGAGCAGGCCGCCGCCGAAGGAACAGACCTGGATGGCGAGGATGTTGCCGAAATAGAGGATCGCCACGGCCGCGCCGAGCCCGGCACCGGATGAGACGCCGAGGATATGCGGCGAGACCAGCGGGTTGCGGAACAGTCCCTGGAATGCCGCCCCGGAGATGGACAGCCCGGCGCCCACCAGAATACCGGCCATGAGCCGCGGCACGCGAACATCGAAAAGGATCGATTCGAGGGTTGGGGACCAGGTCTGCTTGACCGGCAGGACCACGGACGCGAAAATTTTAAAAATCGTCTCGGGGGGGATGTAAATCTGCCCGAGCATCAGCGAGCTGGTGGCGACCGCCACCAGGAGAAGTGTCAGGATGAAGAGGAGCCTGCCCGGATTGGCAGCGAAGCCGCTTTTATTCTCCGCGAAATGCATGGGCAGCGCTTACCTTTTTCCTTCTGTTGCGGCGAAAGTGATCCCGAAATCGCCGTTCAGGAGTGCGTGCGTCTGGGCGTCGCTCAGGTTGAAGGACATGATTTCACCGTAAAACTTCTTTACTTCCTTGACCATGTCAACATCCGCGAAAAGCTCCGGATAGGCTGTTTTGGCCAACCAGAGCGGATAAAGTACCGCCGCCTCGGCAGTGGGACGATCCCAGATGAAGACACCGACCGGCTGTTTGAATACCTGGCGGTTCTGGATCGCTGTAACGGTTTTCCAGCGTGGATCGCGATAGACCTCTTCTGCGGTTCCCGAATCGATCACCAGGATGTCCGGATTCCAGCCGAGGACCTTTTCCATCGACATCTCCGAGAGTCCGGAGTGGAGGCCTTCCTTTACCCCTGCCGTGCTGACGTCGGAGGTGGCATCGCTGCAGCCCGCGGTGGTGATGCGTTCATGCATGAAGGTGTCTCCGCCCAGGGTCACCAGATGTTTGGGCCCGTAGCCGTTAAAGACCTTTTTCCGCTTCTCGACGGGGATCGAATCGGTTCGTGATTTGACGAAGGCGAGGGTTTTTTCCAGGTAGGCGATATATTTTTCCCCTCGTGCCTCTTTGCCGAAGACTGCAGCATAAAAACGGATCTCATTTTTGAGCAGGTTGATGTCATGATTCATCGTGCTTACGGTAAAAGCGACCGGGATGCCGGTTTTTTTTCGCACGATGGAACCGTCGAGTTTTCCGGCGATCACCAGTTGCGGCCGGGAGATGAGCAGTGCTTCGACATTGATGTGACCGCTGGTGCTTCTCGGGCCGGGTAGTTCTTTGATGGACGGGTCGAAGGCCAGCACGAGTTCGGAGTTCTTCAGGGTATTGGTAACGGCACAGAGCTGATCGCGTGCCCCGAGGATATAGGCGATCTGTCCCGTTGGGCCGCCAAACAGGGCGACCCGGGTGAGCGGATCGGGGACCTGGACCTTTTTCCCGGTCATATCGGTAATCCAGCGCGTTTTACCGGACGTTGCGGTCTTTTCGTTCCTCAGCATGGCGAGGACGAATGCAATAATCGCAACCAAAGCGAAAAAAATGAGTATTTTCCTGATATGTCTGTTGGTTTCCATAGCTGACTCCTTCTATTTCCTGAACCGTGTTACCGGTTCGATGCCTGCAAGCTTGTTGTAGAATTTAACCCCCTGCGCGACACTCCGGGAAAGCTGCTCCTGGTCCACCACCCTGACGCCCGCGATGACCGAGGCGCCGAAGTCGAACAGTACGTCACTCATGGGGGTGCTGGGGCCGAGGACGATGGCAATGCTGTTGCGGGACAGTTCCAGGAGTCGCTCGAGGGTTTTGTTGATCAGGGTTGTCCCGGTGATGATGACCAGGTCGGATTCCGGGATGACCTCTTCAGCAGCGAATGCCGGCAGTTCGTCGTCTTGCGGATTAATTTCGAGCAGATACGAGCGTGCCGCCGCCCCGGCCAGGCGCTCGTAGAAAGGGAACCTGCCGATGCAGGTCACCGTTTTGCCCGGTGCGCAGCTCATAATATAGTCAAAGACGTTGACGTTTTCTCCCCGTGGGTCAATCAGCGAGGAAAGTGCCGCCAGCCCGAGTCCGGCTTCCACAGGCTCCCAGCTTTTCAGCCTCGCGGCAATCTCAAGGATCTCTTTTCCCTCGATCGCACCGGCGTCAGAGAGCTCGAAGCCTTCCCTGCCGCGAAAGACATGGGCCATGCCGGTGTATCGGCTCTGCACCGCGATCCAGTG
Organism: Geobacter sp.; assembly: GCA_003857395.1. The sequence goes on from RPRC01000128.1 coordinate 18,231, forward strand.
GAGTCCGATCAGTACTTGGGTTGCTTGTGCCTCGACTCCGGAAACGCTTTCCAGTAGGGCATCTACAAGTTTCATGGGCAGTTCTCCAGCGTTTCGTAGTAGGCGCCGCGCAGACAGAAATGACCGTTGGAGGCGTTAGACTGTGCAGAACCTCGTGGCCATCCGTCACATGCACAGGAATTTTCTCCTTTTCCGGCGGTCCGGGAAAAATTCACGGGCCTGCCTGGCTGGCCGAATTTAATTAATACTTGACATGAACAAATACGCTATGTCAAGAAGTAAATAGCGATATAATTGAATGTCGCTATAGCTATATCAATATTGCTTTATCATGGCTCAGGGTCGGGAGTATCCCGCCTCAGCACAGTTCTTTCCATGTATTCATTCGAGACCTGCCAGGTTTTGAAAACCTGGCAGGTCTGCTCATGTAACAAGCCAAGAGGATCTATGTACCTACTGAAGAGAAATCGTCCCCGTTTCCTTTGCTTGGTCTTTTTCATCAGTGCCGTACTTGCCGTGTGCGGTTGCCAAGCCGACAGGGAAGGGCGTGAAGGGGAAACAATCACCGTTGTCGACCAGCTCGGGAGAACCGTAATTGTTCCGAAGAACATCCGCAGGATTGCGGCACTCCATCACTTCGGCGGCAAGGTTGTCTTTGCCCTTGGCGCCCAGGAGTTGCTGGTGGACCAGGCACTCTATCATCGCGAAAATCAGGCAATGGCGAAGGTGAATCCATCCTTTGCCGCCAAACCGAAACTGATCCAGGGGCACGATCTCAATTACGAAGAATTAATCGCCCTCAGGCCGGACATCGCCATCGCCTACACTTCCTTCGATCCTTCCGATCTGGAGCAGCTGGAAGATGCGGGTATCAGGGTAATTGCCATCAGAGGTGAAACCCTTGAGGAGAGTTACGCCGGTGTCCGGCTGGTGGCAAAAGCGCTCGGCCGCGAGCAGCGGGGCGAGGAATACATTGCCGACTGCCGGATGCTCTACGGCCTGGTCAAAGAGCGAACCGCGTCGATTCCTCCCGAAAAGCGCCTGAAGGTTATGTTTACCGGTCCGAAGAATATTTATTCCGCCGCGACCGGCCAGATGCTCCAGAACACCCTGCTGGAAACGGCCGGCGGTCGGAATGTGGCATCTTCGCTTACCGGCTTCTGGGCGTCCGTTTCTCCTGAGCAGATTGCGGCCTGGAACCCGGAAGTCATCTTCCTCGGTTCGAGCCTTGATTCCTATGGTGCAGAAGCGCTGTTCGGCAATCAGCAGTTCAAGACTGTCAGTGCCGTTAAAAGCCGGAGGGTCTATGTTTTTCCCTCGAATATCGGCTGGTGGGATTATCCCGCTCCCCATTGTATCCTCGGCCTGGTCTGGACGGCGAAAACACTCTATCCCGAGCGGTTCCAGGATGTTGATATGATGAAGGTCGCCAATGAGTTCTACCGTAAATATCTCGGCTATTCCTTTAGCGACATGGGAGGAAGGCTATGAATGTCTCCCTGCGCAGGCTCACCAATCCATGAAAAAAACCTACATCATATTCAGTTTCATCGCCTTTGGAATCGCTTTGCTGTGGGCATTGGCTACAGGGCGCTACCCGATCGGGCTCGGTGACCTGTTGCCTCTTGCCCTTTCCAGTCTTGGTTTTGACGGGCAGGTTCCTCCCGAGATGCAGATGGTCTTCTGGAATATCCGGGTGCCGCGGATCCTGTTGAGCATTGCTGTGGGCAGCGGCCTTTCCATTGCCGGAGTGGTTTTTCAGGCATTGTTCCGCAACCCTCTGGCTGCTCCCGATATCTTGGGTGTGACCGCCGGGTCCAGTTTCGGCGCAGCTCTGGCCATCATGTTTTTTACCACCTTCGTAGTCGGAGTGCAGGGGTTCGCCTTTCTTTTCGGTGTCTTTGCCGTTTCCATCGCCTATTTCCTTGCCAATCGCAGTTGGGACCGCTCCACCTCGGTTCTGGTTATCTCGGGAATCGTGGTTTCGGCCGTCTTCCAGGCAGGAGTATCCATCCTGATGTACCTGGCAGATCCTTATGATCAGCTTGCCAAGATCGTCTTCTGGATCATGGGCAGCTTCCATGTTGCTTCGTGGGCCAAGGTCCAGGCGACCCTGCCCGTGGTGGTGATAGGTTCCGCGCTCCTCTCCCTGTTTGGTTGGCGCCTCAACATCATGACCCACAACGAAGAGGAAGCCCTTTCCCTTGGTGTCGATGTGTTTCGCTGGCGGTTGTTTTATCTCGGGACCAGCACCCTGATCGTGGCTTCGTCGGTGGCCGCGGTCGGCAATATCAGCTGGGTGGGTCTGATTGTGCCGCACATCGCCCGTTACCTGGTGGGCACGGAGCACCGGCGGCTCATCCCGACCGCGGCTTTTCTCGGTGGCGGTTTTCTCCTGGTAATGGATACCGTTGCCAGGACGATCTCTTCGTCCGAAATTCCCATCAGTATCATTACCTCGATCCTGGGCGCACCGTTTCTCGGCTATCTGGTGATTCACCGAAGTAAGAATGAGGCACTTGATGTCAGTCCGGGTTGAGTCATTGACAGCGGGTTATGGAAAGGCGCCGGTTCTCCATGATATTTCCCTGGAAATCGAATCCGGGCGGATCTGTGCCCTGATCGGGCGCAACGCGTCAGGCAAAACCACTCTCATGCGCTGCATCAACGGAATTCTCAAACCTTCAAAGGGTAGTGTTTTTGTTTCCGACCGGGAGATTCTAGCGATGAAAAGGGTCGAGATTGCCCGCCTGATCAGTCTGGTCCCCCAAGGGAACTATTCGCCGTTTCAGTTTACCTGTTTGGAGATAGTGCTGATGGGTGGAGTCTCGCGCATCAAATCCTGGAGTGCTCCCTGCCGGAAAGAGAAACAGCGGGCAGAAGAAATCTGTGCTGAGGTTGGTGTGATCGACCTGGTAGACAGGCCGTTCAACTGCCTTTCTGGCGGGCAGAAGCAGCTGATCATGCTGGCCAGGGCTCTGCACCAAGACTCGCCGGTCATGCTGCTGGACGAACCGAATGCCCATCTGGATTTCCCGAACCAGCACCGGATGATGGGCCTGATGCGTCGCTTCGTCAAGGAGCGGGGAGTGACCGCCTTGATCACCCTCCATGACCCGAACCTGGCCCTCAACTACTCCGATGATGTGGTGATGCTGAAGGATGGCAGGGTGGTGGCAGCGGGGCCGACGGAGCTGCTGCTGGATGAGGTCCATCTGCACGAGGTGTTCGGGGAGGAGATTATGGTGGAGAAGACAGTATCCGGGAACCATGTGGTGGTGCCGAGGAATTCTGCTGGTTAGGAGGTGTCTATGCAATGCAATTTCTGTGAATGGCGCTGCGATCTGAGTGGCGGCAAGCCAGGTGTCTGCCGCATGTACGAGGAAGCGGGGGGTGTGATCCGGGAGCGCTTTCCTCATCGCTGGTCAAGCTGCATACCGTCCCGCATCGAGTCGATTCCTTTTTACCACGTCCGGCCCGGCAGCAGGGCCTTGGTGATCGGCACTATGGGCTGCAATTTCAGCTGCCGCTACTGTTCCAATGCCTTTATCGCCAAGGAGGACCCGACCATGGTGGAGGAGAGAATGTTGCGACTTTCCCCTGCCGAGGTGGTGCGCAAGGCCAGGCAGATGGGTTGCGGCAGCATCGTTTTCAATGTCAACGAGCCGGCCATGTCTTTTCCTTCACTGCTGGAACTTGCCGAGGCGGCACGAGCCGAAGGTATTTCCCTGGGCTGTCTCACCAATGCCTATACGACTGAAGAGTCGACGGAGCTGCTCGCATCGATTTTTTCCTTTTTCAACATCGGCCTGAAGGGATTGTCCCCTGCCTTCAATCACGATTTCATCGGCATCCCTTCCGTTGAGCCGATCCTGCGCAACATCCGCCGACTGGCCGCCACCAGCCATGTGGAGGTAACGACACCGATCATCGAGTCGGTTAATGATGTTGAACTGGGAGAAATGGCCAGCTTCCTGGCGGAAGTGGACCCGGAAATTCCCTGGCATGTCTTCCGTTTGCTTCCCGAGGACGAACTGAAGGAAGCCCGTTATCCCGACATCGAGGCCATTGCCGCTGCGCTTGAATCATTCCGCTCGAACCTTCCCAACCTCTATTTTCATAACTTCGTCGGTTCCGAGTGGGTCAACACTCTCTGTCCCGGCTGCGGCGTGCCGGTGGTGGAGCGCTTCAGCCTCGGCTGCGGCGGCGACCGGCTGAAGGCGTTTCATTGCCTCGGCAAAGGCTGCCCGGTTTGCGGCCGCGAGATCAGGCTGTTGGGAGAAGTGGAAAATTCTTGGAAATCAGGAGAGGTGAGTTGATGAGTGTCGCGATTATTGACGCCCGTGAATGGCAGAAGGCTTTCGATCTGAGGAGTGGTGACGCGGTGCAGGACAATTCCCCGCTCCATGGGATGGTGCGGGGAGTGCAGGCCAGGCATCCGTATCCCGGTGACCTGGATGCCGCAGGCAACCGTTGGGTAACCGATACGGCCCTGGATCTGA
>RPRC01000129.1 GCA_003857395.1 Geobacter sp.
AAACCCTCAGCAAGTTTTACCGCCAGCTTTTCCAGGGAAAGGGCAAAACCGTCATCCGGCGACAGAAGCAGGTGCTCCGTCTGCCACCCTGCCCGATCCAAAGCCCGAGCATACTCGGAAAAGGCAGGCGCAATGATGAGCCCCCTGGCACCTGGCAGGAGTCGAGGGAGCAGGTAGATCAGCTCTGTTGAACCATTGGCAACCACCAGGTTGTCGATGTCGACGCGGTGGACGCCGGCCAATGCCTGCCGCAGCTCGAAGGACTCCCGGTCGGGATAATGTAGAACCCTCTGGAAAGCGCAACACACCGCCTCCCGCACGCCGGGTGCGGGACCCAGGGGGTTGATGTTGGCGGAAAAGTCGAGGAGTTCCTCCGACTGAATGCCGAGGGAACGGGCAAGGGCAAAGACAGTGCCGCCGTGGTCGAAAGTTTCGGTCATGAATACGTTTTCCTATGAATTGTAGGGGCGATCCTTGTGATCGCCCGGACAGCGGGCAAACACAAGATTTGCCCCTACGGATGCCAAAGGTCGTTCGCTTTTCCTTTTCCTTACCTTACCGCCAGCTCCAGTTCCTGCAGCTTCCTGATCCTGTCCCGTAGCTCGGCCGCCCTCTCGAAGGCCAGCTCCTCCGCCGCTTCCAGCATCTCTTTCCTGAGCTTTTTCAGCATTCCCGGGATCTTTTCCAGCGGCACGTACTCCTCAGCCCCCTCGGCAACCTTTGGCAGGGTGGTGTAGTCATGCTCTTCGATCGACTCCAGGATGCTCCGCATCCCCTTCTTCACCGTCTGGGGGGTAATGCCGTGCTCGCGGTTGTACTCCGTCTGGATCGTCCGGCGACGCTCTGTCTCGTCGATGCAGGACTGCATGGAACCGGTAACTTTATCAGCGTACATGATGACCCGGCCCGTTACGTTCCGGGCCCCCGGCCGCAGGTCTGGATCAGGGAGCGGGCAGAACGGAGAAAACCCTCCTTGTCCGCATCAAGGATCGCAACCAGGGAAACCTCGGGGATATCGAGCCCTTCCCTGAGCAGATTGATACTCACCCGCACGTCAAACAGCCCCATGCGCACGCCGCGGATGATCTGCATCCGCTCAATGGTCTTGATATCGGAATGGAGGTATTTCACCTTCACCCCCAGTTCCCGGTAGTAGTCGGTGAGTTCTTCGGACATCCGTTTGGTGAGGGTAGTGACCAGGACCCGCTCTCCCTTGGCCACCGCTTCCCGTATCTCGTGCAGCAGATCGTCAACCTGACCGGTAGCAGGCCGAACCTGGATGGCCGGGTCAATGAGTCCGGTGGGGCGGATCACCTGCTCCACCACCACCCCTTCCGCCCGCTGCAATTCATAGTCTGCCGGAGTGGCGGAGACATAGACGGTCTGGTTCTGTTTGGCAGTGAACTCAGTGAAATTCAAGGGCCGGTTATCCAGCGCCGACGGCAGGCGGAAACCATAATTGACCAAGGTCTCCTTGCGGCTGCGGTCGCCGCGATACATGCCGCCGATCTGGGAAACGGTGATGTGGGACTCGTCGATGATCAGCAGGAAGTCCTTCGGGAAGTAGTCGATGAGCGTATAGGGCGGCTCCCCGGCTTCCCGGCAATCGAAGTGCCGGGAGTAGTTCTCGATCCCCTGGCAGAAGCCCATCTCTTCCAGCATCTCGATGTCGAAAAAAGTCCGCTGCTCGATGCGCTGGGCCTCCAGCAGCATGTTTTGTTCGCGGAACCAGCGGATTCGCTCCTCCAGTTCGAGCCTGATCTGCTCAACGGCCCGCTCCAGGGTCTCCCGGTTTGCCACATAATGGGAGGCGGGGTAGATGGAACATTTCGAAAGCCGTTGCAGCACCTGGCCCCGTAAGGGGTCGATTTCGGAGATCCCGTCCACCGTGTCGCCAAAGAATTCGATGCGCAGCGCCCGCTCATCATCGTGGGCGGGAAAGATCTCCACGATGTCACCCCGCACCCGGAACGAACCACGGTGAAAATCCAGATCGTTTCGTTCGTACTGGATCTCCACCAGTTTCCGCAACAACTCGTCACGGCCATACTCTTCGCCCTGGTGGAAGAAGATGTGCATGGCCTGGTAGGATTCGGGCGAGCCGATGCCATAAATGCAGGAAACAGAGGCGACGATCAGGACATCACGACGGGTAAGGAGGCTGCGGGTCGCCGAATGGCGCAGCTTGTCGATCTCGTCATTGATGGAGGAGTCTTTCTCGATAAAGGTGTCGGTGGTGGGGAGGTAGGCTTCAGGCTGGTAGTAATCGTAATAGGAGACAAAATACTCCACGGCATTGTCGGGAAAAAGCTCTTTGAACTCGCCGTACAGCTGAGCCGCCAAGGTCTTGTTGGGAGCGATGATGAGGGTCGGCCGGTTCACCGTGGCAACAACATGGGCCATGGTAAAAGTCTTGCCGGAACCGGTCACGCCAAGAAGGACCTGGTGACGATCTCCGCGAAGGAGACCCTCGCAAAGCTCGGCTATGGCGCCCGGCTGATCGCCCCGCGGTTCGAAGGTACTGACAAGTGTAAAGGTATTCATGAGATATGCGGGAACGGTGCTTTATCCCGTCCGGGTCAGATAACGATGCGAAAGCAGGCGCCACCTTCGACATTGGAGGCTGTCAGCTTTCCATCCATGTTTTTCTCGATAATGGTCTTGGACATATACAACCCGAGCCCCGTACCATTCTCCAATTTCCGGGTGGTAAAATACGGATCGAAGATTCTGTCGATAATCTGCTCCGGAATTCCGCCAGCGTTGTCAGTAATGGTAACAACCGTTTTCTTCCCTTCGCGACAGCCCTGAATACGGATCCGCGCCTCGTTTGTGCCCCTCTCGCGGAATGCTTCTTTCGCATTACCGATGATGTTGATAACCGCCTGGGAAAACTCATTGGGAAAGCCGTAGGCGAGCAGATTGTCGTCAACATCGATTTGAACGGCAATATTATTAAAGCGGAGACTTGATTCGATAAAAGAGATCGAGCGGGTCACGACTTCCCCGACGCTGAATGCCTGTTTTTCCTTCTCCCGATTGAAAAAGTTCCGGAAATCATCAATGGTATGGGACATATGCTGAATAACATTCAATGCATTTCTGATGGTCGTATCCAGATATTCCTTGGTAAAATCCCCGTACACATAGCACTCGCCCAGATCCTGAACCAGGAGAGATATCGCCGTAAGTGGCTGTCGCCACTGGTGGGCAATATTGCCGATCATTTCCCCCATTGCGGCTTGACGGCTCTGTAATATGAGAAGATGATCCTTTTCCCGATTCTTCTCTACCTCTTCCCGAACCTTCTCAAGCAGAGTTCTGTTCAGCTCTTCCAGTTCCGCGGTTTTCTGCCGGAGCTGCTCTTCCACACGCTTGCGTTCGGTAACGTCCCGCAGCGAAGCAAGACGGACCGGCTCACCCTCCCACTCCGTTTCCACGACACACATCTCAGCGACACATGATTCATGATGCGACAGGCTGATCGTTACTTCCTGCTTCTCCTCGGAGCTGATGGAAAAGCTCACGGGTTTTCCCAGCAGTTCTTCCATCCTCCGGCTGAGGATTCTCTCAACAGCCGGATTTACGAATCGAATAATTCCATCAAGACCGACAATAATGATCCCGTCGGCACTGCGGCAGATGATATTGTGGAAACATTCCTCGCAGTTCTGCAACTCATAGATCCGCCCATTCAGCTGATTCTTGGGCTCATAACTATCAGACATTAGATGCCCTTTCGCGGTTGGTCATGCTGCATGCCACCCTGTTTGTGAATATATCAATCATGCCGCCCGAAAAAGATCACGAAAAGACGGCAGGCACTCCCTTGCTTCGGATACGTGTACTGTAATGTAAAAGAAGTAAAAATGGCAACAATTAGTGTCCTGAATGTTAGTTCGCAGCATTCAATCCAAGGAGTTTGGCTCAAGGCAAAGCGACGCGACTCAGTAAGTGGCGAATAAAACCATAGGTAAAACAGATGTTTTTGCCACACGGGACACTGACCATCGGGACTGTTACCTATCCGGTTCGAACTCCTTGCATTTTTTCAGATCCAGTGACATACTTTTACGGAAAGCTCATTATTCGTTTCACGGAGGAAGATATGTTCGGATATGGCGGTTTCCCGGTTATAATAATTCTTTTGATCATACTGGTAATCTTCGGAGCAGGAAAACTTCCCGAGATCGGAACTGCACTTGGCAAGGGGATCAAAAATTTCAAGCGCTCTTTCGAGGGAAAGGACGAATTGGAAGTAAAGGCGAAAAAGGAGGAGGACTCGAACAAGGCATCCTAGACGTCCTCCTTCCTCGAATGGCCGACCATGGACTAGCCAGGCAGCTGAATCTTCGGCGCCTTTGCTTTTCGATACAGAAGGAATGTCCTCCCTAGAACCTGCGCGACTTCCGACGCACTCGCCTCTGCCAGTGCGTCGGCAACTTCATGCCGGTCCATCAGGCAACTTTCCAGGATTTTTACCTTGATCAGCTCGTGGCTCTCCAAGGCGCCGATCGTTTCCTGAACGAGCGACTCGGACACTTCGCCCTTTCCCACCAGGATAATCGGATTCAGCCCGTGGCCGATACCGCGCAGGAATCGTTTCTGTTTACCGTTCAGCATATTCTCCCTCTCGCATTTTCATTGATTTCATACCAAATATGTACACCTTCCTTCAGGTTTTGTACAGTCTGCTCTTTTTCGAAACATATCATGGCACCCCGTTCTCACGGATTCCAGTTGCAATTATGCATCCCACTGCTATAATCCTGCATAGTTGTAAGGAGTTACATGCCAGACTCCTGCCATGAAGGGAACTGGTCCGGCTGTGAAAAACTTCAGAGCTCGACCTTCGGAGGGAAAACGTGCAATCGGAGTGCTGCTGGACAAAAGAAGTGATCACGCCCGACGAATGCCATTCCATTTCCGCGGATGAAGCGCACCTCTATACTTCGCTCGAGCGGCGATTCCTGACAAAATGCATCGATTGCCCCCTTTTCGTCAGAGACCAGGAACGGTTGACGGAAGAAGGAAGTCCCGCTGCGCCTCTCCTGCGGGTTCTTCTTGCCGAAATCAAACGCAATAAATCCAAACTGAGCACCATGGTCGATTTTCTGGACAGCAGAAACCTCGAAATACAATTCCTGCACGAAATTGTCACCGTTCTCCAGACATCACTGGAACTTGACGAAGTACTGTCTGTTGCGCTAACCGCGATCACTGCCGGGAAAGGATTCGGCATGAACCGTGCTTTCCTGCTCCTGACCGACAAGGATCGCACTATTCTGAAAGGCTACATGGGGGTAGGTCCCAAGGACTTCCAGGAAGCCTGGGAAATCTGGGAAGAAATCAGCAGGGACGATCTATCTCTTCGGGAAATGGCGACGCAATTCCACCAAACCAAGTTCTCTGCGGAAAAAAACAAGTTCCACGATATTCTGGAACGCCTCACCTTTCCCATGAGCAATGAAGGGCATATTCTGGTCCGCTCCCTGAATGAGCGGAGGTCGATCCTGGTCCGTGACGCATTGCATCACCCGGAAGTCGATCCATCTCTGGCAGAGACCATTGGCGTCGACACCTTCCTGATCCTGCCTCTGATCTCGCGAAACCGGCGCATCGGAGTAATCCTGGCCGACAACTTCATTACCCGCAAGCCCATCACCCAGCAGGACATGTCATTCATGGAAACGCTCACCTTTCCGGTGGCATTTGCAATCGAACGGGCGTCCCTCTATGAACGGCTCCACGAGGATTTGGAAAAGTTGTCCGTCGCTAACACCAAACTTCACGAACAGCAAGAACTCATTGTCAGGATGGAAAAGCTGGCACTCCTCGGCAAAATCACCTCCAGCATCGCCCATTCCATCAGGAACCCCCTCACGGTCATCGGCGGTTTTGCCCGCTCCCTGCTGAAAAATATCACTGAAAATGACCCAAAAAGGGAACCACTGGAAAACATCGTACAAAAAACGAAGCAGCTCGAAGACGTGCTGTCGGAAGTGCTGGGCTATGCAGATTCCGTCTTCCCTGCTATTGACGAGTGGGATGTCAACCAGATGGTGGAAACCATCTCGCGGGAACTACAGAAAAAAACCGAAGGTTCCGGCATTACGATTACCCTTGCCCTTGCTCCAAATCTGCCGTTGATCTATCTGGATTACCGCCAGATAGCCTATTGCATTAAAAAAATTCTCATCAACTCCATCAAAGCCATGATGCCCCCCGGGGAAGTCTATCTGGAAACCAGGCTGGTGGACGACTGCATCATTGTGGAGATTCGCGACACAGTTCTCATCCCTGAGAGAGAAGCACACGAAGCCTTCCTGGACCCGGGAATGACCGGACTTGATGACAGCGGCGACATGGAACTTTCTTTCTGCAGGGTGATACTTGAAAATTACTCCAAATCCTTTACTGTTGAAAGATACGCAGGGATTGGAAGCCGATACCTTTTAGAGCTTTCCCTGAAAAAGGAGGGACCATGAGTAGGATACTGGTCGTGGACGACGAAAGCAGCATCAGGCTTCTCTATTCCCACGAACTCGCCGATGAAGGGTACGAGGTAATAACCGTCGCCACCGCGGACGAAGCCGTTGAAGCGCTCCAGAAAGACGAATTCGACCTGATCTTGCTGGATATCAAGTTGAAGAACGAAAGTGGTCTTGACCTGCTCCAAAAGATTGTCAAGGAACGCCACAGTCTGCCGGTAATTCTTTGTAGCGCATTTTCCTGTTATAAGGATGATTTCTCCGCATGGCTTGCTGATGGGTATGTGGTCAAATCTGCCGATCTGCAGGAACTGAAAAACGAGGTCAGGAAGGTGCTGGAGAAAAAGGCCGCGAGAAGCGCTCCGAAAAAGCCGGGGTGAACGCTCCGTTAGAACCGGCGATACTACCAACCCTCGATGGCCCCGACAAAACTCCCGCGTTGCTCCCCCGTATACCCGGTAGGACAGTGGCGGGCCCATTGGAATCACAGAAACCCCCATAAGGAGACTGAATACCTTGAAAGCTGTTATCATGGCCGGAGGTTTCGGCACCAGAATCCAACCGTTGACAAGTAACCTCCCGAAACCGATGATCCCTCTCGCAAACCGTCCCATCATGCTCCATATTGTGGAGTTGCTGAAAAAACATGGGATCAGCGAAATGGTCATGCTCCTCTACCATCAGCCTGACATTATAAAGAATTTTTTCCGGGACGGCTCGGATTTCGGAATCAAGATCGAATATGTGACCCCTCTCCAGGACATGGGAACCGCCGGAGCGGTGAAATGCGCCGAGAAGCTTCTCACCGAGCGTTTCCTGGTCATCAGCGGCGATCTTCTCACCGACTTCAACCTGAAGAAAATCATTGCGTTCCACACCGAACACCGGGCAATGGCCACCATCACTCTCACCTCGGTAAAGGATCCCCTCCAGTTCGGTGTCGTCATCACCGACAAAGAAAAAAGGATCACCCAGTTCCTTGAGAAGCCCGGCTGGGGAGAAGTCATTTCAGACACCATCAATACCGGCATCTACGTCCTGGAACCGGAAGTCTTAAGCTACATCCCAGCAGAAGAGAATTTCGATTTCTCCCAGGACCTGTTCCCTCTCATGCTGAAAAACAAGGATCCCCTGTTCGGCTATCCGGTCAAGGGCTACTGGCGTGATATCGGCAATACCGACTCCTATCGCGAGGCCCACCACGACATCTTTCACGGCAAAATCAATATCAAGATCGACGAAGAGAAACAGGACCTCCTCGGGAAGGATATCCGCCTCGGAACCGATGTCCGCCTTGAAGACATGAAGGCCTTGGAGGGAACCGTTATCCTCGGAGACAACTCCCAGATCCTCGGAATTTCGAGCATCAAGGATTCCATCATCGGACGCAACTGCACTATTGAAGAAGGCGCCAAACTCTTCCGCACCGTTATCTGGGACAATGTTTACATCAAAAAGGGAGCCAAGCTGGTCGACTCGGTAATCTGCAGCAACGTGAGCATCGGCCAGGGTGTCGTTACCGAAGAGGGCACCATCGTCGCGGACGATACCTCCATCGGTGAAGATGTCTATATCAAGAAGGATGTGAAAATCTGGCCGAAAAAACTCATCGAAGCCGGCTCCATCGTTTCCGGAAACCTCATCTGGGGAGAAAAGTGGAAAAAAACCCTGTTCGAGGGGGCCATGATCCGTGGGCTCACCAATATCGAGCTGACCCCTGAATTTATGGCAAAGCTCGGCTGTGCCTATGGCAGTACCCTTCCGAAAGGCAGCTTCATCCTGGCGGGCCGTGACGCCCATCGCTCATCGCGGATGCTGAAACGCAGCTTTCTCGGCGGAATTCTTTCCACCGGGGTGAACGTTCGAGACTTGAAGATGCTCCCCCTGCCGGTACTCCGCTACAAACTGAAGACCTTCGGTGAAACCGGGGGGGTAATGTTCCGTGAATCACAGGATGATCCTGCCTCGACGGAAATACTTTTTCTGGATTCTGACGGGATCGATTTTTCCAGCGCAATGGGAAAAAACATCGAGAGGATCTTCTACAAAGAAAATTTCCGGCGTGCTCATCATTCGGAACCGGGTGCCATCTCCGAACTGGCTAATGTCATCGAGTTCTATCGCGAGGGCTTCCTCCGCGCCATCGAAGCGGACGTGGCAAAACGGGGCAGTTTCAAGGTGGTCGTCGACTTTACCTCTTCGCCCGCCAGCCAACTCCTTCCCGGACTGCTGAATGCCATCGGCTGCGAAGTCGTCGCCCTCAACGCCTACATCGAGGAGCAGAGCGTAGAAAAGAGAGGCTTGGACCGGAACCTCAACCTGCAGCAGCTATCGAAAATCGTCCTCGCGCTGGATGCCCAGGCCGGCTTCTGGCTCGACCCTGCTTCGGAAAGATTCATCCTGGTAGATGAAACCGGCACGGTCCGCGGTGGAGGGGAACTCCTTTCCCTCATGGTTAATCTCTCCCTCCCAAAAGGAACGAAGGGGGTTTTCGCGGTTCCGGTATCGGCACCCTCCAGTATCGAACAAATGGCCCAGGAAAGGGGCTGTACCGTTCAGCGTACCAAAACCTCCGAACGCTCCATGATCGAAGCGTCCCTTTCATCAGAAGTACTGTTGGCAGGTTCGGTAAACGGGCAATTCGCCTTCCCCCGCTTCCAAAATGCCTTTGACGGAATGTTCGCGATCGCAAAAACGTTAGAAATGGCGGCAGCCAGGGGAACACCTCTGTCGAAAGTGATGGAGGAGATACCGTTCCGAACCTATCTGGAAACCACAATCCCCTGCGTTTGGGAGATGAAGGGCCTTGTGATGCGGAAAATGAGTGAAGACAGCCTCGATAAGGAAGCCTCCTTCATCGACGGCATCAAGGTCCACTTCGGCGAAGACTGGGTTCTGGTGCTGCCCGACCAGATCCAGCCCTTTATCCGGATTGTCGTCGAGGCAAAGAAAGAAGCGGATGCCCGAAAACTTTTGAAAGAGTACCGGGATAAAATCAAGTCCTGGAAGAAGGAGATGCCCTGAGTGCCCGCACCATTGCAGGTGGCTTTCATCTGGCATATGCATCAGCCCTACTACAAGGACCCGCTTACCGGCCAGTACGCTCTGCCGTGGACATACCTCCATGCCGTTAAGGATTACTACGACATGGCCGCAATCGTGGACGATACCGAAGGAGCCCGGGCCGTCTTCAACCTGGTGCCCTCTCTCCTTGAGCAGATCCAGGATTATGCGGAAGGTACGGCGGTCGACCCTTTCCTGATTCATGGTCGGATGGACCCATCCGGCATGACAACTGAAAACCGGTGCTTCATTCTGGACAACTTTTTTTCCGCGAACCGGGAAAGAATGGTCGAACCGCATAGCCGCTATCTTGAACTTCTTTATCTTGCAGGCAACGGCTCGAGGAATGGTAGATCCGACCGTCTGAGGAACTTCGGTGACCAGGAAATCCTCGATCTGCAGGTCTGGTTTTTTCTCGCCTGGACAGGCGAAATGGCTCGTCGCCGCTGGCCCGAGCTGCAGGACCTGATAAATAAAGGGAGAAATTTCAGCACAGACGACAAAAGGCGCCTGTTCGACATTCATCTGGAGATCATTCGTGCAATCATTCCCCTCTACGGGAAGCTTCATCAGGAAGGGAAAGCGGAACTTTCGGTATCTCCCTACTACCACCCGATTCTTCCCCTTCTCTGCGATACCGGAATTGCCCGGAAGGCCATGCCGAGGGTGACCCTCCCCCGGCCCCATTTCCGTCATCCGGAAGACGCCCGGGCACAGGTAGCCATGGGCATTGACTATTTTACCAAGACATTCGGGTTCGCACCGGCAGGCATGTGGCCATCAGAAGGGTCCATCAGCGATGAGTCTCTAGCGATACTAGCCGAGTACGGTATCCGCTGGGCGGCAAGCGACGAAGGGATTCTTGCCGCTACCCTTCCCGGAGGGCTCGGTGACCGAAAGCGGAGTCTCTACCAACCCTATGCCTTCTCCCGCAATGGAAACGAATTGTCCCTGCTCTTTCGCGACCACCGACTCTCCGATCTGATAGGATTCACCTATTCCCGCTGGGAGTCGGAACGAGCGGTAGACGATTTCACCGAAAAGCTCGAGGAAATTCGAAAAACCTCCGCGGGCCGGAATGCTCTTGTTACCATCATCCTCGACGGTGAAAATGCCTGGGAGTACTACCCGGATAATGGCTATCCCTTCCTTTCCGCCCTTTATCGCAAGGTTGCAGAGAAACCGGGGCTCCTCTTGACAACACCGTGCCAGGCACTGGAGCGGTTCCCTGAGCGGCGGATGCTGGACCATGTCCATCCGGGCTCCTGGATAAACGCACAGTATGGCATATGGATCGGACACCCCGAAGAAAACAAGGGCTGGGAGTCTCTCGAGCAGACACGCCAAGCGGCCGTCGCCCGCAACCCGGAAGTGGCGGCTTTCCTCGGTTGTGGAGCGGGGATACCGCCTCCTTCAGCCAGCACTGAAACAACGGCTGGGCTGGTCTGCCGGTCCCTCTTCAGAGCAGAGGGAAGCGACTGGTTCTGGTGGTACGGCGACGACCATTTCTCGCCCCACAGCGACCATTTCGACAGACTGTTCCGCAATAACCTGATAGAGGTTTACCGCCTGTTGGATCTGCCCGTTCCCCGTGAACTCTTCGAGCCCATCAAGCAGGTTACCCCGGCTGGGCTGGTCCGAAAGCCGGCGACACTTGTTACACCGGTCATCAACGGGATCGTGGATGACTATTTCGAATGGCTGGGAGCAGGGCTTTACGATCTAAGCAGGCAATCATCGGCAATGCATGAAGCGGAAAGCCTCCTGCTCTGCTTTTTCTACGGGTATGACGGAAACTTCTTCTATGTCCGGGTCGACGGTGCCTCTCCGCTCGAAAAGCTGCTGCAGTCGGGTGATCTGCTGCACCTCCATCTCCACCTGGAAAAGGAATACCTGCTCGTCATTGACGCTGAAAAGTCTGCTGGTGAGCTGCTGGTAAAAAATGACGCCGGCTGGACAGAAACCGGGGAGCTCTGCCAGTGGGAAATAGCCCGTGTCTGTGAAGCTCGAATTCCCCTCGCCTCTCTCAGCCCGGAAAAGAATAGCACCTTATTTGCCTATCTCACCCTCACACGGGAACAGGAAGAAATTGGCCGCTGGCCCACCCATTCTCCCTTGGCTCTCACCTATGTGGGACCGGAGCTCGAACTGGAAAACTGGCTCGTATAACAGAGTTGAACAAGGAAACAGGGAGGAACCATGTCTGAACTTCGTTGGGACCCGATAAAACGACATTGGGTTATCATGGCTGCCGACCGTGGAAGGCGCCCAAGTGATTTCTTCGCGGCGGAGTCGCCGACCCCCATGACCAGTTGTCCGTTTTGCTACGGAAATGAAGACAAGTCTCCCCACGAAATCTTTGCCATCCGCCCCTCCGGCCCCCCTAATTCTCCCAACTGGAATGTCCGGGTCATTCCCAACAAGTATCCGGTCCTGCGTGTGGAGGGAGAGATCAAGAGTCGGGCTTACGGACTCTATGATGTAATGAACGGTATCGGAGCCCATGAGATTATTATTGAGACCCCCGAACATGCCAAGGGGATGGCGGATCTTTCCGTGGCCGAAATAAGCAATGTCCTGAAAGCGTACCGGTCCCGCATCCTCGATCTCCGTCAGGACCTGCGACTTCGCTACATGGTCCTTTTCAAGAACCACGGTCTCCGGGCCGGTGCCACCATCAGCCATTCCCACAGTCAGATCATCGCAGTGCCGCTCGTACCCCCGGTTACGGTGACCGAACTCGGTGTCAGCAGGGAATACTTCGAGCAGAAAGACCGCTGCATCTACTGCGACATCATCGACTTCGAACTTCAGACCGGTGACAGGATCGTCAAGGATTTTCCGGAATTCCTGCTCCTCGCCCCCTATGCTTCATGCCTCCCCTTCGAACTCCGGCTGCTCCCGAAGAAGCACTGCCACGATTTCGCGCTCCTGAGCGATGCCGAGCTGGAGGACTTGGCGCGAGCCATGAAGGATATGCTTCTCAGGCTGAAAGAAGTTTTGAAGGATCCGCCCTACAATTTTATCCTCCACACGGCCCCTTCACTGCAACCACGTCCCGGAAGGCCCGACTTTTGGACCTCCATTGAATATGACTACCACTGGCATATCGAACTTGTGCCGCGAATTACACCGATAGCAGGGTTTGAATGGGGCTCCGGATTTTATATCAATCCGACTCCACCCGAAGAAGCTGCCGCTTTTCTCCGGGATGCGGCAGGAAATGTTTCCGTACATGGCCTTTGATTTATTTGCATAAAGCGCTCATTCAAGAACTGGAGATCTCGGCAATGAGGAAAATTGCAGCGCGATTGTGTTTTGCAAAATGTCAGCAATTGGATTATAAAAACAGCTTTACAGGATTCCCCCCTCAAGATCACGAGCAACCTCTTAATTACCATTCTAATAATTCAAAGGAATTTGAATGAAAATCCTATTTGTTTCTTCCGAAGTTTCACCCTTTGCCAAGACCGGCGGTCTTGCTGATGTGGCGGGGTCGCTGCCAAAGGCCCTGAGAAAAACCGGCCATGATGTGCGCATCATCATGCCTTTCTATCACTGCGTGGAATCCGGCAACTTCACTATCAAAAAAGCCCGAAAGGGTTTTGAGGTTCCCGTTGACGGTATCATGCAGAAAGGACTGCTGCGTCAGACCACCCTGGGTGATATCCCGGTATATCTGGTGGGAAAAAAGGAGTATTTTCAGCGGCCCAATCTCTACGGCACTTCAGCGGGAGACTATCCGGACAACAGCCAGCGTTTTGGATTTTTCTGTCAGGGTGTCCTGGATCTCTTGAAGAGGCTCGACTTCCGCCCCGACATCATCCACTGCCATGATTGGCAAACTGCCACCATTCCCTACCTCATCAAAAATGAGCACAAGGACGATCCATTTTTCTCCAAAACCGCGCTGGTCTTCACCATCCACAATCTTGCCTATCAGGGAATCTTCGAGCGGGAGGCGCTCAGCTCTTTTGGACTGGATGACTCCCATTTTACCGTCGACCGACTCGAATACTACGGGAAGATTAATCTCATGAAGGGGGGAATTCTCTCGGCGGATGTGATCAACACGGTATCGAATGCCTATTGTCGTGAAATCCAGACAGAAGAGATGGGCTGCGGACTGCATGGTGTTCTGCAACAACGGGCCCACGATCTCTACGGTATACTGAACGGCATCGATTACCAGGACTGGAATCCTTCCACAGACCCTCTTATCTTCAAAAACTACACGGCAGCCACCCTTTCGGGCAAAGCTGCCAACAAGAAAGAGCTCCAGAAAGCCCTTGGGCTGGAACAGAACCCGACCACACCGCTCCTCGGCATGATAACAAGGCTCTCATCGCAAAAGGGTCTCGATTTGCTCGAAACCCTCCTGCCGAAGCTCCGAAAGGAAAACCTGCAACTGGTGCTCCTTGGAAGCGGCGACGAAAAATACATGAAGATGTTGTCCTCTCTACGGCATACGCCATCGGAATCTCTTTCCATTAACCTGTGCTTCGATCTGGCGCTGTCTCGCAAAATCTATGCGGCAAGCGACATGTTCCTCATGCCGTCACTCTATGAACCATGCGGCCTCGGACAGCTCATCGCCTTCCGTTACGGATCAGTGCCGGTGGTCAGGAAAACCGGCGGACTGGCCGATACGGTTTTCGACATCAGAGACGGAGTCCGCGAACCGAACGGTTTCACCTTTGACGACTACACGCCAGCGGCATTCTGGAATGCCATCTGCCGTGCACTCGACGAATACAAGGATCGGAAAAAATGGGACAAGATGGTACGAAACGGTATGAAATCTGATTTTTCCTGGGATCATTCAGGCAGAGATTACGAAGCGCTTTATGACAAGGCGCTGAAAAAAATTCGACAGTGAGGCGCCAATGACGACCGACCCGGATGAGTTTGAACAACTTGCCAGAGAGATCCAGAGCCTCATCAAGGAAAACAAGCGGTTTCTGGAACGGGTTCAGGAAGAGGACTTCGAACCGGAAAACGGGGATGATGAATACGAGGACTCACCGGAGGATTTCGAGGAGCTGTAGTTGTCAGTTCCCCGAACCCTGATAAAAAAAGGCCCCCGAATTCGATTATTCGAGGGCCTTTTGCAGTCAGGTCGGGCAGAAAGCAGAATTACCGTCCAAGCTTCAGCAAGGTAATGAGTTCCATCACGAGCAGATAGGTGAGCCCCCACAAAGCCGGCTCTCCCGGATGGGGAAGAGTAATTCCGGGACGGATCATCGTCTGGCCGTCAAAGCGGACACTCTTCTCGCCATGCCGCGAAGGGTCGGTAAGATCCGAAAGGGGCACCCAGAATGCATCCTGAACTTCCTCTTGCATCAGTCGAAGAGGAGCGACCTCCTCCATCTGGTAGATAAAACAGGAAACGTGAACAGCGATGCGAACGCTGGCAATGTCGGAAAGACGGCCAAGGTAGCGTGCCTTGCCCAAATCGATTCCCACCTCTTCCCAGGTTTCACGCTCCGCGGTAGCGCGAGGGTCCCCATCGCCATTTTCCACCTTCCCGCCGGGAAAGCTGATATTCCCGGACCAAGGATCGTTTTCGTTCGTTGCCCGTTCAATAAACAGCAGCTGAAGGCCGGCCGCTGTTTCTCTGACGATGAGAGCCACCGCGGCATGGGTGATTCCCTGTACGTGCACGTCGAGCTGTTCCGGCACGTGCCCGGCAAGTGACTGTTCCAAGAATTCGCGTGTGATCATAGTTTTTCCGAGAGTCCTCCCTGTGCGATGATCAGATCGGGTTTTTATCCATAGTAGTCTCTCTCAGCCCGTATGACAACGGCAAAGTAAGCGGACCCGCGCATGACTCGGAGGGAGGGGGAAACCCTTTGACATCGCACTTTCTTTCCGCTAGGTTGTGCCGACATCCTGTTCCGTATCGGCAGAATCAACTTTCCCGAATCCGGAGGTTTCATGATCAGTTGCAGTAAAAAAACCTTGGCAAACGGCCTGCTTATCATTGCCGTCCAGCTGCCCCATCTCCACAGCGCAGAAATTGCCATCTATCTGAAAGTAGGCGGTCGTAACGACCCGTCGGGGAAAGAAGGGCTTTCTCACTTTCTCGAGCATATGCTGTTCCGCGGCACGGCTGATTACGCATCAACCCTGGAACTGGAAACGGCCTTCGAGGTCTTGGGCGGAAGCGTCAACGCGGCAACCGATGCCGATTCAACCTGTTTCTACACTCGCATTCATCCGCGACATGCGGTTGAAGGGCTTGGAATATTCGCCTCGATGCTTTTACGCCCAACCCTTGGCGGAATCGAGATCGAAAAGCGGATTATTACCGAAGAAGCTTTGGAGGATACCAACGAAAACGGTGAAGACGTCAATACCGACAATCTTGCCAGCAAACTTCTCTGGCCAGACGATCCCCTGGGAATGCCCACCGTCGGAACGCTCAGAAGCATCGCGGAATTTACCGATCAAGACCTGAAGGATCACCTTCGCCGCTACTACGTTCCCTCAAATACCGTGGTAACCGTTACCGGCGATATCGATCCGGAGGAGCTGTTCTCCGCCAGCGAACGCTATTTCAATTCATGGGAAGGATCTCCACCTCCGATCATCAGCCCTGCCCCGAGCAAACAGCACGCGCCTCAGTCATTATTCGTGAAGGACATGGACAGCCAGACTGCCCTGCAGTTTGCCTTCCGAAGTTTCAGCCGTCCGGACCGTCGCATCACCGCCTCACGCTTAATCAGGAGAATCCTTTGCGCAGGAGGCAGTTCGCGGCTGCTCATGTCCCTCCGGGAAGGTCTCGGCATAGCCTATTCAGTCAGTGCCGGTATTTCGGCCTACGATGAAACCGGCTGTTTCTCCATTGACCTGGCCACTGCACCGGAAAACCTGCCCCTTGCGGTAGCGGAAGTCCTGAAAGAAACACGACGGCTTGCCGTCGATCTTCTGGACGCCGAAGAACTGGAACGGGTCAAGCGAAGCTATTTCTTTGACCTGGAATACAGCCGGGATTCGACCTACGAAATGGGTGTGCGCTACGGATGGGGCGAACTCATGGGGGTCTTTACCACCCTGGAGCAGGACCAGGAGGAAAGCGCCTCCGTCACTGCAGAGGACATCCGGAACACGGCGAACGACCTCTTTGCCCCGCAAAATCTGAACCTGGTGGCTGTTGGCCCCGCGGCAGCAGCAACGAAGCGGGAAATAAAAAAACTGTTACAAAGATATGAGCAGGAGTTTCTCTCCCGGAGATGACACTTCCTGACGGGCAATAATAGCAAGTGCTGCATTTCTGTTCTGGCAAGCATCAGATTTCGCTGTACACTTGCCATTGTAACCCTGAGAATAACATGGAGGTAAGCGCATGCGCATCTTCCTTGCCGGAGGAACCGGTTTTGTCGGCGGCCATGTTCGCTGCGCCCTGCTGGAAAACGGACACGAATTGCGGGTTCTCTCCCATAGAAGGCTTGCCTGTACGGAACCGGGAATCGAAGCGGTGGAAGGAGACGTAACGCGGCCGGAAACCCTTGCCGCAGCAATGCAGGAATGCGACGCGGTCATTAACCTGGTGGGAATCATCCGGGAGTTTCCCGCCCGCGGCGTCACCTTTGAGAAACTCCACGTGGAGGCAACGAATAACCTCCTGGCAGCCGCCCGTCACGCCGGAATCCGCAGGTTCATCCAGATGTCGGCCCTCGGCGCCCGCCCCGACGCGGTCAGCCGCTACCATCAAACGAAGTACCAGGCGGAAGAGGCGGTTCGGGCCTCAGGCCTTGACTGGACTATCTTCCGCCCTTCCGTTATCTTCGGTCCGAAGGACAACTTCATCAACAAACTCGCGGACCTGGTCAAAAAACTTCCCTTGGTGCCAGTGATCGGCGACGGCTGCTACCGCCTTCAGCCCATTGACGGCAACGACGTGGCCCGCTGCTTCGCCATGGCCCTGGAGATGCCGGAAACGGTTGGTCAAAGCTATGGGCTCTGCGGGCGAGACCGCATCACCTATCGGGAACTCCTCACTATTGTCGCCAGGACACTCGGCAAGAGGTCCGTGCGGACCTTGCAGGTTCCCGTCTCTTTCATGACGCTTGTAACCCCGCTCCTGCAGCGCTTTTCTTTTTTTCCGATCACCATGGACCAGATTACGATGCTTCTGGAAGAAAGTATCTGTGATGGAGCCTGGAAGGAAACCTTCCGCTTCGATCCGGTCAGCATTGAAGAAGCTATCCACGTGTACCTGCAATAACGTGAACTAGTTCCTCCACAACGCCCTCGCCGACACCGTCACGGTCAGGCCAATCCCGGCAGCAGCTTGACGATCCCTTTTGCAAAAAATTCGACCGCAATGGAAGCCAGGAGAAGCCCCATAAGCCGACTGACAATCGAAAGACCGAGGGTTCCTATCAACTTCCCGATCCTGTTTGCCATGCGGAGAATAATCCAGATGACAAACGAGGCCAGGAAAACGCAGAGAATGATAAGCCACACGTGAAAGGGTCCGCCGGGAAGGTTCGCATAAATAATGACGGTTGAGATGGAACCGGGACCGGCAAGAAGTGGAACCGAGAGGGGCACCACTGCGATGCTTGCCAGGTCAGGCGTGAGTTCCGCTGCTTCATTGGCCCCTTTTACGTCTTTGGCGAACATCATCGAAATTGCCATGAGCAGCAGCAAAATGCTCCCTCCCACCTGAAAAGAGGCAATGCTTATTCCAAACAACTGCAGCATCTTGTCACCAATCAGGGCAGTCAGGGCGAGAACGCTCGCCACGGAGACACCAACAGTCCGGGCAATCTTTTTCTTTTCCTGCTCTGGTGATTTCCCGGTAAGAGCAAGAAAAACCGGCAGCACACCAAAAGGGTTGAGGATGGCAAGGATGGCGACGAAAATCTTCACATATTCGGATGGTTCAAGCATAACTTATTCTCTCTTTCGAAGCGGGAACCGGACGGCCGATTCACCGCGAGGACCAAAGGCTGGGAGTGCCGTCAAGTATCTCCAGACATAGAGCTCCGGCCATGACATCAGCGGGATTGCCGAGCCTTGGAGCAGAAAAGCAATCAGATCAATTTTTGGAGCGTCTCTTGTAACTCTCGTACCGTATAGGGTTTTGACACCATTCCGCTGAACCCGTATTCCCTGAAATGGGCAAGAATCGGATCATTGTTGTAACCGCTCGAGACAAGCCCTTTAACCAGAGGGTCGATGCCGAGAAGTGCTTTCATGGTTTCCTTGCCCCCCATGCCACCCTGAATTGTCAGATCCATGATCACTGCGTCAAAACGGTTCCCCGAATGCAGTGCCTCCCGGTATAATGCCAAGGCTGACTTCCCGTCTCCGCACACTTCGACCTCATACCCGAGGTGCGTGAGTACCTCCCGCGCTATTTCCCGTATGATCTCTTCGTCGTCCATAACCAGGATCCTGCCGGTGCCGCCAGGTGAAATCATTTCAGGGCTTATATTTTCCGCAGGCTCAATTTCTTTCTCTGATGCCGGAAGATAGAGTCGAAAGATTGTCCCGACTCCTTCGGTAGACTCCACGTCCAGATGCCCCTGATGGCTCTTTATAATGGAATAGACCGTGGCAAGGCCCAGTCCGCTTCCCCTTTCTTTGGTGGTGAAATAGGGATCAAAGATCTTGGGCATATTTTGCGGAGAAATCCCCTCGCCCTGGTCCTGAATCGAAATGCGGATGTACCTGCCGGCCGGAAGAGGCAGAAGATCCGAATCATCGATAGTGACGTTCTCGGCAGTGACCGAAATTACACCGCCATCCGGCATGGCCTGATCTGCATTAATAATAAGGTTGTTGATTACCTGACCCATCTGCCCTTCATCCACGTCGGCAGCCCACAAATCATTTTGCAGGGTAAATTCGCATTTGACATTCGATCCACGCAGCATGAACCCTGCTGACTCGGTAAGAATCTGCACGATAGAAGCTGTTTTCTTGACCGGAGCACCTCCCTTGGAGAAGGTGAGCAACTGCTGCGTCAGCCCTGTCGCAAGTTCACAGGCCTTTTCCGCATCAGCAAGGCGATCGAGTGCTTTTGTCTCTGGGTCGGCACACATCTTTGCCAGAGAAATATTTCCCAATATGGCGGTCAGGAGATTATTGAAATCGTGCGCAATACCTCCTGCCAGAACGCCCACTGACTCGAGCTTCTGGGCTTTCAGTATCTCTGCCTCCATCTTTTTTTTCTCGGTAATATCACGAATGTGTTCCACCACCATCATGACATTTCCACTTTCATCGACGATAGGCACGGCACGGATTTCCACATATCCTATCCTGGAATTGTACATTTCCGTAAAAACCGCTTTTCCTGTTTTAAAAACCTCCAGTGCAGCACATGATTCGCAGGGTTTTTCCTGTCCCTGATTGTATGCCTCGTAACAATACGGGTTCAGGTGGAGGATCTCCGCGGGAACATATTCATAGCCTCCGAGCCAGTTCGAATGGATGATCCTCAAGTCCCTGTCTATCACCACCAGATGGTCCGGATTTGCTTCAAAGATTTTGTTGAGAATGCTTTGCGATTTCCTGAGATCCTGTTCCACCTGCAGCCGGACCTCTAGATCGTTGCCTAATTTCCCGTTAGCCTCCGTCAGCTGCCGGTTCAGATCCGACAACTGTTCATTAAGTCCTGACAGATCACGTGTCCTCTCATCAACCTTTTCTTCAAGTTCGGAGCGGGTCTTTCGCAGAGACGCTTCCACCCTCCTGCGTGCACGGATGTTGAAAAGGAGAATAAAAACAAGGAGCCCCAGCCCTGCGATACCAAACAACACTGCCCAGACGAGGCTCTTCCTGACCTTGTGAAATGTCTCAGGTTCATTGATGACCGTGCTGTCTTTCGGCAGCAGGCTTTTGTCAATGCCAAAACGTTCCAGCATCCGGTCATCGAACATATACCGGGCCGGATTTCCGTAAACTACCGGAATCGTCTCAACACCTTCCCCTTGCAGGATCCTCAGCCCCATCTTACCGGCAACAGTACCTTGATCATAGCCGCTGGTGAGCTTGCCGCCCACCATGCCAATACCCAGATTGAAGTCCCATGCGCCATAAATAGGTACCTGCGCATGATCAGCAATAGCAGCAATGCTTTCGCTGTTCTCATAGAATCTGATGGCCGGATCCCCGTAAAAAAAGGTATAAAAAATAATAGTATCGGATGAAAGCTTCGAAACATCGGCAACAACATCATCCAGCTTCGTGCGGTTCTCGAAGGTAAAGTGAACTTTCGCCTGGTAGCGGGGCACCAGTTTATTCAATTCATCGCGAACCTTCCTGCCGGGCGTACCGTTGTCGTTGATCACGAAAATATGTTTCGTGCCCGGATGCAATCTGAGGGCAAAATCAATGCTATCCTTCAGCTCTGCCGTTTCGCTCACTCCGGTATAGAAAGGTTTCCCCTTCAGATCTTCTTCCTTGAAATAATTTGCACCACAGAAAACAACAGGAACCTTGCCAAAAATTTCGTCCCGGTAATCGAGCAGAAACTCGAGGGCATCGTTGTCGGAGCAAATAATAAGGTCAATGCGATTCTTGTCATACTTTAACAGCAGCAACCGCGAAAGCTCCTTGAAATAGGGCGACCCCTGTACCCATTTGGTATTCAGATACTCGATATAGATTCTGCTGTCAGCACGAACAGGGTCGAGTCCCGTGAGAATGCCCCGGGTGATATCGTCTGTCCACTTGAATCCCTGGTGGTAGGAGTTGAGGATAAGAATGTTCTTCTTCTCCCCCGCGCATGAGGCCGTGGGAAAACAGAACATTCCCGTCAGAAGGATACCAACACAGAGAAGTCCGGGTAAGAAAGAACTAAGCTTTCTCCTAACCCGTAGAATCCAAGGGACTTTTGTTTCAAAAAATCTGACCGGATACAGCTCTTCAAAAACTATGTCGTCTTGCATTATTAAACTCCATGGTTTTGCCAGCAGGGGACGAGAATCCTGGACGGGTCATTCGTCACAGTATTTCTGGGGAATTCGGGTCTTGGCAAACTGAGACAGCTCAAGTAACAATAAAAATAGAATATCTGGGAAGTCTTCGTCTTAGCAGTTTAAAATAGCACAATTCCTTTTTATTGGTCCATAACAACGCGCATCTACGCAGTTTAATGCTCTATCGACTTTCCAGCCAATCTCTTGAACAAAAAATCTTGTACAATGCGACACTACTCTCACCGGGAGCTTTGGATGTCTCTGCCTGGAGCGGGACATGAACAACGCAGGAAATATGTTCCGGGTATTTCACAAAACTAACATTGTTTTGCGTTGCTTTTTTGAAAAGGAGAATCCAAAGAAAACGACAGGGTGCTTTCCGCAAACTGGCAGACATAATTCCACCTACCGTCATCGCAGAATATTTTCTGAAAAAATGCTCTGGTCCTTCGATACAATCATCATTTTCTGAAAAGTATCTCAGCAATTTTAAGCCTGACTAAAATTCAAAAATACAATCGGTTAGACTGTCTTGCGGAATAATGTATTTGACAATATTCCAGCCCTTGTGTATTATTTTCGTGCGTTTACCGGGGTTTGTCCGGTTGCGTCTCTCGATTTGAAGAAACAAACTCAAACCCTGTCTTCAATTCACAGAAATATAGTTTTACTTACATTGGCATCGCACTTGTCTCAAAGGCTTTCCATAGGTGCTGAATTGTGATGCGATGGGCAATTCGGTAAACACTAAATTAATGGAGGTATGTCATGGCAGATGTAGTTCAGCAGATTGATCAACTGGTAGCTAAGGCGCAGAAAGCTGCAGAAATCATGAGAGGTTTCACCCAGGAGCAGGTTGACAAGATTTGTGCGGCAATGGACGCTGCAAGTGTTGCCAATGAAGTAAAGCTCGCTGAAATGGCTGTTGAAGAAA
>RPRC01000130.1 GCA_003857395.1 Geobacter sp.
CAGCGGTGGCGGCTGGCGTGCAGTAACGAAGAACGGAGTCATGTCCGGCCATGGCGGTATGGATTATAACCATGACATGCAACCTTATGTTCAGGAAATCGCGGAATGGCTGGACGATCCGGCAAAGGTTCATCCATGCAACGGCGAGCGTGCGCTGAAGGGTTTCGAGGTTATGATGGCAGCCTGCCGGTCCGTAGTACAGCGTGGCAAGATCATGTTGCCGCTCGACATAGGTGAATCGGAACTGACCGCTCTGGAGTACTCCCTTGCGAACAGTTCAGGTGAAGAAGAATTGAATGTCCTGAGAAAATCGTTTACCGCACTTTCAACATAAAGCAGCAAAAACTCCCGACGCAGGTGACAGTTTCTCAACGCCTCACGGACGGGCTTTTTTTCGCACGCTTTCCTTGATCCGCTGAATATGCCCGCGGCCCAGTGCTTTTACTTCGCAGCCAAGCTCGAAGTAGCGGCGGATCTTTTCGTCGGAGAGTATTCCATAACAGTCTATCACGGCCAGCGGGTTACCCGCCCAGGCGACGACATCATCCGGTTCCAGCTCCAGATAAGGAGCATGAGGAACGGCAAGCACAACGGCTTCCACCCCCTTGAGAACCTTCTTCAGATCTTTCCTGACCACAATTTTTTTCAATCCGTCCTGGTTGCGGAAAAAGCGTTTCCACGAATGTGCCGGATCAGGATAAGAATCCTGGTTTTCCAGCTCATACCAATGGTCCACGTAGGGATCATGGACACGCATTTCCGCTCCCATCTCAGTCAGCTTGCGCACGACCAGCTCGCTGCCGCTGTACCGGGTATCCCCCACATCCTGCCGGTAACTTGCCCCGCAGATAAGGACATCGGCTCCGGCGATGTACCGCCCGATATTGCGCAGGGCGTCTCGGGTGATTTCGGCCACATGTAGTGCACGCGTATCATTGATATCGATTGCCAGCGGAGTTATCTTGAAAACGCTGTTGCCATCCTCGAATCCGAGAATATGCCGATACGCCCAAAATCCGAGTCCTCCGTCCTTCGGCAGGCAGTAGCCGCCGATGCCCGGACCGGGAAATATGATATTGCTGTGCGTGGGACGCATTTTTATGGCGTTGATGACCTTAATCAGATCTATGCCATTGCGCTCGGCAAACAGGCTCCATTCGTTCAGGTAAGCCAGAATGGTTGCGCGGTATGAATTTTCCACGATCTTGGTTGTCTCTGATTCTATGGGGCGATCCATAACCGTGAGCGGGTAATCTTTGGTATTCAGCACCTGCTCAAGAAACTTCACCACCCTTTTTCGGGCTTCGGTATTGCACCCGGCGCAGACCCGCCAGAAATCGCGGATACTGGATACGTAGTCTCTGCCGGGCATTACCCGCTCGAAGCTGTGGGCCAGAAGCGGCACAGACTTAATCCCTCGTTCGGCAAAGGCCTTTTTGAGGATAGGCCAGGCAACGAACTCGGTCGTGCCCGGCGCAACGGTCGTCTCGATCAGCACCAGGCAGGAAGGACGAATCTTCTCGCCTATGGTGCGCATGGTCGCGTCAAGGGCAGCCATATCGGTTTCGCCGGTACGCATGTTGCCGAGGCTGTTTTTGCTGAAATCGCACTGTACATCCACCACCACACAATCGGCCAGCTCAAGGCAGTCGTTGTTGTATGTAGCGGTAAAGGTCTTCTTTTCCAGGACACAGCGTGAAATTAACGTGTCAACCTCAGGATCCTCTGCCTTTACCGGAGAAATTCCCCGGTTGAGGAGCGGAATTTTCCAGTAGCTTCGAGTACTGGGCCGCTGGCAGCCTATGACGAATTTACTCGGATGTCCCTGCTTGTTTTTGGTATCAGCGATGATTGCCGCCATGACCGCACCGACAAACCCTACCCCCATGACGACGACTATTTCCTTACCTTCACCACGAGCCCGTTCCGAGAGATCCCTGATCCGCAGGTTTTCATTCTCATAATCTTCCTTCAGAGGCAGAGGAAATTTTTCCCCGGATGGGCTTATGGAATAGTTTGCCTGACCGTTGTTTTTACCGGAAGCTGGTTTGCTCTCTGCCATTGGTGAACCCTCCTCACCCAATTAAACCTTACATACACAAAGAGTCAAGTAAGGCAACACGGCGAGTGCAGAGTCAGGCAAAAAAGGCGACACTAGAAAGTGTCACCTCTGGATTCGCGTTTTCACAGGAAAAAACGGGTAGAGTAGAACGCAGGCCTACCCCAGCCCGCAACTCTACTATCATTCTCTCCCCAGTGCCCTACGGCCTGGTCGCGGTAAAGATCGCGCGCAGCGGCGCCGGGTTCCCCTCAATCGTCTTCTCCGCATCATCCGGATCAAGAAAATCCGCCAGCGACTCAAAACGCATCCACTCTGTCGAGCGTTGTTCCTCGAAGCTGGTGCGGATGGCATTGACGCAGGCAATCTTCGTGAATCCGCAGCGTTGCAACCATAAGGTCAGTGCCGCACTGGACGGAAGGAACCAGACATTGCGCATTTTTGCGTAACGTCCTGGCGGCATGAAGATCGTATTCTGATCACCTTCGACAATCAGCGTCTCCAGAACCAACTCCCCCCCCGGGCAGAGGCAGCCCTTCAACTCGAAAAGATGGTCGAGCGGTGAGCGACGATGGTAAAGGACGCCCATGGAGAAGACGCTGTCAAAGCAGGCAAGATTAGCAGGCACATCTTCGATGCCGATTGGAATGACATGGTGCCGCGGATCGCAAAGGTAGCGTTGCATTACCTGGAACTGCATCACCGAAACCAGGAAAGGCTCTATGCCAAGGACGAAGTCGGCGCCGGCGCCGCGCATGCGCCAGCCGTGATAGCCGTTGCCGCAACCGACATCGAGTACTTTGCGTCCGGCCAGCGGCTGGATGTGCGGCAGAAGGCGCGCCCACTTCCAGTCGGATCGCCACTCGGTATCGATCTCAATGCCGAAAAAATTGTAGGGGCCTTTACGCCAGGGGTGAAAAGCCTGGAGCTGGGCAATCAGCTCTTCGCGGGTGATGGTGCCAAGATCTGCGCTGGAGCCGATGGTTACATTGTCCCGCAGCGTAATTCGGGACGGCCGAATCTCCGGCAACGACTGCAGAGCGCTCAACCAGCCCGCCATATCGCCGTAACGTTCGAGGAGCAGTTCCTCGGACAGGGTCGTTTCCAGTTGCTCAGCCCAACGCTCCTGACCCATGGCAGCAAGTTGCGGATAGAGTGATTCGTAGAATTTCATTTGATCGCGACCAGCGAGGCAAAATTGAAGCACTGGAACCAAAGTTCAGAGGCAGAGAAACCTGCCGCCCGCAACCGTTTTTTATGACAAGCAAGGGTCTCGGGGATCATCACCTTCTCCAGTGCTGACCGCTTCTGGCTGATCTCGAGATCGCTGTAGCCGTTGGCCCTCTTGAAGTCGTGATGCAGCTCTTCATGAAAGTGCTGCCGCTCCGGCTCACTAAAAGCAATCTTCTCGGAGAGGATGAGGATGCCGCCCGGTCTGAGCCCCGCATAGATCCGCCGAATCAGTGCCAATCGCTCTGCGGGGGGGATGAACTGCAGGGTGAAGTTGAGGACGACGACCGAGGCGTTCTCAATCGAAACATCCTGGAGATCGGTACAGATCATCGTCACCGGAATGGTCGACTCGGTATCAAGAGCCAGGAGCTCACGGGCACGCTCAATCATCGCCGGGGAGTTATCCACCGAAATAATCTCGCAGTCCGGCGCAGTGATCCGCTGGCGCATGGCCAGACTGGCCGCCCCGAGGGAACAGCCGAGATCATAGCAGTGGCTCCCGGTCTGGGCGTATTTCCCAGCGAGGATACCGATATTGGATATGATCATCCCGTAGCCGGGGACCGAGCGTTGTATCATGTCGGGAAAGACTGCGACAACCCGTTCATCAAATTGAAAATCAATGATATTCTGCAGGGGTCCAGCATAGATGGCATCGGTTTTATTGGGCACAGTCTTCTGGTCCTTAGTAAGCATGTTATTCGTAAAAAAGTTGAAGATATCGATTCTGCTGCAAAAGATCAAGAACTACAAGAACGATAGCGGCTGATAGCACACCGGTCCTGACTGGTGTTGCACTTGGTTATTATTCCGGCAGCTAAACATGTCTACGTAGGAGCGGCTTTAGCCGCGATTATCGCGCCTGAAGGCGCTCCTACATTGAGCTATTTAATTGCCACCGACATAATGGGGTTATGCACATGGTGGGCTTGCAAAGCTACATTCTACTTTTTTTACAGTGTTGCAGGCCCGGCCCCAAGTCACCTACGTTCAGGCGATCTTCTGATTTTCGCCATTAGACATGGCTTGCTTTTTACACCATAAAGGTGTATAGGGTTTACATGGCCGAAAAACGAAAACCGACATACGATCTTGATGCGTTTAAGGCTACCTTTGCCGCTGTCGACAGGCTTGCCGTCACCGGCACGGCGCTTCGCACTGCAGCCGCTCTTGGTTTCGGGCGCGCTGAAATAGTGAGCACAATCCAGACAATGCAGCGAAGCCATTTCTATAAATCGATGACAACTTACGCCGATTCCCGGCTATGGCAGGACATTTACCACGTTCCGTCTCCGGCGGGAGTGCTGTATGTCAAGTTCACCGCCGATGCCATTACCGAGTTTTTGCTGTTGTCGTTCAAGGAGAGAGGCAATGAGTAATCCCATCTGTCCAGAAACTGGGGCACCGATGATTCGAGGCGTGCGCCCCATGACTCTTAGTTATAAAAATCAGAGCCTTACTTTCGACATGCCGGGCTGGTATTGTGACGAATCCGATGAAAGCATCCACACCGGTGACGATATGAAGTTTTCCGATCGCATGCTGAATCTTCTCAAGGCCCGAAGCGAAGGTCTGCTTGAGCCGGAACAAATTCGCCGCATCCGCAAAAAACTTCATCTTTCACAGGAAGAAGCCGGTAACCTGATAGGAGGTGGCCCGCGTGCTTTCCAAAAATATGAGAGCGGCGACTTGTTGCCGAGCCGTGCTATCAGCAGTGCCCTTCTTTTATTGGATCATGACCCTGAGGCGTTGTCCTTGCTCAAAGCACACAACAAGGCCGCTTGAGCTCTCAGCCTACATCTTTTGTCTTTATTTTCCATCCTTTTCAATCGGTACGGGAGAACAGCGGCAGTTTTAGGCCGCTGCTTCTGCCTGGTTGGACCCTCGCACTTTCTATTGTCTCTTTTCAAGGATTGGCGCTTCAGGGGTCCTCAAGCTCCACTGGATTTCCGTAACGCAGATTCGGTAAGGCCATACGCAACTTCTGAAATTCTGCATCCTGCCACCACCAAGCTGTACGCAGATTCACCAGAGAATGGAGTGAACTCAATGGCTTCAGGGTGTTGTCCCTTGATCGCAGATTCGCCAGAAATAGCTACCTTAACCCAGCCAAGTTTGACAATGGTGCCAAGGAGTCGACAATCTGAGTCTTCACCATCCCCCCCTTCGACTCCAAGTCCCTCAAGTTGTGTTAGCGTGGTAAGGGGGCTTTGGCATATGTACTAATTCAAGCACAACCAACTTTCTCATGTCGGAAAGAATGTCTATATTTTCCAATGCACCTGAATTTCCCAGGTGAAAAAACTTTAGGTTGGGTATTGACGAAATCGAAGCGATTGATTTGATTCCACTCCATTTGATGGGATTCCGGGGGATTCCGGGGACGTTCTTGCTTTGGAATTTCCGGGGACGTTCTTGCTTTAGTGCGTTAGGAGCCTTTCCACCACCCCTGAAGATCCACACTGGATTGAAAAAACTCTTCGCCTCGCCTGACTGCCCTGCTAACCGAGGGTCCGCTGATACCAAGAATTCTGCCGACCTCTACACCTGGATAGTGCAGTTTAGCCACGGCCAGAAAACAATATACGGCACGGGCAACTGAAATATCGTCTTGACGTCCCCGCTGGCAAAGTCCCCTTGATTTCACTTCAAAGAAATCTTCTACAGTTTGCTGCAGTTCTTCGAGGGTTTTTCGATCCTGCAAACGTCCCTTGAAATCATCCTGTTCACAAAGAGTCTGGAAAAAATCGTTGCTACCTAGGACTCGATTGTCGGAAAAAACTGCCTCTGTTTCAGTATCTTGCCGTTTTGAATGTTTGCCGACGAGATGGGGTTGTTCGCCCATTTCGAGACCATCGGCAACGAACTGACGATACAGAGCGCGTGCTAAATCCATCCGTTTGCCAAAGTGCACCAGGACTTTTTCGACAGATTGACCTGACATATACCTATTGCCGAGAATTGCAGAATGGCCGCACCAAGGGTAGCACTCCAACTCTTCCAATCCTGACACTAAGCCGGCACGTAGAGGATTGAGATGAATGTAGCGAATCAATTCCAGAAGATATGATTCTTCTTCGCAGACGATGGACTTGTAGCGGTTCTGAAACAGATGACCGGATCGGTTATGCCGGAGATTGAAATAAACCGCATGTCCAGTAAGGATGCGACGCATGAAGCGGGAAAGCTCCAATTGGTTACACCGCAACAGTAAATGGAAATGGTTCGGAATCAACGCCCATGCGTAGCAATCGGTTTTAGAATCAACCAGCAACCGGTCAAACCTGTCAACAAAACGTCTACGATCATCATCGTCGAGAAATATTTCAGTTCGTTCGATCCCACGAACGATAACATGTTGCAGTAAGCCTGGTATGTCGAGTCGAGGTTGTCGTGGCATTGGCCACATATATCATTTAGCAATTATTAATTCAACCAATCTAACGCACTAAAGCAAGAACGTCCCCGGAAATTCCAAAGCAAGAACGTCCCCGGAAATTCCGGTCGTTGACGAGACCATTACGGCAATGATTCAGATCGCCGAAAAGGTTAAGGAGTCCTCCATGGCTGTCGGGAACCTGGGGAGACGAAGTGACCAGATAGGACAGATAATCGGGACCATCGAGGATATTGCCGACCAGACAAACCTGCTCGCCCTCAATGCCGCCATCGAAGCGGCCCGCGCAGGAGATCACGGGAGAGGGTTCGCCGTTGTGGCTGATGAGGTCCGCGCCCTCTCGGAGAGAACTACGAAGGCAACCCGAGAAATTGGTGATATGATCAAAGCGATTCAGAGTGAAACCAAAGAGGTAGTCCTCACCATGGAACAAAGTGTCAGGGAGGTCGAATCCGGAAGCAGCGAGGCGGCCAAGTCGGGTGATGCCCTGAAAGAAATTCAGGACAGGATCAATGCCGTCAGCATCCAGGTCAGCCAGATGGCCACCGCCGCAGAGCAGCAGACCGCAACAACGTCGGAGATCACGAATAATATCATGCAAATTACCCAGGTGGTGCAAGATACGGCCAAAGGTGCCCAGGAATCCTCCTGTTCTGCGGAGCAATTGGCAAAGCTCGCCGAAGAACTTCAGTTGCTGATCGGGCAGTTCAGGCTGGCAGGGTAATTGTGTTTCGAGGTTGGCAAATTGACACTGACCCACTCTTCTGCTAAGGGAAATTTCTCTTCGGTATACAGGGGACATTCTCGTTTAATTGCACGTACAGTCCATGCGTTCGTTAAAACTTGAGCAAGAATATCCCCATCTATCCCATCTATTCTGCAAAGACAATTATACCAAAGAAGGTCTCGAAACACCTGACATCTTTTTTCTTCGCTTCTTTTACCATCCTCCCAACTTTGCAGCATTGCAAGCAGCTTGACTTGGTCCAACCCCAGAGACAACCAATCCCTCTCCCTCGTGGAGGAAGACCTTTGTAAAGCGACTGCGAAAAATCAACGTATATCACGCAACAAAAAAACGACACCCGAAAGTGTCGCTTTTTTGTTGCGAGTACGGATAAATCCCTATCTCGTCAACTGCCGATACTTGATCCGGTGCGGCTGATCAGCCGCAGCGCCGAGCCGCTTTTTCCGGTCCTCTTCGTATTCGGAGTAGTTCCCCTCGAACCAGACCACCTTACTGTCCCCTTCGAAGGCAAGGATATGGGTGGCAATGCGATCCAGGAACCAGCGGTCATGGCTGATGACCACGGCACAGCCACCGAAGTTTTCCAGCGCCTCTTCCAGGGCCCGCATGGTGTTCACGTCCAGGTCGTTGGTCGGTTCGTCCAGGAGCAGGACGTTGGCCCCTTCTTTCAGCATCCGGGCCAGGTGGACCCGGTTGCGCTCACCACCGGACAACGTGCCGACCTTTTTCTGCTGGTCGGCGCCGGAAAGGTTGAAGCGCGAGACATAGGCCCGGGAGTTGACCTGCTGTTTGCCGAGCTGCAGGATTTCCTGGCCATCGGTGATGACCTCCCAGACGCTCTTTTCCGGATCAAGGGCATCGCGGCTCTGGTCGACATAGGCCAGCGTAACGGTCTCGCCGACCCGGATGGTGCCACTGTCGGGCTGTTCCTGGCCGGTGATCATCCGGAACAGGGTGGTCTTGCCGGCGCCGTTGGGGCCGATAATTCCGACGATGCCGCCCGGCGGCAGGTTGAAGGACATCTCCTCCACCAACAGCTGGTCACCATAGGCCTTGCTTACCCCTTGCACCTCGACTACGGTCTTGCCAAGCCGCGGTCCGGGCGGGATATAGATCTCCAGATCCTTGGCCCGCTTTTCGCCCTCCTGCCCCAGCAGATCCTCGTAGGAGGTGATCCGCGCACGGCCCTTGGCGTGGCGGCCTTTAGGAGACATGCGGATCCATTCCAGCTCGCGCTGCAGGGTCTTGCGCCGCTCGCTCTCGCTCTTTTCCTCCTGACGCAGCTTTTCCTGCTTCTGATCAAGCCAGGAGGAGTAGTTGCCCTTCCAGGGGATTCCTTCTCCCCGATCCAGCTCCAGAATCCAGCCGGCCACGTTGTCCAGGAAGTAGCGATCATGGGTCACGGCGATGATGGTGCCGGGGTAGCGCTGCAGGTGATGCTCCAGCCAGGCCACCGATTCGGCGTCCAAGTGGTTGGTGGGCTCGTCGAGGAGCAGGATGTCCGGCTGCTGAAGGAGTAGTCGGCACAGAGCGACCCGACGCTTCTCGCCACCCGACAGCGTGGCGGTCTTGGTCTCCGGCGGCGGACAGCGCAGTGCGTCCATGGCCATCTCCAACCGGGAATCCAGGTCCCAGGCATCCAGTGTGTCGAGCTTTTCCTGCACTGCGGCCTGACGATCACACAGCGCTGCCATTTCATCGTCGGACATCGGCTCGGCAAAGCGTTCGTTGATCTGGTTGAATTCGTTCATCAGGTCAACCGTTCCCTGCACCGCTTCCTCAACAACCTCACGCACCGTCTTGTCCGGATCGAGCTTTGGCTCCTGCTCCAGGAAACCAACCGTCAGGCCGGCAGAAAGGATGGTCTTGCCGATAAAATCGTTGTCCACACCCGCCAAAATACGCAGCAAGGAACTCTTACCCGAGCCGTTCAGACCCAGCACGCCGATTTTGGCGCCGTAAAAATACGAAAGCGAGATATCCTTCAGGACCTGTTTTTTGTCATAAAATTTACTTACACCCATCATCGTGTAGATGACTTTTTTGTCGTCAGCACTCATTCGCTCTTCTCTCCTCGATTCTTCATTGGAAATTGTTCGTGCCGGACCCAAACCCATGGGTCAGCCCTTACTTCGGTTGGCACGATTGACGGCAACCGCTTTTACTGCTATGTATAGGAATCTGTCGGACTTACCCTAAGTCCGACAGGTTCCCAGGAAAATTTCAGCATTCATTCCGGCAGCAGGACTGAAGGGACACTTCATGCAATTCCCCGAAATCAAACCGTATATTTTCAAGATCGGCACCTTGGAAGTCCGCTGGTACGGCCTCATGTACATCCTCGGCTTCCTCGCCGCGTACCTGATCGCCGTTTCCGATGCAAAACGAAAGAAACTGCCCCTCACCAAAGACGACATAGCCGATCTGATCTTTGCCATGGCCGTCGGCCTGATTGTCGGAGCCCGCATCGGCTACGCACTCTTTTACAATGTTTCGTACTATTTTGCCAACCCTTTCAGGGTGTTTGCCGTATGGGAAGGGGGAATGTCGTTCCATGGCGGGCTGATAGGCGTTGTAATCGCCGCGCTGTATTACTCCCGCAAGAAGAAAATCGGCTTCTTCCAGATTGCCGACCTGATCACGCCGGCCGCCCCGATCGGGCTTGGCCTCGGGAGGCTCGGCAACTTCATCAACGGCGAACTGTACGGACGGGTCACCGACGTAGCCTGGGGAGTTGTTTTCCCCACCGGCGGACCCCTGCCGCGCCACCCATCCCAGCTCTACGAGGCAATCCTCGAAGGGCCGGTGCTGTTTTTCATTCTCTGGCTGGTACGCCGTTCCAAGGCGCCCACCGGAGTGGTTCTCTGGGTATTTCTCGCGTTATACGGGCTATTCCGCCCCATTGTTGAATTCTTCCGCGAACCTGACCAGCAACTCGGCTTTCTCTTCGGTTCTTTCACCATGGGCCAACTGCTGAGCATCCCGCTCTTTCTGATCGGCACAACGATGATCGTGGTCTCCTACAAGAGAGGTTCGAAGACCGGCACGGAATCAAAGACTCGCAAGAAGGGCAATTCGTGAATTGCCCCTGCTCTATGAAAATCCTAGCGTAGCTTCTTCCACATTTCCAGAACATTATAGTCCCGCGTCCGGCGATAGACGACAGTATCCATGAGAGATCTGATGATGTAGATCCCCCGGCCATGTTCTTCCAGTTTTTCCGGTTCGTGGGCACAGGCTGAATCAAAATCAAATCCCGGTCCATGATCATAGACCCGAATCATGAGTTCCTCATCGGAAAGGGAGATGACAATATGGACGGTCTTGTCCGGATCATCCTCGTGGGCATGCCGGATGGCATTTGCCATTGCTTCCGTCAACACCACGTTCAGGTGCTGGGCAAGGGTTTTTTTCTCCTCACCCTCCTTTTTCAGCTCCCGCGCCAGATCTTCCCCGATCCGGCCAACCAGCTCCAGGTAGCGGGTCTGGTTGGGAACCTTCAGGTCAAGTTTCAGCACTTTCTTTCCCATCACTGCCTCACCGTAGCCTCACTACAGGGATCAGATCCCCCTCTTCATTTCCCGGACAGGGCCGCCAGCGCCTCCTGCACGGAGGCATAGATATCGAAGACCCGATTGAGACGAGTCAGCTCGAACATGGAACGGACCTGATCCTGAAAACCGGTCAATGCAAGACTTCCTTTGTAATTGGTCGCATTCTTGAATCCCGAGACC
The DNA here is from genome assembly GCA_003857395.1 of Geobacter sp. Next base: position 11,172 of record RPRC01000130.1, read on the forward strand.
AGCGCGCCAAGCCCCGAACTGTCGATGAACCGTACTTCTGTCAGGTCTACCAGCACACTCTTTGCGCCCCCTGCGAAAAGCTCTTTTATCTTTGCCTTCAAGTCGTCAGAATTGTGGGCGTCCAGTCTGTCACCCATGAACCGGAGTATGCTCACCCCCTTGTCTGCCGTCACCTCAAGTCTCATAAAAATCTCCCCCTCATCATTCCTGCAGCCGCGCAGGAGTGCCGAAGACCGTCCTGCGCGGTTCCTCAGTCTATCTTCATTACCACTAGTGAAATGTCATCCTGCAGGGCCTTGTGCCCGCTGAAATCGTGAACATGCTTGAGCACTCCCTCGATAATCGCTTCCGGCGGAGTCCCCCGGTAAGCATAGAGGGCCTGGTATAATCTTTCGGCCCCGAACAGTTCTCCGGAGTCGTTTTGGGATTCCGTAATACCGTCGGTGTAAAAAGTCAGGACATCACCTTCCCTGAGAAAGATGTTTTTTTCCTCAAACTCCACACCTTTCAGCACCCCCAGAACCATACCGTCGGCATCGAGCCCGCGGTACCCCTGCTGGCCACAACGCAGAAGCAGCGGCGGATTATGCCCACCGTTAGCATAAGTGAGCAATCGTGTTTCGGCGCTGAATTTCGCATAAAACATGCTGATAAAAAGTTCTGCCCGGGTCAGGTCGTCATACAGCAACTCGTTGAGAACTGCTAGCGCATCTCCGGCGTTGCCGGAACGAAAGGCATGGGCCCGGAGAACGCTGCGCGTCTCCACCATTATCAGGGCCGACCCCAGGTTGTGTCCGGACACATCAGCAATAACCAGATCGAGGCTCGATTCATCCCAGCGGAAGAAATCGAAGTAGTCCCCCCCGACAACGTGAGCAGGAATTGAACGGCATGCCATACGTACTCCCCGCATGTCGGGAGGAACATCAGGCAGCAGCGATTGCTGGATCTTGCTCGCCGTTGCTATCTCTCGCGTGTAGTCATCAATCTCCGACACGTCCGGGTAGCGCCCTGCTGCCTTCCTCCAGACGGGGTTTCCTTTCTTCGTCATGCTACATGACCCTCCACACTACGCACGATCCGGACAAGGCTTTCTTCCACCGGCACGGCTGTATCAATCTCCTGCCAGTTTTCACGTGGTGACAGAAAGGGCTCAAAATCGATCTTTTGCCGGGAAAAGAGCTCCCATCGCCCGTCGGAAACCTCTCTGGCGTCATCCACCCGAACTTCAAGCCTTTCCCTGGTGACATCATCAGGACATAGGGCATGGAAGAGTTTGAACCGCACCCCCATCCGCCGGGCAAGGGCGGCTGCCTCGGCACGGTCGGCGCTGCGAGAAAAAGAAGCATCCAGGATGACAGCACGCCCGCGCTTCAGCGCTTCTTCCGCCCTCTTGAACATTTCCCGATAGGTATTCTCGGTAAACTCGAGGGAGTAGATCCCCTGGTTGTACCCATCACGGCAGTGAGTTGTTTTCGACAGGCCGGCCAGTTCCTTTCTCAGCATATCGGAACAGAACAACTCGAGCCCGAGTTCGAAGGAAAGCTCCCGGGCAAGGGTGCTCTTGCCCGCGCCCATCAGCCCGCTGAACACTACCAGGCATGGAGTGAGGCTGCGGCGGCGGATGAGGCCCCGGGCCAGACGAAAATGTCGGCGCGCGCTCTTCCGTGCCAGTTCCTTTTCCCGGTCATTAATCTGAGGATCGTCGAGACGGAAGCTCTCCACCTTGCCTCGAACAAAAGCCCGGTAGACGCGATAAAAATCAAGCACCTCCACTATACCGCTGTCACCGGTAACAGCACAATATTCCGCGAGGAGGACTTCCGCAAAATCGCGTCTGCCGCGGTATTCCAGGTCCATGAGAAGAAAAGCCACATCGGCGGCGGTATCGGAAAAGCGGAAACGGGCATTGAATTCGATGCAATCGAAAATATACACCTGGTCGGCCAGACAAATATTTTCGCAATGGATATCCCCGTCGCAATCCCGAATAAAACCACCGGCAACTCTTGCGGCGAACAGGTCCCCATGCTCCGCCATAAAACGCTCAACCCACTCGCGGATAACGTGCAGATCGTCGTCAGTCAGGGCACGGGAGAGGAAAGGTTCCATCTGGAGAAAATTTTCCGTCCAGTTCCGACTGATCAGCTCGAGACTTCCATAGGTATCGATTTCTTTGCTCCGCTCGGCACTGAGGTGGAATTCGCCAATGGCCCGGGCGATCCCGCGGATATCTTCTGCACCCACCGAGTTTTGCTCAAGCAACCTGTCAAGCATCCGTTCGGCAGGGAGTCGCTTCATCTTGACCGCATAATCGATTACCGCTCCCTGGCCGTACAAGCAGGCACCCGCGGGAGATTCCCGGACCTCCACTACACCCAGGTACATGTCGGGGCAAAGCCGTCGATTGAGGCGCACCTCTTCCTCGCAGTAAAAGCGCCGACGGTCCAGAGTGACAAAATTGAGAAATCCGAAATCTACCGGTTTTTTTATTTTGTACACAAACTTATCTGTGAGAAAGAGGAACGATACATGGGTCTGTATGAGACCAACCGAAGCGGTCGGCTCATCGTATGCACCGGGATCGAGCAAAGCCTCAAGGTGTCTGGATTCCATGGAAAATATCCCTGAACGCACCAATGACTATCCGCAACGAAAATACTGGGATATTCATTTGACGCTCCTACTGTTTTATGATAGCTTTTTTCTATAATTCCATACAAAATCGGAGACCGTGACATCTATAAGTCTACCCTATTTTTTGCACATGACATGTCTCCGCCCCACATCGGCGCCGGTGACGAACATTCAATGCACAATCCCCCCCCAACAAGTACATTGGATTCCTAGTAGGAGTAAGAATAAGTCAGTAATGAATCACGGCATTCCACTTGTCTTTTTCAGCAATCTTCTATAGCTTTGATACGTATTGCAGCATTAACCTTAACGAACCAGGGAACACATGTGGACAGGTTATTACACCCCGCGAACCACTCACGAGCGTCTGGTTATTTTCGCCGGAAAACCCTAATGAAAACTATTGTAGCCAGTGCCACCCTCATACTGTTGTTTCTTCCGGCGTGTTCCCTCAATCAAATGGTGACGACAGAACTCACCGCCGACCCGCCCCCCCGGATGATTGAAACCAAGAAAGAATCCCGCGGCCTGTATGTCTATTCCCTCTCACGATTACGCATCCTGGAAGGAGACCCCGAAGGCGCACTCATTCTGTTGCGGGAAGCACTTGCGGAGGATCCCAAATCACCATTTCTCCACACAAAGGTAGCGGAAGCCTACCTGAAGCTGAACAACCCTCAAGAAGCCATCGATGCCTGCGAAACGGCCATCCAGTTCGACCCGAAATTTCGTCGCGCCCATATGCTCCTCGGCATGATACTGGCGGCAACCGGAAAAGACCAGGAGGCAATACCTCATTTCGTCAAGGCGCAGGAACTGGATCCTGACAAGGAAGACGCGGTTATCAATCTGGCGGTATCGTACCTCAAGGTATACGAGTACGAAGAAGCGGTCAAGGTCTTGAAAAACCTTTTGAAGAAATCTCCCGATTCGGCACTCGGCTACTACTACCTTGGCAAATCCTACGAACGGATGAAACTTTACCGTGACGCAACCACCTACTATCGCAAAGCTCTCGAGCTGAAACCGGATTTCGAGCAGGCGTTGATTGATCTGGGACTCTCTCTGGAAAATACCAGCCGCTATGACGAGGCTGCCGGGATTTTTCAGGAAGTCCTCACCCTCAACCCCTTGAATCAGAACGTGGCGCAGCACCTCGTCCAACTATATATTCAGCAGCAGCGCCTTGAAGACGCTCTTACACTTCTGAAAACCCTGTCCTTCGAAGGGATCGAGGGACAGGAGGTACGGCGCAAGATAGGACTGATCTATCTGGAGCTGGAAAAATACGACGAAGCAATCCAGGAGTTTTCAGCAATCCTTGCCCAGAATCCCGAGGCGGACCCGATCCGACTGTACCTGGCAACCTGTTATGCGGAAAAGAAAGAGTACGACAAGTCCATCGAAGAGTTCGGAAAAATCGCAGTTTCCTCCGCGCTCTATTTTGACGCACTGGGCCAGATTGCCTTCCTTTACAAGGAAAAGGGCGAGCCAGAACGAGCGATCTCACTGTTGAAGGACGCCATTGCCAAAAACCAGGGAAAGCCCGAACTCTATCTTTACCTTTCCGGCATTTACGAATCACTTGATCAACCGTCCGAAGGGCTGAAAGTCCTGACCGCAGTGGAGAAAAAGTTTGCCGACAACACTGCCATCCAATTCCGCATCGCTGTCCTTTACGACAAGATCGGTAACAAGGAAGCATCCATCAGCCGCTTGAAAAAAGTTATCAGCTTCAACCCGGACGACGCCCAGGCCCTCAACTACCTCGGCTATACCTACGCAGAAATGGGCACAAACCTGGAGGAGGCATTACGCCTCCTGAAAAAGGCTGTCGAGCTTCGGCCTGATGACGGGTTCATCCGTGACAGTCTCGGTTGGGCGTACTTCAAGTTAAAACGCTATGATGAAGCAATCGCCAATCTTGAGAAAGCCGTAAAGCAGGCGGATAACGACCCCACCATTCTCGAGCACCTTGCGGATGTCTATGAAGCGAAGGGCGACTACCCCCGTGCGAAGCTGTTCTACCAGAAGGTGTTAAAGGTCGATCCGGAAAACAAAGGCGTGGCAAAAAAACTGAACGCGCTCAGGAAAGCAAAAGGTCCGCAATGAAAGGGAAGTTCGTTGCTTTTCTTCTTCTCATTACCGCAGTCCTTCTCGCCTCCTGCGACAGCAGCCCGCGGCAGAGTCCCGTTCCGGCCAGAGGGGCGGATATACCCGCCTATGGCGACAGCCTGGTTGACGGTACTATTGGCGAGCCATCGAACCTCATCCCAATTCTTTCCGCCGACAGTGCCTCCCATGATGTTGCCGGCCTCATCTACAACGGCCTTCTCAAGTACGACAAGGAGTTGAATCTGGTGGGTGACCTTGCCGAGTCGTGGGAGGTGTCCGGCAACGGCCTCATGATTACCTTTCATCTCCGCAAAGGCGTACAATGGCATGACGGTGCCGACTTCACCTCACGGGATGTTCTCTACACCTACCGGGTCACCATCGACCCAAAGACCCCGACGGCCTATGCCGAGGATTTCAAACAGGTAAAGAAAGCCGAAGCACCCGACCCGTACACCTTCCGGGTGACCTACGAGAAACCTTTCGCACCTGCGCTGCCGTCCTGGGGCATGGCAATCCTTCCGGCTCACCTTCTGGAGGGAAAGGATATCACCAAAAGCCCCCTCTCCCGCTCCCCGGTGGGAACGGGCCCCTACCGATTGAAAGAGTGGGTCGCCGGACAGAAGATTGTCCTCCAATCTTTCCACGGTTATTTCGAAGGCCGGCCCCATATCGACCGCTACGTCTACCGGATCATCCCGGACAGCTCCACCATGTATATGGAATTGAAGTCGGGAGGACTGGACATGATGTCCCTTACTCCGGTCCAGTACCGGCGCCAGACCGACTCCCCCGAATTCAAGGAACGTTTTCAGAAATACCGCTATCCGGCATCGTCCTACGTTTATCTGGGATACAATCTCAGACACCCGCTATTCAAGGACAAAAGGGTTCGACAGGCCCTCACCTCGGCAATCAACAAGGAAGAGATCATCCAGGGCGTCCTTCTGGGAATGGGGCAGATTGCCCATGGGCCTTACAAACCGGGAACCTGGGCCTATTCAGCGAATGTCAGGGATTTCGGTTATAATCCTTCAAAAGCCCGGCAGCTACTTGCCGAAGCAGGATGGAAGGATCGGAACAGTGCGGGAACCCTGGTAAAGGACGGGCGGCCCTTCCAGTTCACGATTCTGACCAACCAGGGGAATAGCGAGCGTTTGAAGGCAGCCCAGATCATTCAGCAGCGGCTCAAGGATGTGGGAATAGAGGTTAAGATCCGGGTTGTGGAATGGGCATCCTTTCTCAGCCAGTTTATCGATCCGGGGAATTTCGAGGCCGTCATTCTCGGCTGGACAATTACCCCCGATCCCGATCTCTACGATGTCTGGCACTCCAGTAAAACCGGTCCCAAGGAACTGAATTTCATCGGATTCAAGAACCCGGAGATAGATTCCCTAATCGAAAAGGGTCGAACAACATTCAATCGTAACCAGCGACGGGAATGTTATTTCCGCATTCAGGAAATCCTGGCGGAAGAGCAGCCTTACACCTTCCTCTACGTTCCTGATGCCCTGCCGGTGGTCAGTGCCCGCTTCCATGGCATCAAGCCGGCGCCTGCCGGAATCACCTATAACTTCATTCACTGGTATGTGCCGAAGGCGGAGCAGGTGTATTAGGCGTCAGTAGGGGCAGGCCCCTGTGCCTGCCCACCAAAAAGGGCACCCACAGGGGGGTGCCCCTACATATCAAATGCAATTTTTACTGTAGAATGTGATGATGGAAATCCTTAGACCAAAAACTTAAGAACGGGAAGCAATATCTTCTCGCCATGAACTTCGAACCAAGAACCACTGACAACCATGCTAACCTATCTCATAAAACGACTATTGATGCTGATACCGCTCCTGTTCGGGATCACCCTGATCACCTTTGCGGTGATCCATCTGGCACCCGGCGAGCCGGTCGACATGCAGACCGCCATGAACCCCAAGGTTTCAGCCGAGGCTCGCCAGAAGATGCGGGAATTCTACGGACTCGACAAGCCGCTCCACGTCCAGTATGTCACCTGGCTCGGACGCATGGCCCACCTCGACTTCGGTCGGTCCTTCGCACCTGATAACCGCCGGGTTACCGACAAGATCGTCGAACGGATTCCAATTACTCTCAGCCTCAACATCATCGCCCTGGTCCTGGAGTTCGGCCTTGCTATCCCGATTGGAATACTGGCCGCGGTGCGCCGGGATACCCTCCTGGATAAAGGCATCACCGTCTTCGTCTTCCTCGGGTTCGCAATCCCAACCTTCTGGCTGGCGCTCCTCCTGATGTATTTCTTCGGAGTGAAACTTGCCTGGCTCCCGATCTCTGGTCTCCATTCGCTGGGAAGCGAACTCCTTGGTCCGGTTGCATGGTTCTGGGATCTGGCAAAACACCTGATCCTGCCGGTGGGCATTGCCACCTTCGGCAGTCTGGCCGGACTGTCACGCTACATGCGCTCCACCATGCTTGAGGTAATCCGCCAGGACTATATCACCACGGCACGGGCCAAGGGCCTTTCCGAGAGAGTTGTGATCTACCGGCATGCTCTTAGAAACGCACTGCTGCCGGTCGTTACCCTGCTCGGCTTTTCCCTGCCGGGACTCATCGGCGGCAGCGTCATCTTTGAGACGATCTTCGCCATTCCTGGCATGGGCCAGCTCTTCTACACTGGGGTCATGTCCCGGGATTACCCCCTTGTCATGGGCATCCTGGTAATCGGCGCATTTCTCACCCTTATCGGAAATCTCCTTGCTGATATCTGTTATTCTTTTGCAGATCCGCGCATCCGCCACGGGCGAGCTTAAGGAACCAAGCCATGTCATTTAAAACCTCCTATTTCTATACGGTCTTCTGGCAGCGTTTTCGTCGCAACCGTTTCGCCATGGCAGGCGCCTGTATTGTCATAGGCCTCTTCCTCCTCTCCCTCCTGGCACCACTCATTACCCCCTGCGACCCAACGACAATTGATGCCTACCACGTTCTTCTGCCACCTTCGGCAACGCATTGGATGGGCACCGACGAACTGGGTCGAGACGTCCTCACGCGGGTGATCTACGGAGCCAGGATATCACTCAAGGTCGGATTTGTGGCAGTCGGGATTGCCATTACCATAGGAACCGTGGTCGGCCTGCTCTCAGGTTACTACGGAGGCTGGGTGGACGCCATCCTGATGCGTGTCGTCGACATCATGCTCTGTTTCCCCACCTTTTTCCTGATTCTTGCCGTTATTGCGCTGCTTGAGCCGTCCATCTGGTATATCATGCTGATTATCGGCGTTACCGGCTGGATGGGAGTGGCCAGGCTGGTAAGGGCCGAGGTTCTCTCCATCAAGGAGCGGGACTATATTACCGCTGCACGGTCCATTGGTGCCTCAAACAGCAGGATCATCTTCCGGCACATCCTGCCGAACGCCGCAGCACCGGTGTTTGTTGCCGCAACGCTGGGAGTAGCAGGAGCCATCCTCACCGAATCGGCCCTCTCATTTCTCGGCATCGGAGTCCAGCCCCCTACTCCTAGCTGGGGCAACATCCTCACCTCCGGCAAGGATTACCTGGAATTTGCCTGGTGGCTCTCGCTCTTCCCGGGAGTTGCCATCCTGGTCACCGTTCTGGCGTACAACCTGCTCGGAGAAGGCATTCGGGACGCCCTCGATCCACGCCTGCAAAGGTAACCCACAGACCCGCTACATGATATAGTGCGAGGAGATAGTATTTTGAAACAATTCAATAGAAACGATTTTACCATCGGCTCCCTGGAAGACGAACTACGCGTTGACGATCTCTGCCGAAAACTCCTGAAAGATTTTCACCAGCATCTCCTTCGGAACGGCGTGCCTCCCCTCGATGCAGGAACCATGGCTCACGGAGCAGATTATTATCTTCGCGACTATCTGGTCTCGGCGCGGAGCCGGAATCTTTTCCAGGAAAAAGAGGGGGATGTCCGCACCTTTGCGGCAACATGGTATATCGTTTCCACCTTGGAGCCAAAGGCCGAAGTGTTGGAAGGGCACTTGAGCGGAGTGAGGGAATTCTATCGTTTTCTCCATTCGCAAGGACTGATCTCCGGGGAGTATCTCAGCCAGATCGAGAAGGAATGCGACGGCATTAGCTGGTATACTGAACGAATCGAGTCGTTCTGGAATATTCGCGATGATGGCTACCTGGCTTGGGAACGCGAATGCTCCCTGAAGGAAAGGTGAATCCGGGACAGCTAGGCATGGATGCGAAGCAGCACGCAACAGCGACTCAACCGAATTCAAACAGATCCAATCACGAATCTGAAACAAGAGACAGGTACTAATGAAAAGTGACGAAACAAAAAACTGGTATGAAATTATCAACAAGGTAGACCGGCTCCTCGACCGTTTTGAGGCTTTTCTGGAATTGACAACCCTGCCGATCAGCACCGATTCGTCGCTCTTTGAGCAACATATCGCTTTCCGCTGGGAAAAGCGCATGGGAAAAGGTTTTCTTCAACCCATAGAGCACCCCCACATGTTCGACTTGAACGACCTGGTGGGAGTTGACGGTGCACGGGACGAGATTGTCAGGAACACGGCCCAGTTCGTGGCAGGCTACCCCGCAAACAACGTCCTTTTATGGGGTGAGCGCGGCACGGGGAAATCTTCCTGCATAAAGGGCCTCCTCAAGCCATTCTCTCCGAAAGGACTGCGGATCATCGAGGTGCAAAAGGGCGACCTCCTCCATATTTCAGATATCCTGCGCCTGGTCAGGGGAACACCCTGGCGGTTCATTCTGTTCTGTGATGACCTTTCCTTTGAGGAAGGTGAAGCCTCTTACCGGGAGTTAAAGGCGATTCTGGAAGGGAGCATCGAAGCCAGACCGGAAAATGTCCTGCTCTACGCGACCTCCAACCGGCGTCACCTTATGCCGGAACCGATGAACGACAATCTCGGCAAAGAGATCCATCCCGAGGAAGCTATCTCGGAAAAACTCTCCCTGGCAGACCGCTTTGGTCTTACGCTCAGTTTTTACTCATTCTCCCAGGATATCTACCTCGCCATTGTCGAGCACTACGCCGAGCGACTGCGGCTCGATATCAGCCGGGGGGAGCTACGGAGCGAAGCCCTCCGCTGGGCCCTGTTCAAGGGGCAGCGCTCCGGACGTTCCGCTCGGCAGTTTATCGATGATCTGGCCGGGCGGCTCTGCATGAAGGGGACACCGCCTTTGTCTTGAACGGGCAAATAAATCGAGGGGTTGCGCGGAGGCGACACTGGTACGCCGCACAAGCAAAGCCGAAGATTGACACCGCCAGGGTGCCAGGCTCCGCCTGAAGCTAGCTCTCCTGCCGCCATAAACCTGCCTGCGAACCTGCCTTCAAACTGTGGTCTGCGATTATGCTCGAATCATCACCAGAAGCATTGTAAACCGTGTGTCTGACCGCAAGGCATGAGGTTTGTCAGCCGGCATGATGATGATCTCACCCGCTTTTACCGTATGTTTTTCTCCGGAAATGGTTACCTCAGCCTCCCCGTCAACAATCTGTACAAAAGCATCAAAAGGTGCGGTATGTTCACTGAGGCCCTGCCCCGCGTCAAAAGAGAAAAGCGTAATCGTACCGATACCCCGATCAACGAGAGTCTTGCTGACTACAGATCCTTCCTGATAGGAAACAAGGCTCTTCAGATCCAATGCCTGACCGAGAAAACTTTCCTGTGTCTTTGCCATAGTTGTGTTCTCCTTTCACTCAGAACTGCCTGAGAAAACAGGGGTTCTTTTCCTCAAGGCTAGATGTAATCCTTCTTGGTTAAAAAGACTGTACCACACACGAGGAGATCCACTCATGACCCAGGTCAAGAAATCTGGATGATTCAACTAGAATAAATTAGCTGCGATTGAACAAATGGAATCTTCCGTTATGATGTATCCTGAAAAGGAGCTGCCCTCCGACCCGAATAACGGGACGATGAAGGCCACGCACCTCACCCATCCCCGGGAGCAGAACATGATAAAAAAATCTGTGGTACTTGGAATCGACATCGGGGGAACAACATCTTCCTTCGGTTTCGTTGAACATGACGGAACTTGTCTCGCCGAGACGACACTTCCCACCCTGCCTCATGAACCGGCAGAAAATCTAGTGGAGCGTCTCTGCACGCAAGCACGTGAAAAATTCAGGCAGTATGCTGCAAGCCACGCGCTGAAAGGAATCGGCATTGGCGCTCCGAACGCCAATTACTACACAG
>RPRC01000131.1 GCA_003857395.1 Geobacter sp.
CCAGTAGTCGTGAGCCAAAATAGTGGACTTTGCCTGATTTCAGTAACTGCACGGAAACTCCTTTATAAATGAGGTTTTTAGTTTTTAGTTTTGAGTTGAAAAGCCGTTCAAAGTTCACGGTTCAAAGTTGAACTCGTTCCTCCAACCAAAAACTAAAAACCAAAAACTAAGAACTGATTTTTTCAAGGTGTTCAAGAATTCGTCCCATGTCTTCCGGCAGCGGGGAGGAGAATTCCAGATACTCGCCGCTGACCGGATGGAGAAAGCCGAGGGTGCGGGCGTGGAGAGCCTGCCGACCGAGTTTTCGAATCAAGGCCTGAAGCGTCGCATCCTTTAGTCCGGAGAGGCGTCCGGAACTGCCGTACACCGGGTCTCCCAACAAAGGAAAGCCTGCTTCGGAGAGGTGGACGCGAATCTGGTGGGTGCGACCGGTTTCCAGGCGCAGTTCCACCGCCGAAAGAGGGCCGTAGCGGCCGATCACCTTCCAATGGGTAACGGCATGTTTGCCCCGGCGTGCGGAACCGGACATCTTCTTTCGATCCACCGGGTGGCGGCCGATCTCCGATTCGATCCGCCCCTTATCGGTTTTGGGTGAACCGAAGACCAGGGCAATGTAGACCCGCTTGATGCTGTGTTCCTGGAACTGTCGGGCCAGTTCGAGGTGGGAACGGTCATGCTTCGCCACAACAATCACGCCGCTGGTGTCCTTATCGATCCGGTGCACGATCCCCGGCCGAATCTCGCCGCCAATGCCGGAGAGATCGTCGCAGTGGGACAGGAGCGCGTTCACCAAGGTTCCGTCGCGATTTCCGGCACCGGGATGCACCGACATTCCGGCGACCTTGTTCACCACGATCAGATCGCTGTCCTCGTAAAGAATCGAGAGGGGAATCTCTTCGGCTTGGGGCACGGCAGCTACGGGTGGAGGGATCTCGATGAAGATCTGCTCGCCGCCCTTCAATTTCTGGGAAGGCCTGGGCGGGGAACCATTCACCGTAATCATGCCTGACTCAATCAGGCGTTGGACCGCGGAGCGGGTTAGATCGGGAACCTCACGCGTAATAAACTGGTCGAGGCGTTCCGGCGAATTGTCAGAGGGGTACATCAGTTCTATGCTTTTCACTGATACAGAATACAGGAGTTTGAGGGGAAAAAACAGTTTTTAGTTTTTGGTTTTTGGTTTTAAGGAACAAAAATTTCGGCCTCATCTTTCAAGGCAGCCGCCAAGGCTTTCCTGGCAGTGTCTTCGCCATGCACCAGGCGAATCTCTTTCGGCTTGCAGCGCATGCGCCGGACAAAGTCCACCAGGTTCCTCTGGTCGGCGTGGGCCGAGTAGCCGCTGATGGTATGAATCCGGGCGCGGATCGGGTAGCGCTGGCCATCGAAGACCACGTAGCCGCCTTTCGGTCCGTATTCCTGGATGTCACGCCCCGCTGTTCCGGCGGCCTGGTAGCCGACGAACAGCACGTCGGTGCGGGAATCGCCGATCAGTGCCTTGAGGTAATTGACGATGCGGCCGCCGCTGCACATGCCTCCGGCGGCGATTACCACGCATGGCCGGGCGGTCTTGCGCAGATACGCCACGGTGTTTTCGTGGTCAGCGTGGCTGTCGATGGTGGTCAGTTGCTCAAAGCTGAGGGGGTGGCGGCCGGCCTGCACCCTCTGGCGGGCTTCGGCGTCCCAGTAGGGCAGGAGTTGCAGGTAGGCCTCGGTGAAACGACTTGCCAGGGGCGAATCAACGATGATTTCCAGATCATCCCACGGCATGCCTTCGGCTGCCTGCCGTGAGCGGCAGCGGAAGATGATCTCTTCCAGTTCGTAGAGCAGTTCCTGCGTGCGGCCGATGGCAAAGGCCGGCACCAGCACCACTCCCCGGTCCTGCAGCGCCCGCTCGATAACCTGCTGCAGTTGTTGACGGCGTTCCTTTCGTCCCTCGTGCCGCCGGTCGCCGTAGGTTGATTCCAGCACCAGCAGGTCAGCCCGGTAGGGCGAGCGGGGTGCCGGCAGCAGCGGCGTGTAAGGGGCGCCGAGATCACCGGAAAAAACCACGCGCACATCACGGGAGCCGGTTCCTGCCGGCCCCGGGCAGTTGACCTCCACATAGGCCGAGCCGAGGATATGCCCGGCCGGCTGGAGCCGGAGTGTTACGCAGGGCGCGTTGTCGGTTGTAATCTGCTGCCACCGGCCATAGGGCAGGGGAACCAGCAGTGTTCTAAGGTGGTCAAGAAACCCTTCGATAAGGCGCTGGTTGTTGGTAACGCCGATCTTCAGTGCGTCTTCCAGCATCAAGGGCAGCAGCACCGCCGAGGGTTCGCTGCAGTAGATTGGCCCCTTGAAGCCGGCTGCCAATAAATACGGGATTCTCCCCACATGGTCCAGATGAACATGGGTAACCACCAGCGCCTTGAGGTGTTCAATCGGAAAATTGATCCGGGATGATGACCGGTCCTGCCCTTCTCCTGCGGCAGGTCCCTCCGGGAGATCGTTCCCCTGGAACAGCCCGCAGTCCACCAGAATGCCGTCCTCCCGGGAGAGCTGTAGTTCGTGGCAGGAGCCGGTAACGCCGTGCAGGGCGCCGTGGTGGAGTACTTTTGGAAAAATATCGCCCATAAGCCTTCCCTTGTTTCGTTAGCCGCATCAAAGCAGAAACATAAGAAATATTCAATGATTCTAATGTTATTCGTATCAAACGTCTATGCATAAATAGCGCAAGAAAAAAATGAAAGCATGAGTTCCGTCAGGTAGTTTTCGAAGCGCGACCAATTACACCTACTCTGCAAGAGAAATCCACGCTTGTCCAATACCTTGTCCATGTTTCCTGCCGTATAACGTGCCCTGAGTGCAAGTCTGTCGATGTTGCATGCCATGGGCAGCAGGGAAGAGGTGCTTGATCAGGGCCTTTGTGGTGGAGAGTGGTGAGGGGTTGACCATAGACACTTTCTCCGCTTTCTTTGATTTCTTCGGCCCAGAGCGGACAGCCAGGCTTGTCAGCATCTGCTGCGACATATGGACTTCCTATGTTCAGGCAATCAAGTCCAAGGCTCCATAGGAGACACTGGTGTTCGACAAGTTTCATATGGTCCGGCAGTTCACCGCGGAAGTAAACAAAGTCAGCCGCCAGGAAGTTGTCGAAAAGGACAATGCGCATAAGGGTGTCTTGGGCCGCACCGGTTATATCAGGCTAAAAAACCCGTGGAACCTGACGGACAGACAGAAGGCCAGCCTCTATTTCCTGGAGACGCTTAATTTGAAGATCCATCGCTATGGTTTCAGAGCGGCAAAGAACTATATCCTGAATTTCTGTCACTGCAAGGGTGACTTATCGTTGCCTGCTTCCATGCACAGATTTGTGAGAGGATATTTATTTCTAAAGTATTATAACTGGTCGTCCGATAGATTAAATATAGCCCCGGTCTAGAAAGACACGTCAAGATTAGTAGCTTGGCAAACCTCGAAGGTATCGCAGAACACAGTAAAAAGTTCGGCTGAAGAACATCGCTTTTCTTCCAGCAGAAATCTCAGGCCCGCCCTGGCAAGACACCTATCGGCTGGCCATAATTTGCTGCCTGCCGCCTCCACTAAGTAAGTCCCGACCTTGGCGCCAGCGTCGTCCTGTCGACCTGAATAACTGCGTATACAACAAAAACTTGACTTGGTTCGGCGTCGGGAAGTTGACGCCTACATGGTAGTATTTGATAAAATTACTGTATTTCAAATAGATGCAGGAGTTGAGAAAATCGGCACAGGTGTTGCAAATACGTAACAGAGTTGCAAGCAAGGCAAGTTGTATACAAAACACTAAAGAATCATAAGACGCGGCTAAATAGTCCGGTATTTTAACTATCTGGTAACATATAGTGCCTCGCTGGCGGGGGGCTCATTAGAGTCGGCTGTCAAGGCCCTAAACCTCCAGAAGTTACCGGCCTACCCTAGAAGCATGTATAGCAGCTGTATTTTGGTGTTGCTCGAAGTGACAGTCAAATAGACTGTCAAATTACGCTGTATGCAAACAAACACTATTTTGAGATTTCAAGGAATTGATTGAGTCCCATGCGTACTGCTATCCAGATACAGAAATCAGTCGTTTTTGCATTTTTCATTAGGGAACTGAAAACCCGTTTTGGCAATTATCGACTCGGCTATTTATGGGCACTTCTCGAGCCATTGGGGCATGTGCTTGTAATTACAGTTATTTTTGGTGCTCTTGGACGTAGAACTATGCCTGGCATCGATTATCCGTTGTTCATCATAACCGGGCTGTTTCCGTTTTTGTTCTTTCGGCATGTTTGGACCCGCTCTGCCGAGGCTGTCAACTCCAACAGAGCACTGCTTGCTTATCGCTATGTTCAGCCCCTGGACAACATCTGGGCCAGGGTATTGCTGGAGTTGCTCATTTTTATTGCCGGATTCGTTGTGTATTTGATTGGGGTAGCTGCTTTTGGAATACCTGTGCTGCCTCACAGGCCCCTTGAAGTATTGTGTGCGTATGCCTTGCTTTTCATCTTTGCCATCGGGGTTGGCATCGTTTCGGGGGTCGTTTCAGCTATGTTCCCGGAAGTTAAAAAGTGCATCCCCTTTATAACCCGGCCGCTTTATTTCATTTCCGGCGTATTTATTCCACTGTCAGTTGTGCCGGAACAGTATCGTGGTTGGCTATTGTGGAACCCCATTCTGCATGCCCTTGAACTGGCACGTGAGTTTTATTTTCCCTCTTTCCAAAATGCAGGTGCAACTTGGTACTATCTTGGATTGAGTGCCATGGTTTCTTTATGTTTCGGACTTGCCCTCTACCGACTCACTCGTTTCAAGTTGCTGGAATCATGATTGAGTTAAAGAACTTAACCAAATGGTACAAAACAAAGAAGGGGCGCCACTACGTGTTCCGAGACGTGAGCGTCGTGTTCCCCGAAGGAAAAAGCATCGGAATCCTAGGACCGAACGGTGCGGGTAAGTCTACACTCATGCGGATGATCAGTGGAACTGAGTATCCTAATAGCGGCCGTTTAATTACCAGTAAGAAAATATCCTGGCCGGTGGGGCTTTCGGGTGGCTTTCAGGGGAGCATGAGCGGTCGAGACAATATCAAGTTCATCTGTCGTATCTATGGTTTATCACGTGATGAAATTCGTCAGAAGATTGACTATGTTCAGGAGTTCGCCGAAATCGGCGATTATTTCGATATGCCGGTAAATACGTATTCATCGGGCATGAAGGGCAAGATCAGCTTCGGACTCAGCATGGCCTTTGATTTTGATTACTATCTCGTGGATGAATGTACATCGGTGGGAGATCAGACGTTCAAGCACAAGAGCAATAAATTGTTCGACGAGAAACGTCAGAAAGCAAACATTATCATGGTCTCCCACAGTCCAGAAGTGCTGATCCGTAACACAGATATCGGCGCGGTAATTCAAGACGGAAAAATAAACTTGTTGGATGACATTAAAGATGCGGCTAAATTCTATGGCAAAATCAATAAACGCTAATCTGTGGGAAAAATGTTTCAAGCTGTCAAAGAGTTTTCTCTTGATTGTGGTTGTTCCATTTCTGCTGATTGCGATCTACTACGGCGTCATCGCTTCGCCTCGCTATGTCAGCGAATCCAAGATCACGGTCAGACAGAGCGGCGGCGGCCAGGATGTGGGTTCTCTTGCGGTCAGTATCCTAAGCGGCGGTGGTTCATCATCCCGGGAAGATAATCTATATCTGCGCGAATACATCCTGTCCCTCGACATGCTTCAATATCTCGATGCTTCGGTCGGGCTGCGAAAAGCCTATCAGGGGCGGGGAGACTATCTGTCGAGGCTCCTGCCGTGGGCAAGCCAGGAAGACTTCCTCAACTTTTATCGAAAACATGTTTCGGTGAATTACGATGCCGTGACCGGTGTTCTGACCATTCGCACCGAAGCGTTTGATCGCGCTTTCGCCCGCCGGATGAACGCCGCCATCATGTACCAATGCGAAAAATTCATCAATGACAACTCCCACCGCATATCCAATGAACAGCTACGCTTCATCTCCAGCGAGTTGACTCGCGCCAATGAGGAGTTACTGGCGACGAAGCAAAAGGTGCTTGCCTTCCAGAACCGCCACAATGTGCTTGATCCGGTCGAACAGGCAAAGGCCATGTCGGCATTTGTGCTTCAACTGGAAGCCGAAGTGGGTCGCCAGGAAGCCGAACTTAGAAACATGCGGACATTCCTTGCGGAAAACTCGACCCAGGTTGTTGCCTTTCGCGAAAAACTGGGAGCACTCAAACAGCAGTTGCAGAACGAAAAGCAGAAGATATCGGGAGGGCCGGCCGGCAAACTGAACACGATGTCAAGCCAGTTCATGCTCCTGCAGTTTCAGGCGGAGTTCGCCCTTGATAAATACAAGGCCACTTTGGCTGCCTACGAGAAGGAGCGGGTAGAGGCATCGCGCAAGGTAAAGAACCTTGTCGTCATAAGTTCGCCCCATCAGCAGGAAGAGGCTGAATATCCCAGACGACAGTATATAATTTTCGCCTCGCTGGTCGGGCTGCTGATCCTCTACGGTATCTCCAGACTTATCATTGCCACTATTGAAGATCATAAGGATTGATCCATGAAACAAGCATTTGCCCTAGTCGTTGCACTCTTGATTTTATCCCTCGGCATTACCGTTACGGCCGCACAACTGCCGAGCAGACCGTTGTCAGGCCCAGATGCGACATATGTTAACAAGTCGGACTCAATGTCCATGACTTCGCCATCGGCATTGACATCCACATCCACTTCCACATCCTTGACGGAGCCCCAAACGATTATGCGGCAACGTATCACCTGTGAGCCGTTTGGCTGTTTTCTCTTTGATGGGGATTTTGCCACCGAAAAAACCCCTGTTTTCAGTCCCGAATACGTAATTGCCATTGGAGACAAGATCAATATCAAGATATGGGGAAGCGTTGAATTCGAACAGATTCAGTCCGTGGATGCCCAAGGCAACATATTTCTTCCTAAGGTCGGTCCTGTTTCGGTACTTGGGGTGAAAAACCGGGAGTTGACCGCCACCATATTGCGGGTGCTGCGCACCGTCTACATAAACAATGTGGGCCTTTACGCGGGTCTGCTCGAAACCCAGCCTGTTATCGTCTACGTAACAGGCGGTGTAGTGCGTCCGGGCGCTTATGGCGGCACCTCAGCCAACAGCCTCATGTATTACCTGGACCGCTCGGGCGGGATAGATGCGTCTTCCGGTTCCTACCTAGATATCTCCATAATCAGGGGAACGGAAAAGATCCGCACCTTCAACCTGTATGATTTCGTCCTTAGAGGCGAAGTCCCGGCATTTCAGTTTGCCGACGGCGATACCATCCTGGTGACTCCCCGCCGGCAGACGGTCAAGGTAAGCGGACTCGTGGCCAATCCTTATCGCTTTGAATTCAACGGCGATTCCATCTACGCAAGTGAAATGCTCAGGATGGCCGCCCCCCGCTCCGAAGCGACCCACATGAGGGTCGTGCGCAACAGCCGCCCCACCCGCGACGTGGAAATATATCCCCTGCAGGCGGCACCGCAAACCACACTTTACGGGGGGGATGAAACAACTATTCTCTCCGATAAGAACAACGGAACCATCACAATTCGTTTCGAAGGTGAGCAACTCGGCGCTCGGGAAGTGGCTCTACCCTACGGGGCACGACTCTCAGATGCTCTCGGCATGATCAAGTACGCGCCGACGGCTGACAAAACAGCTGTGCAGCTTTTCCGCACCAGCGTGGCGTCAAGGCAAAAAGAAATGCTCCTTGAATCACTGCGCAATCTCGAAGCGTCAGTCCTGACTGCCCGCTCCGCAACTGCGGAAGAGGCTAAGCTGAGAAAGGACGAGGCGGAGTTGTTCCTCAAGTGGATCGAGAGGGCCAAGGATATCCAACCCAAGGGGCAGGTAGTTATAGCCGGAGGCGACCCGAAAGGGATCATTCTGGAAAACGGCGACATCATCCGCATTCCTTCCGACAACGCCTTGGTCATGGTTCACGGCGAAGTCCTCTTTCCCAGTACCATTGCCTATCGTCCGGGTATGGACGTGTCCGATGCCATTGATCAGTCAGGCGGAAATTCCCAGTCGAAAGGCAGTTCACGCATTGTGATTCTCAGTCGTGACGGCTCGTACAAGATTGCCGGTGCTGGAGAAACACTCAAGAAAGGCGACGAGGTTCTCGTGCTTCCCAAGGTTGAAACGAAGTACCTCCAGTTTGCCAAGGATGTGATGCAGGTGCTTTATCAGATTGCCGTGTCGGCGGCGGTGGTGTTGAGGCTGTGATCAAAGGCCTAGCTGAATTAACAGTTTTTGCATAACGAAAATCGATTTTAGGAGTAAGCGAATGTTTGAAACCGTAAGATTATTGAGAAGAGAAGATTTTATTGACCACACCGAAATTGCAAGGGAGGCGCTTATAGCGCAATCGATAGCAGTAAAATCTCTGGCGAACCGTCTTGGGGATGAGTTCTACCAGGCAGTCGAACTGATACTCAATTGCTCCGGACGTTTAGTTATCTGCGGCATGGGTAAGTCTGGATTAGTCGGGAAAAAAATCGCTGCAACATTTGCTTCAACTGGTACGACAAGTTTCTTCATGCATCCAGCCGAAGCATTGCATGGTGACCTTGGGATGATTAGGCAAGAGGATCTGTTGGTCCTGATCTCATACAGTGGGGAGACTGAAGAGGTCATTAAACTCATTCCCAGCATTAAAGCTTTTGGCAATAGCATTATCGCAATTGCCGGAAACAGCAACTCAACATTAGCGAAAAATTCTGACGTCTTTTTGAATGTCTCAGTCGAACGTGAGATTTGTCCAAACAATCTCGCACCTACCACATCGACTCTAGTCACGATGGCGATCGGTGATGCTTTGGCCGTAGCACTCATAAAAGCAAGAGACTTCCATGCAACTGATTTTGCCCGTTTTCATCCGGGTGGCAGCTTGGGTAAACGATTGTTGACGCGCGTACATGATGTTATGCGTACCAACCTGCCATCCATCGAACCGAACGCCACCGTGCGAGAATGTTTATTCACCATGACTTCAAGTCGTATGGGGTTGGCGTTAATAATGACCGATGGGAAGTTGCAAGGTATTATAACCGACGGTGACTTGCGACGTGCTTTGCTGAAAGATCCCCAAATGCTTGAAAAGCCCGTAAATGTGTTCATGACTCGTAAACCAGTAACGATCGATGCAGAGACTAATCTTGCCGAGGCGGAAGCTTTTATGCACCGAAATAAAGTCCGTGCACTTGTGGTTACATCAGGAAAAGAGAACCAAGTATGTGGAATATTGGAAATATTCGATTGAGAAATATCCTTTTATTTTTGATCGTTACCTTATATGCGACCTCAGCGTTTGCAGGCGATGTATGTCCGGAAACGCTTCCGGCGGTAGTACGTGGTGACGTTACCTTACCGGAAGGGTGTGTGTTTGAGCAGTCCATAAATATAATCGATAGCAATACTTCGCTCAATTGCAATGGGTCGGTTTTTGATGGAAAGGGCAAAGACAAGATAGGCTTGCTTATCGATTCTAAAGGTAATCCGTTAACAAATATCAAAGTGGAAAACTGTGTTTTCAGAAATTTCAAATCGAGTGGAATACGCATTAGCTGGTCCGAGGTGGATGCGCGAAAAGGAACGGATCACGAAAAAATATACTCGGTTAGCCCGAACAGCATTTTTTTGGACAAGATCATAATAGAGGGTAGTGGTGGTGTTGGGTTGTACATTGACGATTATGTAACCAATGTAACTGTGCAAAATTCAGTTATTCAGCGTTCCTCCGGAGTTGGTATCTATCTTGAGCATAGTTCAAAAGGAAACAGGATAGTTAACAATAAGTTACTTGAAAATGGATATCGAGTCGGCAAGGGGGCTCGTGAGGCAATTGCTGTTGATTCTTCAGCAGAAAACCTCATTGACGGGAATATTTTTAAAAATAATGCGGCGGGCGGTATATTCCTTTACAAAAACTGTGGTGAACGTTTCAGCAGCGGCAAGCAGGTTATCAGGTGGCAGCATAGTAGCCACAACACGATCCGCAACAACCTATTCCAAGACGAGAAAGTCGGAATCTGGCTGGCTTCGCGCCAAAGTCGCAACCTCAGCAAATGGGACTGTGGTGATAAGCCGATGGATCAAGCCGGAAAATACTTCGAGGATTTCGCAGACTCAAATACCATTTACAACAACCTCTTCTGCAGAACTGTTGTTGGAATCCGTGTCGCCAGTGACCTCAATGAGATCACTGGAAACCAGTTCGATCAACAGACTGCTACCGATATAGACATACCGGTAACAATGAGAGAAAAATTGCTGCATCGACCCCATATTGGAAATATCATCACCAACAATTCAAAAGTTAATTGCAGAGAAACTGAGATCTGTAAAACCATGGAGCAAATGAATGCAAAAAACTAAGCGACTCTTCAAGAAATTTGTAAGGTCCCCTATTCAGTTCTTTGCTGATGCCAGGAAAAATCGGCTGAGGAGGCTTAAAATAAAATCCATTCCAACAAATGGAAATGTCATAACAACCTATGTAATTGGTTTCAGTACCTGGAAGCAATACCTGAGAAAATATTTTCCGGATCGTAACTTAGTTTTCTTGCCGAAAGAAATTAGCCGCGAGGAATTCGACGCCCTCTACCGGAAAAAGATTTTGGCTAGCCCAGATGCGGAAATCTTTATCTGGGGTTTCAAGGCACCCGACTACCTGCTCAAATTCATCGAAAAAAACAACATCAAGGTCTTTTTTGTCGAGGATGGCTTTGTCCGCTCGGTTCAGTTGGGCGCAACCAAAGCCCCACCTTTCTCGCTCTGTCTGGATTCTCGCACCCCTTACTTCAATGCACGCCAAGGATCTGATCTAGAGGAGTTGCTTTGCAAGTATGATTTTAATTCCGATCCGACATTGATGGAACGCGCAGGCGAGGCTATTAAGTTGCTTCTGGACACAGGGGTAAGCAAATATAACAGTGCCAAACCAACTGATGTTGATCGAATTTACGGCAAGAAAATTGGCAAGCGCATCTTGGTACTGGGACAGGTTGAGGAAGATGCCTCGATCGAGTATGGCTGCGACAAACCCTGCACCAACAACGACGTAGTGGTACTGGCTGCAAAGGAAAACCCCGGTGCTCAGATCATTTACAAACCGCATCCAGATGTCATTAACGGGCATCGTCCAAACCAATCCAACCCTGCTGATGTTAGGCAGTTATGTTTGATATTGGAACAAGATATACCATTGGCGCAGGCATTTGCGACCATCGACCATGTATATACCATTACTTCCCTAGGTGGTTTTGAGGCTTTACTGCGTGGTATTTCAGTAACTACTTTAGGCTGTCCATTCTACGCAGGATGGGGCCTCACAGATGATCGCCAGTTCAATTCCCGCCGTACTCGACCGCTTAACATTCAACAAGTCTTTGCTGGTGCATATCTGTTGTATGCAAAATATTTTGATCCTGAAACGGGAGCGCGTCTGGAACTTGTTGACGTAGTCCGTACCCTCCTACACCAAAAGAATGAATCCTTGGTATTAGCTGCCAATCATGGAGTGAACAAACTGTCAGCAATTGCCGATAATACATCTATTCCAACTTACATTATTGGTGATACGTCTTATAAACACTTACTAAGTATATGGTTTCCTGGTCGTAAGTTTGTCCATATTCCCTCGAAGGTATCCCCTGAAGAGTTTATATCAAAATATAAAAAGAGAATTCAACGCAATCCGCAGGCCGAGATATTCCTATTTGGCGGTGAGCCGGCTTTATTTCTAAGAAAGTTCATAGCACAAAGCGATCGGAAGGTTAGCTATGTTGAGGATGGTTTCCTTGGTTCACGGGGTCTGCTGGCCACGAAATCACCATCATTCTCGCAGACGCTTGATAATCAAGCTCCCTATTTTGATGCAAGTAAGACTTCGGACCTGGAATGTTTGCTCAACGAGTATGATTTTGCCGGGGATGAGGCACTGTTAGAGCGTGCCGACAAATTGATTGCAACCCTGATCGAATTGGGATTAAGCAAATACAACCATGTGAGCCGGATTGATGACATCCAGTCCATTTATGGTTCAAAGGAGAAACGCCGGATTTTGGTGCTGGGTCAGGCGGAAGGCGAAGC
Organism: Geobacter sp.; assembly: GCA_003857395.1. The sequence goes on from RPRC01000131.1 coordinate 12,151, forward strand.
CTCAGTCAAACTTGGCAATCCGCGCGGATACACAAACAACGATGTGGTGATGATTGCGTCATTAGAGAACCCTGGTGCTCAAATTATCTTCAAGCCACATCCGGACGTCTTAAGTAGGCACCGGTCTGCTATGTCCGACCCCGGCAAAGTGAAGCATCTTTGTTTGGTGATGGGACAAGATGTCCTGTTGGACCAAGCACTGGAAACGATAGACCACGTCTATACAATTACATCTCTGGCAGGTTTCGAAGCACTTATACGGGGGATCAAGGTGACAGTCCTTGGGTGTCCATTCTACGCTGGCTGGGGCCTGACGGATGATCGGCAAGAGAATGCTCGCCGCAAGCGAAAGCTCTCATTGCGTGAAGTTTTTGCAGCAGCCTATGTGTTGTATTCGAAATATGTAGATCCACTATACAGGATGGAAATTTCACCGGAGGTCGCTTTTGACCGTATTAGTAACCAATATAATCAACTGCTGCAAGCCAAAAGGAAATCTGAGGAAATTCGATCGGCAAGCAACGCAATAAAAAATTTAAATAATGACTCTGCGATAGAGTTTCTGAAAACCGCCCTGCTTAACGGCCAGAATAATTGTGATATTTGGAATGGGTTAGCTGAAGCCTATACAAACAAGGGTATGTACAACGAAGCCATAGATGCCTACACGAACTCACTCACACATTCTGAAGGTGCTGATATTTACTTAAAAAGAGCAAAAGTAAGACTCAAAAGCGGCGACTTTTCTCAAACAACAGATTACGATTTTAAAAAGAGCCTTGAGATGTCCCCGACGAAGAACGACATTTTATATTCGTACTTTTCTTACCGTTGGGAGGCCGAACCGCTCACGGAAAATATGATGAGAGATTTTGAATCTGCTTTGAACAATCTCTCATCCAAGCAAAAAGAAGGAAGGGCATATGGAAAGCTGCTGCTTCTTTATGCTGCCATGTTGAATGAAATTGGCAGAAAAACGGAAGCAACAAAAATACATAATCGCGCCATTAGCATGGGAGGTGTCGATGTGACGCTGCTTCCTTTGCGATACACTGCTTATGGTAAGGGCAATAACAAAGCAGTAACTCCCTTTGAGGCTGAGAACTTTAAGAAGCTACTCAAATACCGAGAACGTTTTAAGGAGTTGGTGCTTGATGCCAGAGGGTCTGTATGTGTTGTGGGAAACTCCCCAAGCATGTTGGGCGGTAACAAAGGGGCTGAAATTGACCAGCGTGATTTAGTGGTTCGTTTCAACTCTTATTCTACTGATTACCCATATTGCGAAGATTGCGGAGTTAAGACAGATGTCTGGGTACGAATGCCATTCCATCCATATGTTCGAAAAGAGTTGGATCCAGCGCTTAAACTTGTAATCTTCAGCGGATCCAATCGCTTGCATCGCCCCTATACCGAGTGGCCAAGTATATTAGAGTATGTGGCTTCCGGTTATCCGGTTCAGTTCTTCCCTCCTGAATACTTTTATGAATTGCAATCTATGCTGGGTAGTCCGCCAACCTCCGGGTTGATGATGTGCTATATGCTTTATAAGATAATCGGACCACTGAAGCCTGAGAATTATTGTGGCTTTTCCTTTACTGATGATGTTGATCATAAGAGCGCTTACCATTATTCAGATCTAAATGCTTCCGCTAGCCTGCGGCACAGTTGGGATAAAGAAGCGGAGGTTTTTAAGGGAATGAAAGCCGCACCCAACGCTAAGGTACTAGTGACAAGAACTCTCCTTTTCCGCCAAAATGCACACGACTCAGAAACAAGAGAGCAGCTGCAACCGGCAGTACAAAAAGATTTTGCTGTAAATAAAACTGAATTCGATCGTGTAATTTCTGTTTCCCCTGGGTTGGGGGAATATTCGGTGTTCGGTAAGTCAGTTGAACTTTTGAGCCCAGCTAAAGCTGAGAAACACTTGGCATTATTAAGAGGGGAAAAAGGTGGCGAAGAAAGCAGTATTTTATCAGGGATTGGAAGTAGTGACAGAGTATGCTTCTTAGGTTTTGGACGTGCCCGAACAGGGATAATAGCTCAGGATTTGGCAAATTATCTCAACGTGCACTACCGCTTGGTGGAGTATGGTCTGATTTCTTCGATGCATTTACCATCTGAAAAACAATACAATTTTTCTCTTATACTGGATGATCGAGGAATATTTTATGACACCACCAGGCCTTCATTGATTGAAGAAATTCTGTTTAACAATGAATCAATCAGATCTGAGTTTACGAAGACCCGCTCAAAAAAACTCATTCGAATGATTGTTGATAACAATATCACCAAGTACAATAATTCGCCTGACATTACCCTTCCGGAAAAGAGCTCGTCCAAAAAACGAATACTTGTAGTTGATCAGACTGCCAACGATAACTCGATTATATATGGCCAGTGTTCCAGATATAGTTTCAAAGATATGCTGGATGAAGCACTGCAGGATTATAATGCTGAAGTGATATTGAAACTTCACCCCGAAACTGCGGCAGGAGCGAAGGGGGGCAATTTTGACTTAGCCGAAATATCGGCTGATCCACGTATCTTGGTTATCAGCCAGCAATGCAACATAATTTCACTGATCAAGCAAGTTGACGAAGTTTTTGTGATGACGAGTGGAGTCGGTTTGGAAGCACTTCTGGTTGGAAAGCCAGTAACCTCTTTTGGAGTGCCTTTCTATGCTGGCTGGGGTTTGACCAAGGAAATGACTGAGGTCCATAATCCAAGAAGAAAACTAACCCTGGAAGAACTCTTTGCGGGTGTCTTTTTAGAATATACCAGTTATTTTCATCCCGATTCGCATGCCGCGAGCAACCTTGAAGAATGCCTGGAGTGGATTATCGCTCATAAAAACATTACCACAAGTATCGTAACGGAGGACCAAAATGAAGAACGATCAGATACAAGTTTTGGATTGTACAATGCGAGACGGCGGATACTACAATGACTGGGACTTTGATCGAAATCTCGTTGAGGCGTATCTCCAGGCCTCGGCTGCCAGTGGGATCGACGTGGTCGAGTTGGGGTTTCGTTTTCTCCCGAAAGTAAAATTTCTCGGGCCATACGCATATACCACCGAACGCTTTCTTGAAGGGCTTCCTATCCCGCAGGGTATAGTTCTTTGTGTAATGGTCAATGCAAGCGAATATCTCAACGCGCCGAAAGGACCAGAAGCCACAATTCGTGAAGTTTTCAGCAAAAGGGAAGATTCGAAGGTGGCAATGGTGCGAGTGGCTGCCCATGTAGCTGACGTGGAAAAATGCGCTCCCATTGTTAAAACATTGCGGGATCTTGGGTATCGAGTGGGTTTAAACATAATGCAATCCAATGCCTGCAGCGATGAGCGGCTTGTTGACCTTGCTCGGGCCGTCCGCGAATTCGAGGCCGTAGAGGTGCTTTATTTCGCGGATTCCCTAGGCAACATGAATGCCGACTCCATCAGGCGAATTGTTGCAGCTTTGCGTAAAGAGTGGTTTGGACCTTTGGGTTTCCATGGACATGACAATGTTGGCACAGGGGTAAGCAACACATTAACTGCTGCCGAGGCTGGTGTAACATGGCTTGATGCCACCGTTATGGGCATGGGTAGAGGTGCCGGTAATGCGCAGACGGAATATCTTCTGGCGGAATTGAACCACCGGGGGTTGAAAAAGGTGAACCCTCCTCCGTTGATTGAGATTGCATGCAAAGGGTTCCTAGATTTAAAAAGACGCTATGACTGGGGAACAAATGTCTATTATTACATTGGCGCTTTGCATGGTGTACATCCTACTTATGTGCAAGATATGCTGGCACAGGATACGTTTTCGCCCAATGATATCGCTTTCATACTTGAAATGTTGGGTCAGACAGGGGGTGCCTCCTATAAGGCCACAGGGGTTTTCAATGCGCTCACGTCCCGATTTGCTAAGGAAAATGGCAATTGGTCGGCTTGCTCTGCATTTACAGGTCGTTCAGCATTGATCGTTGCTGGCGGTCCGAGTGCACAGCGACATTGGCCAAGCATTGAAGAGTTCATTGAGCGGGAAAACCCACTGGTTGTTACACTGAATCGACTATCCTTCGTACCGCAGAACACAGTCGCTGCAACGGCCGTTTGTCACCCTGGCCGACTGGTCCCATTTATTGATGAAACTGGGGACAACACTAGACATCCACTTATCACACCATTTAGTGCATTACCCGCAAGTCTGAAATCTCGCCTGAAAGGACACGAGATCTGGGATTATGGTATGCGAGTAGAGCACAATGCATTACGTGCGAGTGAAAAAGGTTGCACCGTGTCTCTACCGCTCGTGGCAGCTTATGCAATGTGTGCGGCAATCGCAGGAGGCGCGGAATCTATCTTCCTTGCAGGACTGGATGGATATGATGGCCGAGACAAGCGTTTCCATGAAATGAACAACATCATGTTGAAACTACAAAAAGAATATTCTGATGTTCCGATTCTGTCGCTTACATCTACACATTACGAAGTGCCCCAGCAGTCAGTATATATTCACTAGGAGGTTGCAGATGCGATTTATGGTTGTGATTCCTGCTCGTTTTAAATCCTCGAGATTCCCGGGTAAACCACTGGCAGATCTCTGCGGCCGTCCCATGATTCTTCATGTTTGGGACCGCTGTGCTGCTGCAGTCGGTAAGGATCAGGTTTGCATCGCTACTGACGACGAGCAGATTCGCAAAGTATGTACTGCGGCCGGTGCGAAAGTGGTCATGACCTCAGAAAAATGTTTTACCGGTACAGATCGCGTACATGAAACTGCCCGCATTCTGGATGCGGATATCTATATCAACGTCCAGGGGGATGAGCCCTTAATTGCATCTAGTGACCTGCTTGCGGTGATTGAAGCAGCGCGACAGTACCCTGGCGAAATAATAAATGCGATGTGCCCGATAACTATTGAGGAGGACTTCCGTAGTCTTACCGTCCCGAAAGTTGTTGCCACCCCAGACGGACGTCTTCTGTATATGTCTCGTGCGGCAATTCCCGGCAGCAAGGACGCCGGCTTTCATGGGGCAATGAAACAGGTATGTATTTACGCCTTCCCGAAGCAGGCCCTTGAAGCCTTTGCATCGATAGACAATCGTACTCCTCTTGAAGGTACGGAAGATATCGAAATTCTGCGTTTTCTCGAATTAGGATTTGGAGTGCGGATGATCGAAGTATCCGGAAGTTCCGTGGCTGTCGATACACCAGCAGACCTTAGCCGTGTGCAAAGCTTGATGAAAGGAAATATGCCATGAGTCGAACCTATGATTTTGCAGTGTTCGACTGCGATGGAGTCATTCTGCAATCAAATGCAATCAAATCGAATGCTTTTGCTGAAGCATTGACAGGTGAGCCTGATGACCTGGTACAGGCTTTTGTGGAATACCATAAAGCTAATGGCGGAGTCTCGCGTTATCAAAAATTTGCACACTACTTCGAGAATATGCGTGGCATATCATCACCTCAGGCTGAAATGGAGCGAGCTCTGAAACGATATGCAGAAATTGTACGGCAAGGTTTGATGAATTGTCCAACTATCCCTGGAGTGGAAAACTTCCTGATGGATCTTCACGTTAAAAGTATCCCGTGCGTGGTTAACTCTGGAGGCGATGAAGCGGAATTACAATCGGTTTTAGCCGCGCGAGAACTTGATAAATACTTTGCATTAATTCTCGGTTCGCCAGCAACCAAAACGGACAACATGCGAAGACTAAGAGACCGTGGTTTTTTAATCGGTTCCGGAGTAATGTTCGGCGACTCTCGTTCCGATTATCTGGCTGCTCAAGAGTTTGGCCTTGAATTCGTATTTGTGACATACGAAACGGAATGGAAAAAAGGCTTCAACGAATGCAAAATATCTGAGTGTACCATTATACGCAATTTCCTAACGAATTCGCTACTCGTTAGTTGAAGATAACACTCTTTCAGAAAGTGAAAATGTGCTTGAAGAACGATTAGTACAGATTGTAATTCCCACAAGATTGGCATGTATCCATTGGAGGTAATGTATGGCTTGGTACTGAATACGTAATATCAAAAGGAATTACCCTGCCTGATGATTTTATTGTAGGTCAACGAGCTTATGTAAACAAAACAATTGATGAGTCACATTGCATTATTGCGGGTGCTCCTGCAACGGTAGTTAAAAAAGAAGTAACTTGGGACAGAAAAGTTATTTGAAATGGGCAAGGCAAGATTTCTCATAATTTGCTGGAATAAAATCAAAATGCACAGCTAGCAAGATAATAGGTAAATATTTTTCGTTCTAAACATGTGTAACGAACAATGAAATTACACATATTTCAATAGGATATATTATGGCAATAGAGATTGTTTCCGCTGAAGAAGCGTGGGGTGGCTTTGTAAAAAGCAGAGAATATCGCCGTTGGCCTACCCGGGAGAAACCTGATCGACTTTATCCGGTAGCCAGACCTGAGCCTAATGCATCTTTCCGTATTGACCAAGACGCAAAGGTGTTTTGTGTAGGTTCGTGTTTTGTTCGCGAAATAGAGCAAGCGATAAAGGAATTAGGTTTCGATGTACTTTCTATTGTCAGAGATTTGCCGGAGAGTCTTCGTCGAAAAACCGCAGATGCAGGAATGTTCAATAAGTATACTCCACCGTCAATTCTGAATGAAATTAATTGGGCAATGAACAGCCCCGATTTTTATGCCCATGATCGTGTCTTGGTTGAAAATTCATCCGGTTTGTTTGAGGACTATCAGTTGGCTGGTGATGATTATGCCGACAACTACCAAGATGCGTGCAATTTTCGAAACGCATTTAACAGGGCATTTGCCGGAATTAAATTCGCTAATCTAATAGTGTTGACTTTAGGTTTGGTTGAAGCCTGGTTCGACAAGCAGACATGTTTGTACCTGAACAAAGCTCCTTCAAGAAATCTTATAAAAAAATACCCGGGAAGATTCGAGCTGCGCGTCCTGGACTATGACGAGATTGTTGAAAATCTGGAAGAGATCTACCGTCTGCTCCAAGAAAAATTACATCCGGATTTCAAGATGCTGGTTACTGTTTCTCCGGTCCCCTTGAAAGCGACTTTTCGCCGACAAGATGTGTTGTCTTCAAACATGTATTCAAAATCAGTATTGAGGGCTGCAGTTGAGCAGTTTATACAAGGCAAGCCGAGGGTTGATTATTTCCCGAGTTACGAGTTTGTAGCGCTTAGTGATCCGGATTCGGTTTGGAATGAAAAGGATTTTCGACATGTCAATCGCCAGACTGTGGATCGAATCATGTCGAGTGTGTTGTCAAAATATTCCACCCTTCCCGGGGCTAACTTGTTGGAAAGTTTTGCAAAGATAAAATCTTTGTATGCCGAAGGCTTCTTCGCTGAAGCGGAATCTTTAGCGCAAGAGTTGGTTAATTTACCCAACGTTTTACCTTCGATGATTTTGCGTGCAGCAATGATCAAGCGTCGCTTAAAGAAGAAAGCGGAGGCAATACTTTTATATGAACGTTACCTTCACCTTTGCCCAACTGACGAAAAAACAAAGCAGATTTATCTTTCTCTAAAAGGAACCAAGAAACATTAGCGACCTCAATACATGTCCTTTGTAATCCACAACAAAGAGACTTCTTTGAGCCTGGGTAAAATCGAGAACCCTTGTCTTGAAATACAGACAAAGTATCCAAGTTGCGTAGAATGGCATTTCCATCGCGTATTAACATTCAAAGCACAGCAGGACTGGCCAGTTGCCATAATGTTTCCAAATGGGATTTATGGAGGCAAAATCTGAGTGATGGTTAAAGGCTGATGTAGCCTATCGAACAGCATTAGCAAGACGTTGCTTCAAGGATCTGAGCAGGTCAGTTCTTTTTATTAGATTGTGACTTGATGCCTGCCAGAAGAATACAACGAGATTTACCGAGGAAATGACATTATGAGCAAAATAGCAAAACATCTACAGTCAAAGAGCAGCCTCTTTTTCATCGCAGGACCCTGTGCCATAGAAAGCCGCAGTTCTGCCATGGAAACCGCAGAGGAACTGAAAAACATCTTCGAATCGGCTGCTTTACCGTTCATTTACAAATCATCTTTCGACAAGGCAAATCGCAGTTCTTCAAACAGTTTCCGCGGTGTGGGGATGGATGAAGGCCTTTCAATCCTGGCCGAGATCCGTGAAAAACTCAACGTTCCCGTGTTGACTGATGTTCACGAACCTTGGCAGGCCAAACCTGTGGCCGAGGCGGTGGACATTATGCAGACACCCGCATACCTTTGTCGCCAAACCGATTTCATCAATGCCGTGGCAGCTGCCGGCAAACCGGTAAACTTCAAGAAAGGCCAGTTTCTGTCGCCCTGGGACATGAAAAACGTCATCGACAAGGCTCGCTCTGCGGCAAGGGAAGCCGGGATGTCGGATGACCATTTCACCGTTTGTGAGCGTGGAACTTCCTTTGGTTATGGCAATCTGGTTGTGGATATGCGCGGTTTGCAGGTAATGGCTGATTCAACCGGATGCCCGGTTGTTTTTGACGCAACCCATTCGGTGCAGTTGCCTGGCGCCCAGGGCAGCAGCAGTGGAGGTCAGCGCGAATTCGTGCCGCACTTGGCACGTGCAGCTGTGGCTACCGGTGCGGTATCCGGAATATTTCTGGAAACTCATCCTGATCCGGATAAGGCCCCATGCGACGGGCCGAATATGGTGGGATTCAAGGATTTGCCCAATCTGCTGGCCGAACTGAAGGGCATTTATAACCTGGTCAGAGGATCGAGACGATGAACGTGGTGATTGTGATACCTGCCCGATTCGGATCTTCCCGTCTTCCCGGTAAGCCGCTGGCGGACATCCTTGGTAAACCGATGATCCAACACGTCTACGAGCGTGCATGCGCAGTGCGTACCGCCCAGCGAGTTGTGGTCGCAACGGATGATGAGCGCGTAGCGGAAACGGTTCGCTCTTTTGGCGGGGCGGCGCTGATGACCGATCCGGATCACTCATCCGGAACTGACAGGTTGGTAGAAGTAATGGAGAAGGTTCCCGCTGATCTTTACATCAACATCCAGGGTGACGAACCATTGGTCCGACCGGAAGATATCGAAAAACTGATAGCAGGCATGCTGGTCGATGATTCCGTAGCGGTCGGTACGCTTTGCCATACGCTGCCTGCCGGGGAGGCGCACAACCCGAACGCTGTCAAAGTGGTTCTTGACGACAACGGTGATGCACTTTATTTCAGCCGTGCACCAATACCATTTCCGCGTGATGACGATTATACAGGAGTTTATCTGAAGCATGTGGGCGTGTATGGCTATCGCAATTCAGTTCTTGAACAATACGCCAATTTGAAACAGCCGATGCTGGAAAAAGCTGAAAAACTCGAGCAATTGCGACTGCTGTATGCCGGTTTCAGAATCAGGG
>RPRC01000132.1 GCA_003857395.1 Geobacter sp.
GCAAGGGTGATATCGGGATTGAGATACTGTTGCCACGGAACAGCTCGAACTCCATCATACAGCTGCTGGGGAGATTCGCAGGCAAATCCGGCAATCGGCATAAGAACTCGCTGGGCAGTACGCAGCCAGAGATTGGCCCGATAGCATGTTGCCATGTCTCCCTTGAAACGGACCCCACCTTTTTCAAGAGTCACTCCCGACACACCCAACCTGCTGAGTTCATCGGCAAGGACTTCTTCCACACCCTTTGCTGCTGTTGCAAAAAACTCCTGCTCCATATAGTTCCCTCGCTAACCTGGCACAACCACGACACACAAAAAAGGCCGCGCCGATGTATTCGACGCGGCCTTACCCTTGGAATGAAAATTTTACTCGACGAAGCTCTTCAGCTTCTTGCTTCGGCTTGGATGTCGCAGCTTCCGGAGGGCTTTTGCCTCAATTTGCCGGATCCGTTCCCTGGTAACCTCAAAATTCTGACCAACTTCCTCAAGTGTATGATCGCTCTTTTCACCGATCCCGAACCGCATCCGCAAAACCTTTTCCTCTCGCGGAGTAAGACTGGACAGAACTCGAGCCGTCTGTTCAGAGAGATTGGCCTTGATGACTGCCTCCAAGGGAGAAACAACACCCTTATCTTCGATGAAATCACCGAGATGAGAATCTTCTTCTTCACCAATCGGTGTTTCCAGGGAGATTGGCTCCTTGGCAATCTTGAGGACCTTACGAACTTTATCAAGTGGCAAGCTCATCCGTTCGGCAATCTCTTCAGGAGAAGGCTCACGTCCGATCTCCTGAACCAGTTGGCGACTGGTACGAATGAGCTTGTTAATGGTCTCAATCATGTGAACCGGGATCCGGATTGTTCTGGCCTGATCAGCAATTGCCCGAGTTATCGCCTGACGAATCCACCAGGTGGCATAGGTTGAAAACTTGTAGCCCCGCTGATACTCGAACTTGTCGACGGCCTTCATCAGGCCGATATTGCCCTCTTGAATCAGGTCAAGGAATTGCAGGCCCCGGTTCGTGTATTTTTTGGCAATTGAAACAACAAGTCTCAGATTTGCTTCGACAAGCTCCGACTTTGCATCCTTGGCTTTTCTCTCGCCCTCTTCAATACCTTTGATTTCTTTTGCCAATTCATGCGCAATAAAACCTGAATCCTGTTCAATTTTTTCCAGTTTCTTTTGCGCTGACCTGAGCTTTTTCTCCATTTTCGCGGCTTCTTCCGGCGCAGAAGAAAGACGTGACAGGAGTTTCGATCGAGTTGCTTCATTATCTCGAGACTCACGGCAGAGCACAGTCAACTCTTCAACAGGAACATCCGAGTCGCTGCTCACTTCATGGAAATCAGCCATAATCCGATCAACCTTTGAAGAAAGCTGCTTGAGTCGCTGGGCGATCCTTTCGATATGGCGATCCTTGAGGCGCAAAGTCTTCAAAAGATCCGCGGTCCTGGATTTGAGTTCCTGCAGTTCCTTGGCAAGACGCGCTCTCTCATCTTCTGCCAGAGCCCCCAAGATGGAATCCTGCAACTGCTCTATATTCGCGTCACAGGACCTGATATCGTTTATCATGGAAAGGAGCCTGGTTTTCTGAACGTCCTCTTCACCCTCTTCAAGTTCCTCTTCTTCAACCTCTTTACTGATATCCGCAGCATTGATCTGGAAATTCTCAAGCATGTCGCCAAGAGCTATTACCTCTTTCACGGTAATAGGGGTATTGTAAATCACCCGCGCCACATCCCTGTCGCCTTCCTCAATACGTTTTGCTATTTCAACCTCGCCTTCGCGGGTCAGTAACGACACTGACCCCATTTCGCGCAAGTACATGCGAACCGGGTCGCTGGTCCTGCCCAGAACGCCAGGCTCAAACTCGACCTCTTCCTGGTCTCCCTCCTGCTCTTCGTCCTCTTCCAGATCCAGCTTGGCCTTTGGAATTTTGACCTTCTGAGCTGAGTCAACAACCTCTATGTCCATCTCGCCAAACATGCTCATCACATCATCAATCTGATCCGAGGAAACAATATCAGGGGGAAGTAAATCGTTGACCTCATCATAGGTCAGAAAACCCTTTTCTTTCCCTAAATCGATCAGATGCTTCACTTCATCCAAACTTTTTTTTGCCATCCAGTTCACCTCGTATTCAAGACAATCAAATCTATAGTTTCAATTAGTTTACTTCAGCAGAGACTTCTTCGCACGAAGAGTGTCTATACGCCTCAGGAGCTCGTGATAGGAGTCGCTTTCCGGATCGGTTTGTGCCAGCTTAAGACCGAGATCCTTGATCTGCAGCAAGGCAATCCGGTCCAGTGTGCGTCGGCACTGCTCGAAAGCCTTGCGCAGATCCATTTCCTCAAGATGCTCCTCTGAAATAAAGAGTGAGGCCAAACGGCTCCGCTCTTCGGATGAATCCACCGAATCGAGGAGCTGCGACCAGTCTATGCGCTTATTTCCCGTAACATGTCGGATGATATTTTCCACCACCGGAAGCACTTCAGCTCGAAATATTTGTGCCGGTCCAAACTCGGCAACCAGATGCACCACTTCCGGATATTTTCCCATGAGAGACAAAAGCATTTCCTCGGCACCGGCAGCGGCCTTCTTATGCTCCTTCAAGGCACGCAGAGGGGGGCGAGAAGGCTCCTCTTTCCCCATCTTTCTCCGGACATCGTTTTCTTCAATACCCAGAAATCGAGCAATTTCCCTCAAATAAAGGTCTCTTTCTACCGCATCAGCAATTTTGCGAAGTCGTGGCGCCAGCTCTTCAAGAACCTTAACCTTTCCCTCAACGCTGCCGATGTCCTCCTGGCTGCAAAGGTCTCTGAAAAAAAACTCAAAAACAGGCAAGGCAGCAGAAACCAAGCCCTCGAATGCATCGACACCATATTTTTCCAGACAGGAATCCGGGTCTTCCCCTGCAGGCATCTGTACAACACGCGCAGGGAAATCTTCCTGCAAAAAAGTCTCCATTGAGCGCAATGTCGCTTTTTTACCAGCATTGTCGGCGTCAAACAGGAGATACGCTTTCCCCACAAAACGCCGGAGAAGTTTCAGGTGAGCATCTGTCAGCGCAGTACCGCAGGTTGCCACCACGTTCCGTACACCGGCACGATAGAGCGCCAGATGGTCGAAATACCCTTCGACAATGAATGCATCCCCTTTTTCGCGCATTGCCTGCTTTGCCATCCCAAGACCGAAGAGGACTTCACTCTTATGATAAACCGGCGACTCGGGGGAGTTCAGATATTTTGGCAGGGAATCATCGAGGACTCTACCCCCAAAACCAATAACACGACCATGAATATCCTTGATAGGGAACAGGAGACGATTCCTGAAACCGTCATAGTACCCCCCCCGCTCCCGACAACGGACAAGTCCGACCTTTTCCGCTTCAGCCAGAGGGAATCTTTTTCGCTCCAAGAACCGTGTCAGGGCATCCCAGGAATCCGGTGCAAAGCCAAGCCCATACGCCCGTGATGTCTCCAAATCAACCCCGCGATTTGCAAGATAATGGCGACACGCTGCGCCTGAGGGTCCATCCTGTAGCAAATCTTCATAGAATTTACTGGCGAGTTCATGCACCTCGTAGAGAATTTCCTTCTCATCACGAAGACGCTTTTCAGCAGCATGTAACGGGCGTTCTGGTATGACGACACCGATCCTGCGAGCCAGAAACTTGACCGCTTCAGGAAAGGACAACCCTTCCATTCGCATGATAAAACTGATTGCATCACCGCCGACACCACAGCCAAAACAGTGATAGATTCCTTTTGCCGTGTTCACATTAAACGATGGAGTCTTCTCTGAATGAAACGGACAAAGGCCAAGATAGTTGACACCGGACTTTTTCAGAGCAACATAATCTGAAATTACCTCCAGTATACCCGCCCTTTCACGGATTTCCCGGATTATTTCGTCAGGAATCATCACAGGCTATACCCATTCATGAAGTTTTGCCGGTACCAGTGAGATCCAGAACACACTCTGCCGGAAGCGAAAGGCCGGCATTGTTCTTTCTTTCGGTACGCAATCCGGCTTTCCACCAGGACAGGATCTCCCTGCCACAGACAAGGAAGGGTCGGGCGGAGGTCGACTTCTCAATAGATGCACTGATTTTAGAGGGAGAATGCTTGGCCGTTCCCAAGGTAAATAGTATGCATAGCATGAGAGAACCCTGCAAAATCCCCAGAAAAATACCTCCTATACGATTCACACTGCCCAGAAAAACAACCTTGAGCAGAAGGGTCGACAGATAACCCAGAAGAAAGAAGAACAGACCGAGCGCCAGAAAGATGAGCCCAAAGGAAAGGAAAAGCGTAATGGTATGGGAAAAATGACAATGGGACTGAAGCACCCCTGCAAATGGCCGATAATAGGTAAAAGCAACCCAGCCGCCGACGATGAGTCCCAAAAGGGAACAAACCTCCTTGACGAGCCCTTTCATGAATCCTTTTACCGCAAATATCAGTAAAATAACCCAGATCAGGATATCAACGAGGTTCATTCCGCACTCTCTGGTATGGTCATAAAGTAAAAGTAGGGGCAAATCATCAGATCGCCCCCACCGTTCAACTACCTATTTGAATACACTTTGGAGAGGAGCACAATAAAAGCTCTTTCCACAGTAAAGTATCCTCTCCAGAATAGTTCTGACTAACAACATCAAATTCTTAATCAACAATTTTCCGTTGTTTCTTCAATGCCCTTTTACGAGCGGCAATAGCCTTCTTTTTCTTCTTGATGCTTGGCTTTTCGAAATGCTCACGCTTTCGTACTTCAGAGAGAATCCCTGCTTTTTCGCATTGCTTCTTAAATCTTTTCAGCGCAATTTCAAATGATTCGGTTTCCTTTACCCTTACTCCCGGCATTCATATTCCCCTCCCTCCTATATTTAAATTTTTGGTGTTTATATGAAGAGTCGAGCCGTTAACAGGGGGTTGGTAGTGTAAAGACTAGACATAATAACATTCGACACCCTCTTGTCAAGTAAAAACTGGCGATAATTACATGCAAACAATTTTCAGGATCCTCGCGACTCCTTTTCCGCAATGCCGGAAAGTCCAAAACGACGGCGCAATTCCCGGTATACTTCTTCCGGATCGATCTCGTAATATGAGAGAAGTACCAACAAATGATACAGCAGATCGCTGGCTTCATAGACAATCTCTTCCCGTTTGCCGCCCTTTCCGGCAATAACCAGTTCAATCGCCTCTTCACCGGTCTTTTTTAGAATCGTATCAAGACCTTTCTGAAAAAGTGAGACAGTATAGGATTTTTCGGTAGAGCCGCTTTTGCGCTCCTGGATAACCTGGAACAAAAGATCCAGAATTGCGCTGCTCTCTCCTGGAGAGGTATTCGATCTATCGGCACTGCTCATATCCGCACCGCGACATTTTTCTGTCTGAGATATTTCTTGGCCTCACCAATCGTATATTCACGATAATGAAAGATGGAAGCAGCCAGGCACGCGCTTGCACCACCCCTGACAAATCCGTCATAGAGATGTTCCAAGTTGCCGACACCACCCGAGGCAATGACGGGAATGGAAACCGCATCGACCACATTCCGGGTCAAGGGGAGATCGTAGCCGTCTTTTGTCCCGTCGCAGTCCATGCTGGTCAGGAGAATCTCACCAGCTCCGTATTCCTCCATCCGCTGGGCCCATTCAAGGACGTCGATCCCAGTGGAATTCCGGCCGCCATGGGTGTACACTTCCCAGCGGTCCTCACCCGGAACGCGCCGGGCGTCAATGGCAACCACGGTGCATTGCGATCCGAAGCGCTCAGCTGATTCCTGCACGAACTCGGGTCGATGGACAGCAGCAGTATTGATGGAAACCTTGTCAGCCCCCGCATTCAGCAGCCGACGTATGTCATCCACGGTCCTGACCCCTCCCCCAACGGTGAGTGGCATAAAAACCCGCTCGGCTGTCCGTCGGACCACATCGATGATGATGTCACGCTGATCGGAAGAAGCAGTAATATCCAGAAAAGTTAGTTCATCAGCACCCTGTCGATCATACATCTCGGCAATTTCCACCGGGTCACCGGCGTCTCGCAGTTCCAGGAACTGGACTCCCTTGACAACCCGGCCACCTTTCACATCAAGACAGGGAATAATACGTTTCGTCAGCATCCTGTAGCTCCGCTCGATACTTTCTGTCCCTTTGTCAGGGCTATCGCATCGGCCAACTGAATAGCTCCGGTATAAATCGCTTTGCCGGTAATGACACCGACAACACCACTCTCTTCAATGGCCATCAAGGCTTCGATGTCAGCCATTCTCGAAACCCCTCCTGAAGCAATGATCGGGATGCAAACTCCTTCAGCAAGGGTCCGAGTGGCGTCAATGTTAGGCCCAATCAGCATTCCGTCGCGGCTGATATCGGTATAAATGACGGCCGCAACACCAAATCCTTCAAATTTCTTCGCCAGGTCACGGGCACTGATGTCGGTAACTTCCGCCCAACCCTGTACTGCGACCATACCATCCTTGGCATCGATGCCAACCACGATTTGACCGGGAAAGAGTCGGCAGGCTTCTTTGACAAGTTCGGGGTTTCTTTGCGCAATAGTTCCAAGGATAACCCGGTTTATACCCAAAGAAAGGTAGGCCTCAATGGTTGGGATATCGCGAATCCCGCCGCCCAGTTGAGTCGGAACGGAAACTGCCCGGACAATTTCCTCGATGGAGGTACGGTTTTTCGGTTCACCGGCAAAGGCACCAT
This sequence comes from Geobacter sp., assembly GCA_003857395.1. Next base: position 6,727 of record RPRC01000132.1, read on the forward strand.
TGAGATCGACCAAGTGTAACAGCTCGGCACCTTGGCGCTGCCATGTCAGCGCCTGCTCGGCAGGGCTGTCGCAAAACACCGTATCCCGTTCCATAAGCCCCTGCTCAAGACGGACGCATTGCCCATCCTTCAAATCAATTGCCGGAATTACAATCATTTCATCTCTCCAAAATTCTTCAGAATTGCCAGACCCATCTCTTGGGACTTCTCGGGGTGAAACTGGGTTGCAACAATATTGTCCTTCCAGATTGAAGAACAGAATTCAATTCCGTAATCTGTGGTTGTAGCAACAACTGAGGGATCCTCCGGCTGCACATAATAGGAGTGGACAAAGTAGAAATTTGTCCCGTCAGGAATCCCCGAAAAAGCCGGAGGACAGCGCTTCACACAAATCTGGTTCCAGCCCATGTGCGGGACTTTCAGCTCCTCGTCAGCCTCCTGCATGCCTTCGGGGAAACGAAGCACCCTGCCTGGAATCACATCCAAGCCCTTATGGAGCCCAAACTCCTCACTTTCGGTAAAGAGCAGCTGGAGTCCTAGACAAATACCGAGAAAAGGACGTCCATCCCGAATAACCTTCAGGATAGGATCAATAAAACCGCCTTCTTCAAGGTTTGTCATGCAATCCCGAAAAGCACCTACACCGGGAAGAACAACCCTCTCCGCCTCCAAAACCATCTTCGGATCGGCAGTCACCACTGCTTCGAACCCCACTTTTTCAAAAGCCTTCTGAACAGAACGAAGGTTTCCCATCCCATAATCAATTATTGCTATCATCAGTATCCCGCATCACGAACAAAGGTCACAAACAACCCGAGCTTCGCGTTTCTTTACTCGTATGTATCGTTCTTACTACTTGATTTCCCGAAAATAGGCCTGCGCCAAAAAGCCAGGTTCATCATCATGTGAGCGTGCATAGTCCCGAAAGAACTACAGTGTTCCCTTTGTTGACAGAACTCCGGAAATTCTCGGATCAAGCCCCACAGCTTGATTAAGCGCGCGGGCAAAGGCCTTGAAACAGGCCTCGACAATATGGTGGGTGTTTTCTCCATACTTCAGGTTAAGATGGAGATTCAGGCAGGCACTATTGGTAAATGCCTGAAAGAACTCCCGCACCAACTCAACATCAAACTCGCCGATTTTTACCTTTGGAAGAGGAACATTGAAGCAGAGATATGGTCTTCCTGACAGGTCGATGGCAGCGGAGGCCAGGGTCTCGTCCATAGGAACCGTTGCCTGGCCATAGCGGCGAATTCCGGCCTTGTCAGCCAAAGCCCTTTTCAATGCTTCGCCAAGGACAATACCAATATCCTCCACCGTGTGATGGAAATCGATATCGATATCTCCCTGAGCCTCCACCTGAAGATCGAACAATCCATGACGGGTAAACAGATCCAGCATATGGTCAAGAAACGGTACCGATGTGCAGATCTTGGAATCACCGGTTCCATCAAGTCCGAGGGACAACCGTATGCGCGTCTCTTTCGTCACCCTTTCAACTACGGCGGTTCTTGGCATGGGAGCCTCCTTGGGATATCAGCCGATTTCCGCGAGAGCAGCGGCCGTGATTTCCATCTCTTCGCGGGTACCGATGGTGATGCGCAGTCCCGACGAAAGTAACGGGTCAGAAAAATGGCGAACCAGTATCTTGCGCTGGAACAAGCCTTCATAAACACGCCGGCCGTTCCGGTCAGGCGGCACGGCAAACACGTAGTTGCCATGGGAAGGAATCACTTGGTAACCAAGGTACCGCAAACTGGCTGAAAACGTTTCCCTGGCCTCACGAACTTTCCGGATGCACTCCCGGAAATAGTCCTGATCGGAAAGGGCCGCACAGCAGGCAGCCTGGGCCAGTCGATCCAAGTTGTAGTGATCACGGATCTTATCGAGAGCAGTGATGATTTCAGGTCGGGCAATGGCCAAACCCAATCGCATCCCGGCAAGGGAATAACTCTTGGAAAGGGTTCGGGTCACCACCACGTTTTCGTATTTCCTGACCAGATCCAGAGCGTTCTCGTCGGCAAAATCCACATAAGCTTCATCTGCGACCAGAAGCCCGTCACAACGCTTTGCAAGTTCCTCAATGTACTCGATAGAAAAAGCAAACCCAAGGGGTGCGTTTGGCGTGGTAAGGAAGAAGATTTTGCCTTCGTAGCGTTCCGGAAAATCCGCAATACGGAAATCGTCTGTCAGGCCAAAGGTCCGGACCCTGACACCCTGGATTTCCGCCAGCGTGGAATAGTAGGAATACGAGGGCTGGACGTAGGCGATCTCTTCGCCTTCCGCAGCACAGGCCCGGATAAGGTTGTTCAGCACTTCATCGGAACCGTTTGCCATGATAACCCACGAGGGATCGAAACCGTAGAGATCGCCGGCAATTTGGCGAAGCCGATTGCTGGAAGCGCAGGGATACTTGCGAAGTGAGGCTCCATCATTACCAAGTTCCGCAAGAATTGCAGCCACTACAGACGGAGAAGGCGGATAGGGATTCTCATTGGAATTCAGCTTGAGAAAGGCCTCGCCGTCGGGAGGCTGAAAGCCCGGCACATATCCTGCCATCGAAGCAATATTGGAACGCAGAATGCTCATGACTCTTTCCTGTTTGTAAGCCTGATTTTCACCGATTCGGCATGAGCCTCCAGACCTTCCAACTCGGCAACACAGATGATATCCTCTCCTAGCCTTCTGAGAGCCTCTTCGGAAAAATAGATCAGCGAAGATTTTTTCACAAAGTCATCCACCGACAGGGGAGAGAAAAAGCGTGCCGTCCCTCCGGTGGGGAGAGTATGGTTCGGTCCGGCCAGATAATCGCCGGCGGATTCCGGAGTGAAGTGACCGAGAAAGATCGCCCCCGCGTTTTTGATGGAGGAAAGAATTTCGAAAGGGTTTTCTACTGCCAGTTCAAGGTGCTCCGGAGCCAGACTGTTGGCAAAGGAGATCGCTTCGGCAAGATTTTCGGTTACGATTATAACACCGAAGTCGTCCCATGATTTGCGTGCTATGGCAGCACGGCTAAGGGTCGTGAGTTGGGCTGTCACCTCTGCGGCAACGCGTTCACCAAAGGAGCGATCAGTGGTGATTAGCATAGCAGAGGCCAGTTGGTCGTGCTCAGCCTGGGAAAGGAGGTCAGCCGCTATGTGAGAAGGATTCCCGCTGCCGTCGCTGACAACAAGAATCTCGCTTGGACCGGCGATCATATCGATTCCAACCTGGCCGAAGACAAGTTTTTTGGCTGTGGCAACATAAATGTTTCCCGGCCCGGTAATCTTGTCCACCCGGGGCACCGTCACCGTACCGTAGGCGAGAGCCGCAACCGCCTGGGCACCGCCGATGCGGAAAATGCGGTCAACACCGGCAAGTTTCGCGGCAACCAGGACATAGGGGTTGATCTCGCCATCAGGGGCTGGAACCACCATGATGATTTCTGAAACACCAGCGACACGCGCCGGAACGGCATTCATGATGACACTGCTTGGATAACTCGCCTTGCCTCCCGGCACGTAGATACCGACGCGTTCCAGTGGCGTGACCTTCTGACCGAGGAGAATTCCGTCCTCTTCCGCGTCCAGCCAGCTTTTCTGCTTTTGCTTCTCATGAAATCGGGTGACCCGCTCAACTGCGTGGCGAAGGGCGGAAACTTCTTTCTCCCCCGCTTCGGCAAAAGCACGCTCGATCTCATCCTCCCGAACCAGCAAACCATTCGCATCGGTCTCAAGGCGGTCGAAGCGGCTCGTATACTCAAGCAGGGCCGCATCGCCCCGAGTGCGAATATTTGCAATAATCTCCAGAACGAGCGACTCAACGTCTTGGTCAGTCTCTTCCGAACGTCTGAGAATGGCCGCAAAGCATTCAGCAAAATCAGCATCATGTATAGTGAGAAATTTCATAGCAGACAGTCCTTCAGTTCGACTTTGCTGAACACGAATCCCGGCATGCGTTACCGACGGAATGCAGGATTAAAGATGCTTTTCCAAACCTTCCAGTATTTCCGTGATCCGCTTGTACCTGGTTTTCAGGCTGGCACGGTTCACAATCAAGCGGCAGGTAATCTCGGCTATGGTATCCACTTCAACAAGTCCGTTCTGCAGCAAGGTCTCACCGGTGGAAACAAGGTCAACAATCCGCTCCGAAAGCCCAACCAGTGGCGCCAGCTCAATGGAACCGTAGAGCTTGATAAGCTCCACCTGAATGCCCTTATCGGAAAAGTATTTTTCCGTAATATTGGGATATTTGGTTGCGATGCGGATATTCGTCCAACTCAAGGGATCATCGGTACGGGACAATTCGGCAGGCTCGGCCACGACCAGTCGGCAATAGCCAAATTTCAGGTCCAGAGGCTCATACAGATCCTTCTGCTGTTCCAGAAGGGTATCCTTTCCGACAATTCCCAGGTCGGCACAGCCATATTCAACATAGGTTGGAACGTCGGTAGCACGCACGATCATGTAGCGCATTTTCTGCGTTGGATCTTCGAAGATGAGCTTCCGGGTATCGGATAAAAGCTGCTCGCAATTAATGCCGATCTTCTTGAATAAGGCAACGGAATCCTGCAGGATCCGTCCCTTGGGAATGGCGATGGTAATGTAATCGGTCATAGTAGTGCGTCCTTCGTTGTTATACTATGGTCTTCGCTGTTCACGTTTTTGGCCGGGACAGACAACTGGAAAATCTGCCTTAAGCCTGGAACCGGGTCATTCCTTGACTCGCTTGATATCCGCCCCGAGTGCTGCCAGTTTCTTCTCGATCGCCTCATAGCCCCTGTCCAGATGGTAAATACGGGATATCTCGGTGGTATTGTCCGCGGCAAGTCCGGCAAGAATCAGGGAAGCAGATGCCCTGAGATCGGTAGCCATCACGGGAGCGCCAGAAAGTTTTTTCACTCCTTTAACGGTAGCAGTATTGCCTTCAACAACGATATCGGCACCGAAACGGAACAACTCGGAGACATGCATGAACCTGTTTTCAAAGATATTTTCACTAATGACGCTCGCCCCGTCGGCAATTGTCATCAGAGCCATGAACTGCGCCTGCATATCGGTCGGGAAACCGGGATAGGGTCGGGTTTTGATATTAATGCTCTTGATCTTTCTCGGCCCCTTCACCCGTACGACAGTATCCTTGTGGGTGATCTCCACCCCGGCATCCTGGAGCTTGAAGACAAAGGCATCCAGGTGATCGAGGCGCATGTTGTGAATCCGGACATCGCCACCGGTGATGGCGGCCGCAGCCATGAATGTTCCCGCCTCGATCCGGTCGGGCATGACGGAATGGGTAACCGCGTGCAGCTCAGTGACGCCGGAAATGTGGATGGTGTCCGTTCCGGCACCTTCTATCTTTGCGCCCATTTTTGTCAGTATCTCTGCCAGATCAACAATTTCCGGCTCGCGGGCGGCATTTTCCAGGACAGTCTCACCCTTGGCGGTAACGGCAGCCATGAGGAGCTGCTCCGTCCCACCTACCGTGGAGATATCAAAGTTGATCCGGGCTCCCTTGAGTCTCTTCGCCCGAGCCTCCACATAACCATGTTCAAGGGTTATCTCAGCCCCCAGCGCCTCGAGTCCCTTGAGGTGAAGGTTGATCGGACGGGCTCCGATGGCACACCCCCCCGGCAAGGACACCCGTGCCCTACCGAACCGGGCCAGGAGAGGTCCGAGGACGAGAACGGAAGCACGCATGGTTTTGACAAGATCATAGGTGGCCTCATGTCCGCTGAGACGGGAGGTATCTATCCGGACAATATTCCCGTTTCCCTGAATCTCAGCGCCGAGGTTCTCAAGAACCTTGATGGTGGTATTTATGTCCCGAAGAAAAGGTACGTTGCGTATTTCGTGGCTCCCGGGAGCCAGGATGGTGGAAATGAAAATGGGAAGGGCAGCATTTTTTGAGCCACTGACAGAGACGTCTCCTGTCAGTTTCTTTCCCCCCTTGATGATCAGCTTGTCCAAGGAAATTCCCCTCTGTTCAGTCAGGCTGCGTTACACTGCAGCAGCATTGAATAAAATAACGGATACCGGTTACAGACCGGCAACTTACTTTTTTCTCCCGCCGACCACACGCTCTATTGTGCCCGGATCGCTGGCGGTAAAAAGCTCATGGAAAAACCCGCTCGCCTCGAAGATTTTCATAACATCCGGCGCCTCACCGATGCCGACTTCCAGCAACAGCCAGCCGTCTTTCACCAAACAGGCGGGGGAGGCAGGGATAATGCTCCGATAAAAATCCAGTCCGTCCAGGCCTCCATCCAAAGCTTCCCGGGGCTCGTAATCGCGCACCTCCGGTTGAAGCCCGGCAATTTCAGCCGTCGGGATATAGGGTGGATTCGAAACTATCAGATCAAATTTTCGGCCTTCGAACGGCTCAAAGAGGGAGCCTTGCAGGAGCGTCACGTTCACGCCATGGCGATCCGCATTGCGTTGCGCAAGCTCCAGAGCTTTTGGAGAAAGATCAACCCCATAGACATGGGCATCAGGACAGGACTTAGCCAGCGCAACGGCAATACAACCGCTGCCGACGCCGATATCGAGGATATTCGCTCCGGCAGGGCAGCGGTTAACGGCTTCCTGCACCAGCGTTTCCGTATCGTGTCGAGGAATCAGCACCCCAGGGGTGACTTCGAAATCGAGGCCGTAAAAGTCCTGGCTGCCCAGAATGTATTGCAGAGGTTCACGACGTGCCCGCCGTCCCACAAAAGCTCTGCATGCCGCGAGTTCCGAATCGGACAAAGGTTTGTCAAAATTAACATACAGACCAACCCGGTCCATGCCGAGAGTTTCGCAGAGCAGCCATTCCGCCTCAAGGCGGGAATTCTCAACACCCTTCTCAGCAAGATAGTCCCGCGTCCAGGTGAGAACCTTAAGAATCGTCCAGGTTTCGGTCATAAAAAGTCCGGCAGTTGATCCAGGGCAGGAAGGGCCGGATTACCAAACAGCAACTTCCGTTGTCGCTGAAGCAGTCTTCTGACCGGTAGGTTTGTTACCTTGAACATGTCCATAGATAAACCCCTGTGACCGCCATTACGCTGCTTCGCTCTGCGCCTTGAGGGCCTCCATCTGGTAATGAGCGCGAAGGGCATCGGCAATCTCCGCTATATCTCCCGCCATAATGGCATCGAGACGATAGAGGGTTAGTCCGATACGATGATCGGTCATGCGGCCCTGAGGAAAATTGTAGGTACGGATCCTTTCGCTGCGATCGCCGCTGCCGACCTGCAGCTTTCGGTCGGCGGCCATCTTCGCATTCTGTTCACTCACCATGACATCGTACATCCTGGATTTCAAAACCTTCATGGCCTTGGCGCGATTCTTTATCTGACTCCGTTCCTCCTGGCAGGCAACTACGATACCGGTGGGAAGATGAGTTATGCGGACCGCAGAATCAGTGGTGTTCACGTGCTGGCCACCGGCGCCGGAAGAGCGATACACGTCAATCTTGAGGTCAGTCGGATTGATATCTATGTCGATGTCTTCAGCCTCAGGGAGCACAGCTACCGTGCAGGCACTGGTATGAATCCGCCCCTGAGTCTCGGTATCGGGAACCCGCTGCACCCGGTGAGCACCTGACTCATACTTGAGCTTGGCATAGACCCCCTGCCCCTCCACCAGGGCAACGACTTCCTTGAATCCGCCGACAGCCGACTCGGAAGATGAAATGATCTCCACCTTCCAGCGGTTTGTCTCGGCAAATCGATTGTACATCCGGAAAAGATCCCCGGCAAAGAGCGCAGCTTCATCGCCACCGGTACCGGCACGGATCTCAAGCACGACACTCCTGTCGTCGTTAGGGTCCTTGGGCAGCAGGAGAAGCTTGATCTCCTCTTCGAGTTCCCTCCTGCGAACTTCCAGACCTTCCAGTTCCGCTTGGGCCATCTCGCGAATCTCAAGGTCAGACTCAGCCAGAAGTTCCCGGTTGTCGTCCATTTCGGCAAGCAATTTCTTGTACTCACGATAGACAGCAACGAGCGCGGAAAGCTCGGAATGCTCCTTATTGAGCTTCCGGAACTCACTCTGGTTCCCAAAGATGGCAGGATCCGAAAGTAGTGATTCAAGCTCATTGTAGCGTCGTTCCAGTTCTTCAATTTTGTCAAGCATACATCGTACCCTTATACCACTAATCTATCGTCTTTATAACCACTGTTCTCGTCAAGGGCCTCTTCCAAAGAGCGGATCGCCACCTCTAACTGACTGTCGTCCGGTTCGCGCGTTGTCAATCTCTGCAGGGCAAGTCCCGGTGCTATAAGCATACGTACCAGGCGCGATTTTTCATGCTTGGCACTCAATTTCAGGAGTTCATACGAAAGCCCCGCAATGACCGGAAGCAGCACAATCCTTGACCCTGCTTTTAGATAAAAAGGCCACAACTTGGGAATCAGGGAAAAAACCACAATACTCACCAGCATGACTATCAGGAGAAAGCTCGTTCCGCAGCGGGGGTGAAGCCGGCTGAATCGCTTCACATTTTCCACCGTCAAAGCAATCCCTGCCTCAAAGGCAAAGATCGATTTATGCTCCGCACCATGATACTGGAAGACCCGCTGGATATCACTCATCCGGGAAATGGAATAGACGTAGAGGAGAAACACTACTACTCGGATAAAACCGTCCACCAGGTTGAAAACAATATTGGAACCACCAATGTAGGGAACCAGGAGTTTCGTCAAAAAGAGGGGAAGAATGAAAAAAAGCAGGATTCCAAACAGGAGGGCGACAGCAATAGTTCCTCCCATAGCAAAAGGACTCATTTCCGCCTTTTCCTCACCTTCCGAGATCGCCTCGTTCGCGGAAAAACTGAGGGCTTTCATGCCGATGACGAGAGAGGTAAAAAGTGCCACTGCCCCTCGCACCAAAGGCAGCTTGACAAGGGGGAATCTTTCCGAAAGGGGAATAACCGTATCCCGCTTCACGATTATCTCTCCATCAGGACGTCGCACGGCTATGGCCATGGAGCGTGGGGCCCTCATGAGGACACCCTCGATTACTGCCTGCCCTCCGATATTTATCTTACCCATGCCTTGCACACCTTTCCATCACTTCTTACCAGGGGAACAACGTTCAACGAAGATTCTCAAAAAATGCCTTGACCTGTTGTACCTTGCCGCAGGTTAACGCAGCCTCCGGACATGGACCATCAAGGCAGGACGGTCCCGCCTTTTCGAAAATTACCGGTGCAACCTCCTTTACCAGCTTCAACATCTCCACCGCCATCGCCCGGATTTCCCACTGGGCACGTTCGCAGCAGCGAAGCCGGAAAAAATGGAACAGTTCCCGTGCATTCATGGTGACCAGAATCTTGGTCTCGGCAGCATTCGGCAAGACGTAGCGGGCGTCTTCCGCGGGGATACCATTTTCAATCATCTCTCCGTAAAGACGATGAACCTCGCCTATCAGCTCCGAAAATCTCCCGGACATTTCCTCGTCTGCCGCAATACTCGGTGGAACAACAACGCCAAATTTTTCTTTATGGGAGACATAGCGCTGGGACTGCTGAGAAAATGAGGCTATTCGATGACGCACAAGCTGGTGAGTAGTAACCCGGGAAATCCCTTCAATGCCAAAGGTAAAGGAAGCATGCTCCAAAACCGAGTGGTGTCCGAGAGAAAGAATCTTTTCCAGAAAGACCCGAATATCAGTTCCGGAAATACGCTCCCGCAGATCACCGATGGAGACAGGAGAATAACAGAGCCTCGCAGCAAGTGCGACAGCCTGTTCCGGATCAGGTGTATGTTGGACAAGAGTAACCAGCATGAGAACCTTTCAGAAAAAGCCCGGTCGGGCGGCAAAATGAGGAAACAGATAAGGGGATTTCGCCATGGACAAAATCCCCTCTCCTTGCATCCACAGGCCGAGGCCCTGTTACATGCCGTATCTTTTCTTGAACCTCTCGACACGCCCGGCAGTATCGATAAGCTTCTGCTTACCGGTAAAGAACGGATGACAAGCCGAGCAGATTTCCGTCGTGATCTCGGACTTGGTGGAACGGGTCAGAAACGAATTGCCGCACATGCACTTGACCGTTACCTCAGAATATTTTGGGTGAATGCCCTCTTTCATTACTTCCTCCTTGCGTAAAGCAGACTGCTGCGTCTCACATTCGATAACACTTCAATCGTTTCTTGGATGCGTATTTCTATCGCTGAATGTAACTTCCATAGCTCCATCAGAAGTTTAGAAAGTTAGCACCTTCGTTTTTTTTTATCAAGAGTTTTTTCACCTATTCATGGAGTCGAGAAAACCTTGATTGGTCTTTGCCTCAACGAGCTTGCTGAGAAGAAACTCCATGCTGTCGACCACATTCATGGGATGAAGAACCTTGCGCAGGATCCAAATCCGGTTAAGGGCGGCCTTGTCGATGAGCAGCTCTTCCTTCCTCGTACCGGACTTATTCATATCGATGGCAGGAAAAACCCTTTTCTCCACCAGTTTGCGGTCCAGGTGAAGCTCCATGTTGCCCGTCCCCTTGAACTCTTCGAAGATTACCTCATCCATCTTGCTTCCCGTGTCAACAAGGGCGGTTGCAATAATGGTGAGCGAGCCCCCCTCTTCGATATTACGCGCCGCACCGAAAAATCGTTTCGGCTTGTGGAGAGCGTTGGAGTCGACACCGCCGGAAAGGACCTTGCCCGAAGGGGGGATGACGGTGTTGTAGGCCCTGGCCAGACGGGTGATGGAATCAAGCAGAATTACAACGTCACGTTTATGCTCAACGAGTCGCTTCGCTTTTTCGATAACCATCTCGGCAACCTGGATATGACGTGAGGCCGGCTCGTCAAATGTCGAGGAAATAACCTCGCCATTCACGGAACGCTGCATGTCGGTCACCTCTTCCGGCCGCTCATCAATGAGGAGTACAATCAGGTAAACCTCGGGATGATTTACTGCAATGGAATTGGCGATATTCTGGATTAGCATCGTCTTGCCGGTCCGGGGAGGAGCCACTATCAGACCACGCTGTCCCTTGCCGATTGGGGCTATCAGATCCATTACTCGTGTCGACAGGTTGTCCGGGGTCGTTTCCAGCTTCAACCTTTCCAGTGGGTACAGCGGGGTCAGGTTATCAAAGAGTATTTTGTCGCGAACAGCTTCAAGCGGCTCGAAATTCACCGTCTCAACTTTCAGCAGGGCAAAATAGCGTTCCCCCTCTTTCGGAGGACGTATCTGGCCGGAAACCGTATCGCCCGTCTGAAGATTGAAGCGGCGTATCTGACTTGGAGACACATAGATATCATCTGGACCCGGCAGATAGTTATAGTCGGGAGCCCGAAGGAAACCGAATCCGTCCGGAAGGGTCTCAAGAACCCCCTCGCCAAATATCATGCCGTTTTTTTCCGTCTGGGCATTCAGGATGGAGAAAATAAGGTCCTGCTTGCGAAGACTCGAAGCACCTTCGATATTCAGACCTTTGGCAATAGCCGTTAAATCATTAATTTTTTTACTTTTCAGTTCTTGTAAATTCATTTCTTCTCCTGCCGGCAAGCAAACATTACCATAAAATTAACGCCGAACCGAATCATTCGGCAAGATCAGCCACCGACGAAAAGCCGTCCAGCGACTTCACTGCACAATCACATCAGGGCGACACCTTCCAAACATCAAAAATAGTTGAAAAGGGAGCAACATCAGTGAAAAACTCTGTAAATTCTGAAAAGGAGCATGTTCTTCATGGAGGGGTACTTAGTATGACTCTCTACAGGACAGATATCCGTTACTCACATAAGGAGGAAGGCCGATAAAGCATCTGGGCAGCGGACTCATGCCTGGTTTCACGATTTAACGATGGAATACCTGCAAATAGAAATAAAACCAGCCCATTCTCGTCTGGTTGTTGAGGGTTCGTGGTCTTTGGATTTGGAATGATATCGATAGGGATATAAATTGACTAAGAAGTGAGGAATGTGTCCATATAAACTGCAATCAACAAATTTGTCAATACAATTTTCTGCACTCTCCCGAAAAAACGAGGTTCATCAATTGTCAACCATGCTGCATCCTCGGGAGAACCATACTTTCCTGGTCAAAGGTCGGGAAAATTGCCTCAAAAGCCTTCACCACCCGCGGGTCAAAGTGAGTACCGGCATTCGTGAGTATTTCATTTTTCGCAAAGAAGGGTGGCAGCGCCTTCCGGTATGGGCGATCGGAGGTCAGGGCATCATAGACATCAGCGACGGCAATAATTCGTGCACCTAAAGGGATATCTTCACCCACAAGAGAGTGGTAGCCGTTGCCGTCATATTTTTCATGGTGACCAAGGATCAAGGGAAGGAGTTCCGTCACTCTGCCACCCAAGGGTTTCAACAGACTGACTGCCTTCTGCGTATGCGCCTTGAGATGTTCTCGGTCAGCAGCAGTTAACGATCCAACCTTGGTTAGCACCTCGCGACTGACACCAATCTTTCCGAGATCGTGCAGCAAGGCTGCAATGCGGATATTCTCCCTCTCTTCCTCGCTGCAGCCCATTCTCTGGGCAATTTTCTCTGCAAGCACGGAGACCCGGTAGGAATGGCTATGGGTATGTTGGTCAACGGAATCGATTAAGAGGGACAACATCTCGATGACACCATGATATGTCCTGCGAATGTCTTTTCTGGCCTCTTCCTTTTTCTCGTACAAGAGACCCATGAAGTAACCGGTTATAAGAAGGAATCCTCCCCAGGTCCCGATATCAAGCCAACGATCCAGGCTGTGGTTTCCCGCGAAACCAAATGTTGCAGGATATACATAGGCCACGGTACAAATGAGAATCATGGAGAATAGAGCCGCCAGCGTTGCATAGCGACGGCCGTAAAAATAGGCCCCGAGGAGCACAGGCAGGTAAAAGAAATTGAGGAAGGCACGCTGATTAGACACAAAAAAGAATATGATTGCGGTAATAACAACGAGCAGAAAGACAATGATAAGTTCTTTGTCGATTGCAAGGAAGGACTCTTTAAGTTTGAAATCAAACCGTTTCATGCTCAGTTCCCCACGATGATGTTGCCGAAATCCAAACCCGGCACCTCAGAAAACCACAGTATCACATTAGTTATTTTTACTACTCTCTAACAATTCGCCTGTCAAGAGATTAAGCTCCCTTAAAAATAAAAAACCCGCAGCAACGCTCGGTGTGCGCGATATAGTAAAGTTACTTTACCCGTATTTTACAAAAGAATGGATCCCGCCGGAACCGCCGTTTACACTATTCCATGAGTCCACCGTCACCTCAAGGGAAAAGACCCCACAGCTTGGAAGATTGCTGAATCAGCCGCAGTACTATACGGACAGAAGTCCGTCAAAGCGGGACAGAGCAGATATCCTCAGCGATCCTTTCAGCTACGAAGGTCAAGATAGTTTCCACGGCCTCTTGCACCCCACCCCCATCTGGGAGTGTTGCCGCAATCCGTCTAACAATGTCCCTTTCTGCAATGACTCGAAAAGACTCGGTAAAAGTTAGGTCATACACCCAGGCAAGCTGGAGCAGCTTGAAATCGCTCAACGTTAGGGCGGAAGAGAGGGGAACGAGTTCCCTCCTGGCAACCTTTTCCAGCACATCGGGCGAACATTCTGGCAGATTGGGAAAGCCGAGTTCCACAACCTCCGACCTTTTTTCAACAGGCAGTTCATAATTTTCGATGAATACCCGCCAGATATCCAGCTTGTCGGCATCGCGAAGGAGTTTGAGGAAAAAAAGCTGATCTCCCTGTATCTCCTTTGGAATGAGAAAGACGTTATGACTCTCTACCACACAATTGACCACATCCCGCTCATGAGGGAACAGATCTGCCAGCAGGTCAATTTCCCGAATTATCTCGGCACCGAGCGCGGCATGATCCACTGACACACTGTCCCGAAAAGTCCGGAACTGGTGGTACTGCTCAAACCTTCCCACATCATGCAATATAGCCGTGGCTTCTGCCAAAAGCAAACGATCATCCTTCAGACCTTCGTCTGATGCTACTCTGATAATATTGGCGCAGACATTATGGGTATGTTCTTCCTTTAAGATAAAATGACGCTGATCATCCTCATTGTCAGAATAAAATGAGCTGCAGTACTCCGCAAACCAGGCGCGGATCCGTATCAGGTTTTCCTCTGTCACGAACGAACTCCCCTAATAATGATGAAATTCAAGACTGCGAAGGCTGCAAAGCGCTAAACGCTCTCAGTACGATTCTTGCTGCATCCCGCATGGAATCAAGGTAATCGGTACGAAAAGAACCTTCGCTCCTATTATTGATAACCGCACAAATTGAACCGGAGCGATAACCGATTGCACCGAGAGTGTGCAATAAAATACTGGTCTCCATTTCCATATTCTCGATTTTTAAACCAGCTAACCCGGTATCGACGGAGGCAAGTCTTTCAACCAGATCAGAAACGGTTGCATTAATGTGCACAATGGCCCGTCCCTGTTCAACAAAAAATCCGGAACTCGTCACCGTGATCCCACGTTTACAGGGCACGCCAAGATGAAGTGCCTCCCTTTCCAGAGCAACCCTCACTCGGGAATCGGCCCTGACAGCATAGGGGAAAAAGCGCCCGACAAAACGTGCATCTGCTACAACACCTTCATCAACAGCAGTTCGCACACGCCGTTCCAGGCGCCGGCACTCCTCATCAGGCGGTGCGGTATCATAAAACAGACCGGTACTGTCCAGTCCGACGCCATAATCGGTAACAATCAGGGTCCCCAGATCCGTCTCATGCTGAAGTCCGCCACAGCTGCCAACGCGCACCACCGTGAGAGCCTCCAAGGACTTCTTCCGTTTCCCGGCGGAGAGATCGACCTCAATCA
>RPRC01000133.1 GCA_003857395.1 Geobacter sp.
GAAAATGGGGCGCCTTTTTTGTTGCCCCGAAAATTTACAGACGTTCCACGGATGAGTGGACGAAAGGAGAAACACAATGAGACAGATCGCAATTTACGGCAAAGGCGGAATCGGCAAGTCAACCACAACCCAGAATACGGTGGCAGGCCTGGCCGCGCTCGGCAAGAAGGTAATGATTGTCGGTTGTGATCCTAAAGCGGATTCAACCCGCTTGATCCTCCATGCAAAAGCACAGTCAACGGTTATGGATCTGGTCAGGGAGCTGGGGACCGTTGAGGACCTGGAGCTTGATGATGTTCTCAAGGTAGGATACGGCGATATCAAGTGCGTTGAGTCCGGTGGTCCTGAGCCTGGCGTTGGCTGTGCCGGCCGAGGTGTTATTACCGCTATTAACTTTCTTGAGGAGAACGGTGCCTATACACCTGACCTGGACTTTGTGTTTTACGACGTACTTGGTGATGTTGTCTGCGGTGGGTTTGCCATGCCGATCCGGGAAGGTAAGGCGGAAGAAATTTATATCGTCTGCTCCGGTGAGATGATGGCCATGTATGCTGCCAACAACATCGCCAAAGGTATTTTGAAATATGCTTCTTCCGGTAAGGTTCGCTTGGCCGGGTTGATATGCAACGCCAGGAAGACTGACAAGGAGTTCGAACTTGTTTCGGCCCTTGCAGCGAAACTCGGTACCCAGATGATCCACTTTGTCCCCCGTGATAACCAGGTTCAGAGGGCTGAGATGCGCCGGATGACCGTTATCGAATACTCTCCGGAGCACCCACAGGCACAGGAGTACCGTGAACTGGCCAGAAAAATTGCTGAAAACAAGATGCTTGTGGTGCCGAAGCCACTCACCATGGATGAACTCGAAGAATTGCTGATGGAGTTCGGTATCATGGAGGCTGAAGACGAGTCGATTGTCGGTGTTGCCGAAGCAGCAGCCAAGTAACATAAGGTTTCCAGAAAGCATGGGCGCGGTTCTTGAAAATTTTCGACAATAAGTCCGCGCCCTTTTTGTACCCTTTTTCCCAACAAAAGAGCGGCGAAAGGCACAAGGAGAGTGATATTTTCTATTCCTGCAGCCTTCGGCCCTTACGCTAAAGGAGTTATTAATGTCAGGTACCGCGAAAAAAATAGACGGAATTACGAAAGAATCGACGCAGGAAATGATCGATAAGGCTTTGGAGGTCTATCCCGAGAAGTCAAAGAAAAAGAGGGCGCCGCATCTGGCGCCCAATGATCCGAATGCCGGTTCCGCCTGCGTCAAGTCCAACCGCAAGACGGTGCCGGGTGTCATGAGCGCACGTGGTTGTGCCTACGCCGGTGCCAAGGGGGTGGTCTGGGGTCCGATCCGCGACATGGTTCATGTATCCCACGGCCCGGTCGGCTGCGGCTGGTATTCATGGGGAACCCGGCGTAACCTGATGACTGGCATCTGTGGTGTCAGTAACTTCGCCATGCAGTTCACCTCCGATTTTCAGGAAAAGGACATTGTCTACGGTGGCGACAAGAAGTTGAAGCAGCTTCTGGGCGAAGCAAAGGAGTTGTTCCCGCTGGCCAAGGGGATATCGGTCCTTTCCGAGTGCCCGGTAGGGCTTATCGGCGACGATATCAACTCGGTGGCAAAGCAGTCCGCGGTCGAGTTGGATATCCCGATCATCCCCTGTAACTGCGAAGGTTTCCGTGGCGTTTCCCAGTCTCTGGGGCATCATATCTCCAATGATACCATTCGTGACTACATCATCGGTACCCGCGAGTTTAGTGAGCCCGAGACTCCCTACGACATCGCCCTGATTGGCGACTACAACATCGGCGGTGACGTCTGGGCGGTGAAGCCTCTGCTTGAGGAAATCGGCCTTAACGTTAAGGCTACCTGGACCGGCGATGGCCAGTTGGAGCACATCGCGGCTACCCACAAGGTGAAACTGAATCTGATTCACTGCTACCGTTCCATGAACTACATGTGCAAGGTTATGGAAGAGAAATACGGTATCCCCTGGCTGGAGTTCAACTTCTTCGGTCCGACCAAGATCAAGGAAAGTCTCCGGAAGATCGGCGAGCAGTTCGACGATACCATCAAGGCAAATGTTGAGAAGGTTATCGCTAAGTATGATCCGATGATGCAGGCTGTTATCGACGAGTACCGTCCCCGCCTGGAAGGAAAGAAAGTCATGCTGTACGTCGGCGGTCTTCGTCCCCGCCATACGGTTAATGCCTACGAGGACCTGGGAATGGTCGTGGTTGGTTCCGGTTACGAATTTGCCCACGGTGACGACTACGAGCGCACCAGCACCGAGATGCCGGAAGCAACGGTTATCTATGACGATGTTTCCGAATACGAGCTGGAGCAATTTGTCCATACGCTTCGTCCCGACCTGGTCGGCAGCGGAATCAAGGAAAAATATCTTTTCCAGAAGATGGGCGTGCCGTTCCGCCAAATGCACAGCTGGGATTATTCCGGTCCGTACCATGCAATCATGGGCTTCCCGGTCTTTGCCCGCGACGTGGATATGGCGATCAACAGCCCGACCTGGAAGTTTGTGAAGAGCCCGTACTGATGATGTCTGGGCGATCGCAAGGATCGCCCCTACGTAGTTCATCCGGACCGTGGGACGGATTGGTCCCCGGCCGTACAAGGAGAGAATTATGAGCGCAGATACTGCCGTTAAATATGTTACTGAGATAACTGAAGAAGATGAAAAGCGGGTTGCCGAGTGGATAAATACCGAGGAGTACAAGGAAAAAAACTTTGCTCGCCAGGCCTTGGTCATCAACCCTGCACATACCTGTCAGCCGCTTGGTGCCGAGCTGGTGGGGCATTCCTTTGAAGGCTGCCTACCCTTTGTGCACGGTTCCCAGGGGTGTGCTTCGTACTACCGCTCGACTCTCAATCGGCACTTCCGGGAGCCGGCCCCTGCGGTTTCCGATGCCATGACTGAGGACGGTGCCGTGTTCGGTGGTCAGAACAACTTGCATGAGGCGCTGGAAAATGCCTATGCATTGTACAAGCCGAAAATGATGGCGATCTTCACCTCCTGCATGCCGGAGATCATCGGTGACGACCTTACCGCCTTCATCAAGAATGCAAAAAACAAGGGATTTGTACCCAAGGACTTCCCGCTTCCCTTTGCTAATACTCCAAGCTTCAATGGCACTCACATCCACGGCTATGATGCCATGCTGCTCTCGATTCTCCAGTACCTGACCGAAGGGAAACAAGTTGAAGGCCGTTGCAC
Organism: Geobacter sp.; assembly: GCA_003857395.1. The sequence goes on from RPRC01000133.1 coordinate 3,234, forward strand.
CGGCAAGCTCAACCTGATCCCCGGTTTTGATTGCAACACCGGCAACTACCGTGAGTACAAGCGGATCCTGGAAGCATTCGGCATTCCCTACACCATGCTGGCCGACATTTCCGATGTATTCGATTCTCCATTAGATGGCACCTACCGGGTTTACCCGGGTGGGACGAAACTTGACGAGGCTGCTGATTCCATCAACGGCAAGGCAACCATGACCCTTGGTCCCTTTGCCACCCCTAAGACCTTCAGCTGGATCAAGGACAACTATTCGGGCAAGCATGTTTCCATGCCCACCCCGTTCGGTATTGAGAAGACCGATGACTTTGTCATGAAATTGGCGAGTCTGTTCGGCAAGGAGGTCCCCAAATCCATCAAAGATGAGAGGGGCCGCGCAGTGGATGCCATGACCGATTCCCACCAGTACATCCACAACAAGAAGTTCGCCATTTACGGCGACCCGGATTATCTGCTGGGCTATGTATCCTTCCTTCTGGAAATGGGCGCCAGGCCGTACCACATCCTCTGCAGCAGAGGGAGCAAGAAGTTGGAGAAGGAGATTCAGGCATTGCTCGATACCTCTCCCTACGGCAAGGACGGCAAGATCTATATTAACAAGGATCTCTGGCACCTGCGCAGCCTGGTCATGACCGATCCGGTCGACGCGGTCATCGGCGATACCCACGCCAAGTTCATCACCCGGGATGCCAAGATCCCGCTGTTCCGCTTCGGCTTCCCGATCTTTGACCGAGTCAACCTGCACCGCTCGCCGCTGGTCGGCTACCAGGGTGTCATCAACATGGTGACAACTATCTGCAACAAGTTTATCGATATTACCGATGATACCTGCGATGACAGGAATTTTGAGATGATGAGATAGCAGAACCAGTTCAGCAGCAGTTGTGAAAATGTAAAGGGACGCTCCCATCTAGGGGGAGCGTCCCTTTACATTTTTTGCCGGGAAGGCCGGAGCCTCCAGCTGAGACATTTTTCTGCAGCGGTTTTACATTCCTGGAGACGGGAGCCACTTGGTTATCATGTCGCGAAGCTCCTCAATGGTGAACGGCTTTTGCAGGTAATCGTCCATCCCGGCCGCAAGGCAATCTCTCCGACCTTCTGAAATCGGGTGCCCGGAAAGTGCCACAATGGCCGTCTTGGTCAGGCCCGCTGACGTTTCCTCATTTCGGATACGCCGGGTCGCTTCAAAGCCGTCCACAAACGGCATCTGGCAGTCCATTAGAATCAGATCAAAGGTCTGCTGGAGTGCAACCGTTAAGGCCAAATCTCCATTTTCTACCGCATGCACTGCAAAACCTAGAAATTCCAGGATGTTCTGCGCGAGCACCCGGTTTACGTCGTTGTCTTCAGCAAGCAGAATACGATGAGGCTTTCCATCGGTTTGGCCTGCGGAAGAATTCCGGGAGTCGGAATTATCGGGTAGTTGCTTAGATCTATTCATGGGAATTGTGGTCGCTTATGGATAACGGCTCCATTGGTTTGTTTTTTCTGCGATTCATACCAGGGATTTGTTCGCTGAATGTATCAAAGCTTTCCTGGCAGGTCAATAACCATTCCGTTTTTGACGCTAGTACTCCGACCTGTGCCACAGAGCGTCGCTTCCCTCAATCCGTGAAGACCATCCCATGGAGCTCATCCTCCGACGATATGATGAACTGGTCCAGTTCTTCATCTTTTACGTTTGCCATCTCCCCGAGCGTGGTTGTTTTGTGGTTGTCGACTTCATAGGAACATACGTTGTAGGTAGAAGTATAGAAAGTCAGATGCTTATCGGTTTTCAGGCCCATTTGCAGGAGTTGCCGGGCACCTTGCCGGATACTTTTCAGCTTGCCGTATAGATCATCCAGAGAGGAAACAGACCAGACACCAAGATGGATGGGACTGGCTATGTTCCTGACATCGCCTACGAATTCACCCCGGAGGAGAAGATCTCGGTTCTGGTGAAGATAGGGGACAAAATCCATATGTTCGGCAAGTTTTCTGTCGGTTGCGAAGAACCTCCCTGATTCCGGGTCGATGGTGAAAATTATTGTTCGATCCATGGCCTGACCGTAACTTTTGAAGAGAATCCCTTTGTATTCGTCAAAAGAGAAATTAGCCTGCAGGAAGTCTTCGTTCCTTTTAAGACGTTTGATGGTGCCCAAGAGCCATGATCGTATCACCTCGTTGTCGATCCTGCATTTATTCAGTTCCGTCTTCAGATACTGGAAATCCTTTCCGCCGTAGCGGTAGAGGAGAATGTTCCGGAAGATATCTCGGACATTGTTGTAACGGCTGAAGTAGTAGATGAGATCATAGCTGAATATCTCCATCTGCCGTAACTGCCAGATGAAAGCCGCGACATTGGTTCGGTTGCTTGCCTCGTTGATGCCGATTGTTTCGCTGGATTTGATGAACATGACGTAGCGGGATTTCAGGTCCGACAAAAGGATGGTTTCCCTCTGATTGCATTTTTTCAGTTGCACTGTCCATCGGGTACCTTCACCTACGGTGCTCTCAATAGAAAGATTTGTTGGCCCGAAAGTAGAAAATACCTGTCGGGTACCGATCCCTTCCCCTGTTCTGCTCTTCTTGGTCGTCTTGCCGACAAAGACAGGCAGTGCATCCGATCCGATTGCCAGCCTCTCCTGTTCGATGCCAACACCGTTATCCTGTAACGTGAGGATTACGGAATCATCAGTCTCTTTCAGGCTGATCTCAATGATGCCTTTTCTCCCCGCCTCCCTGATGGCGTCAAGCGAGTTCGAGATAATATTGATTAACGCTCTGCTGAAGTTGACATAATTTCCAACGACGGAGGGAATCTTTGAGCCGATAATCAACCGTATCTCACAGGGGACCTTGGCAACCTCGATGAATGGGATGACCCGATCGGTGATCAGTTCTTTTATGTGAACCTCATGGTGCGTCGTGATCTGGTCTTCATACTTGTTGAGAGTATTGAGAAGGGCTGTTGTTTCCCGGTTAATGTCCTCAATAACCTTGTTGCAGTTGTCGACAGACAACATGGAGACCATGTCAAAAAGAATTTTCAGACCCTTCTTTGCATCGTGCCGCACTTTCCCGAGTTCTTCGGCCGAAGAATAATCTTTGGTCTTCTCCTGGGCAATCTTTCCGAGGATCGTTTCCGCAGTGGCTGACATCAGCTGGAACGTCATCTTGCGGTACACGATGGTTTCTTCGTAGGTGAATCCCTTGCTCATGAAAAATTCAATGGAGCTGCTGAGCTTTTCCCAGACATAGAGGTAGATCTGAGAATCGGCAGCCACATCCGATGCAAGCTTCTCCATGAAGCCCGAACCGATGCCCTTTCCCCTGCCGAAGGGGCTTGTAACCTGTTTGTAGATATGGAACTTCGTCTTGTCCGGGTTAGAATAGACCAGCAGATAACCGAGGTATTCTCCCTCTTCTTCCCAGATGTAGCTGTGCTGGTAGTCAATATCTATCGTCTTGTCCTTGATAAAGGGTGAAGGGATCAGCATTGAGTCAATATTTAGAAAGGGGATATGACGAATTTGTTGCTCGTCCTCTTGGGTCAGGTAACGTATATAGGTAAAATCATCGCTATCTTGATTCATCGTAAGCCTTCCTTCTCGCGCCCCCGACAGCGGCGCGGTCTGATAAGAAAAGGGGCACGTCCCGTTTGGATGTGCCCCTTTTGAATTTTTGCCAGGTCGTACCTTCAGGTATGCAATGAGAACAGCTACCAGTTCTCTGCAAGCAGTTCGAAGTGCGCCAAGGGATGGATACAGGCAGGGCAGAGTTGCGGCGCAGCCAGGGCCGTATGCAGGTACCCGCAATTGCGGCAACGCCACACGACTTCGGAATCACGCTGGAAAACTCGGTTGTTTTCCAGATTGGCAAGTAGATCGCGGTACCGTTTTTCGTGTTGTTTTTCAGCAACGGAAATGGCATTCCAGGCAGCGGCTATTTCAAGGAAACCTTCCTTTTCCGCGACTGCCGCAAATTCGGGATACAGCTGGGTATGCTCTTCATGTTCGCCCGTGGCTGCCGCCAGCAGGTTCTCTGCTGTTGTGCCGAGTTTACCTGCCGGAAAACAGGCGGTAACTTCGAGGTCTCCTCCTTCGAGGAACTTGAAAAACCTCTTTGCATGTTCCTTTTCCTGTGCGGCGGTTTCATCGAAAATATCCGCTATCTGAACATATCCTTCCTTGCGTGCTACGGAGGCGAAGTAGCTGTAGCGGTTGCGGGCCTGGCTTTCGCCGGCAAAAGATTTCAGCAGGTTCTGTTCCGTCTTCGTTCCCTTTACGCTTTTCACTGTGGAGCCTCCTGTTGGGTATTGATTGTTCCTTCGCATGATACTGTCGCATAATCACAGGCTTTTCTTGTGCCACAGGACGCGGGACTTTGTCAAGAAAATGAGAGCCGTCCTCTCCTCAGCCCTTGTCTCTCGTGAGACACTTACCCCGGCAGGCTCCTGGTCAGGTCGTGCGTCCACCTGTGGAGGATAGTGGCGATCTGGGCTGCATTGAAGGGTTTCGAAAGGTAATCGTCCATTCCAGCCGCAAGGCAGAGTTCCCGGTCACCTTCCAAGGCATGGGCAGTTAATGCGACGATGGGTATCCGCTGACCATTCTTCCCAGCAAGGGATTCCCGCTGCCGGATCATACTCGCGGCTTCATACCCGTCGACCTCCGGCATCTGGCAGTCCATGAACACGAGGTCGTAACTGTTACTGAAAACCGATTCAACTGCGAGAGCTCCGTCATCAACCACATCAACCAGGCAATTCAGACTTTCCAGAATCAGTTTGCCTACTTCCTGGTTTACGAGATTGTCTTCCGCAAGCAGGACACAGAGTTTGCGGCTGTTCGGCACGTTTTCAGGCACTGTATTTCGAGCTTCAAGGGCATCGTTTTGCCGCAGAGGGGAAAGACTTCGAGGAAGGCGAACCGTGAACCAGAAAAGTGAGCCTTTTCCCAGGCTGGTTTCCACCCCGATCGACCCACCCAGCATTTCAATTAGTTGCTTTGAAATGGCCAGTCCCAGCCCGGTTCCCTCATGGCGGCGTGCCATGGATGCATCGGCCTGGGAGAAGGCATCGAAGATGTGGGGAAGGGTGGTTGTGTCAATGCCCTGTCCGGTGTCTCGAACAGTGAAGCGAAGGGCCAGGTCCTTCCCGGAATCCTCTTCAAGATTCACCTGGAGGGAAACCTCTCCCGCGTCGGTAAATTTCAGGGCGTTACCGAGGAGATTGATCAGTACCTGGCGAAGGCGAAGCGTATCGCCATGCAGTGTGTCCGGGACCTCGCCGTCCAGGAAGATCGAAAGCAGGAGTCCTTTTTTCTGGGCCTTGACCAGGAAGAGTTCCCTGACATCATTCACCAATTCCCGAAGGCTGAAATCCGATGGCAGCAGTTCCAGTCGTCCCGCCTCGATCTTGGAAAAATCAAGGATGTCGTTGATAACTTCCAGGAGCTTTTCCGCTGAGCTATGGGCCATGCGGGCGAGGCGTAGCTGCGACTCTTCCATTTTCGAGTCGATCAGCAGGTCCAGCATCCCGAGAACGCCATTCATGGGCGTACGGATTTCATGGCTCATGTTGGCCAGAAACTGCGATTTAGCAAGATTTGCCGTCTCTGCAGCGTTTTTCGCAAGGTGCAATGCCTCCTCGGTATGCTTGCGTTCGGTAATGTCCAAGGCTACGCAGACAATCCCCTGGACGGTGCTTCTCGAACCGTGCATGACGGAAGCGGAGAAAATTACCGGTATCAGGTCTCCGTTTTTAGCCTGGTAGGTTGTTTCAATATTGCTGACATAGCCTTTCGAGATGATTCTGGCGAGGTTGCCGATGTTTTCCCCACTCTCCTTCAGGGGATCGCTGTACTGGAGGATCTGGTAAATGGGAGCGCCAATCAGTTCTTTTTCCCCATAGCCAAGAAGTACCAGAGTTGCCCTGTTTACCTGTTCGATGATGCCCTCGGGCGAAATAACAATCAAGGTGTCATTCATCGATTTGATGATGTTTTCCGTATACTCTCGGGAGGCAATGATATCTCGTTGGGAATTTTGTAATGCCGAAGTCATGGAGTTGAAGGAGTGGCCGAGATGCTCCAGTTCGTCACCGGTTCGGATGTCAGCACGCGCTGCCAGGTCACCGTGGGCGACCTGTTCAGTGGTGCGTGCGAGGGAAGAGATGGGCTTTGTCAGTTTTCGGGCAAAGAAAAAAGCGACAAAAATTCCGACGGTGAGACTGAGAAGAGCCATAAGAGACGTACGGAGGTACATGTCGCTGATGTCGGAATTAAATTTTTTCAGGGACAGACCAATGTGGATCCACCCCCAATCGATGCCAGAGTACTGGAATGGGTGTGAATAATGGTACACTTCTTCCTTCGATATTTCAGTGTTGAGAAACTGATTGCCTGCTATTCGCGCTCCTGGAGGTATCCATTCTCCCTTCAGATTTTTTTGCTCCCAGCCTTGTTTCGTTATAATCAGGGAAAACCCGTCATTGCGGGTGACCACCACATAAACAATCGACGGACTTTCCTGTACGACACGCAGACAATGCTCGACAACCGTGCCGAAGTCTTCGGTAATAATGGCACTTGCCGTGACCTGGTCGATGGAGGTGACGGTGCTTTTCGCCTCCGATTCCATTGCATCGAGAATTGCCGTTCTCTGGAAAGGAATTGTTGCGAGGACGAAAAGCCCGAGGCTGATGATAATGAGGGTCGACGAAATCATTGCGACCCGGATAACAATTCGATGAGGTTTCAATAATCTCAGAAAGCGGTTTTGCTTATTTTTCTTTGTAATTTCCATAGGAGTCTCTGACCGCATTTCATCTCCTCTTTCGTGGTTTTCGAGCCAGATTTGAATACTCTTCGTGCAACGAAGTTATTGTGTCAAGATACAGCCTGAGCAGCATTGAAAAAAACCGAACAGAGAATCAACTTGATTCGAGCTATTTCAGCAATTGAAGTGCCACACCGAGGAACATATTCTGATTGAAATTTTTCAAGGCCTCCCGTTTTTCTGCTGACCGGGATCTGCAAAGCGGAACTGCCTTAACAGGGACTTTTATCGTACGGGAGACAAGCTGTTTGTTCTTATTCATGGTAACCGTATTGTCGCTGGAGTTTAAGGCGTCTGTTTTCCCTGAAAAGCTTTTCCATCTGCGTGAGATATTCGGGTCGAAACGAGACCAGACTGTCCATCCGGAACAGGGTAAGGAGCTGTTTCCCCTGGGGACTCTGCTCAAGGGTGCCAAGGACTTCTTGGATGGTTTCCCGGTGCTGAACCGGGAGCCCCTTTCTCACGGCAATGATACTGCTGGGCCATGGCGGAGATTCCTCCAGGACCAGCAGATCCCTCGACAGTTGAGGATTGAGTTCGGCCATGACCCGCAGACTGCGGTGTGTTACGATACAGGCGTCAGCTTTTCGAAAAAAGACCGTAAATATGCAGGTGGACGGTTTTGTCATAGTACGTGTGCTTGCAAAGAAATGCGTCGAATTTCGCACGCCCTGGCGTATGAGCAGCGTGTCGAGCCACAGACTGCGGCGGTCAGTACTGAGATCTGTCTGCTGGAGGAGTGTCTTGCCTTTCAGGTCTGTCAGAGAATGTGAGCCGCTGTCTTTTCTGACGACTAGCACCAGCCGGTCGTAGAGATCTTTGCCTCTAGTCGGAATAAACAGCGGTTCCAGGGGTACCTTTTCCCGGAGTTCCAGATATTCAGCGGAGAGAAGAACCACCAGGTCGATCTTTTTTGATCTGATGTCTGTTTCGATTTCTGCAAGAGTGCTGCAAATGCGCGTGCTTGAGGTCCCGCCCCATTTATCGGCAACGATATTGGTCCAGAGTGCTGCTATGGACTGGGCCCGGTCTTTGCTCACATCAAGGAAGGTGCTTTTGGAAAATGCTACGGAGGTATGGAGCATTTCAGCGCCACCGGCTGCTCGCGGGGTTACGGCGAGCTGCATGAACAGCAGCAATGGTATAAGAGCTCGGCAGCACCCAACATGTCTGCCGTAAAAAGCGCCCGAGGATTTTTTGCTGGTCATATCCTTCATCCTTTATTTACCTTTTTTGCCAACAACCGATCACGTTCCTTCAGCAGTTCTTCCAATCCCTCGAGATATGATGGCTGGAACAGGATGGCCCGGTCCATCTGGAACAGGGTAAACATTTGTTTGCCGACGGTGTTTTCATGGAGATGCATGGCTGCATTTTCAATCGAGCGTTTCAAGCGTTCGCTCACATTGTCTGGTATGCAGGTAATATCTCCGAGGAAACTGCGCGATTCGGCGATTACCATCAACTGCCTGCCAAGCTGGGGGTTCATGGCCGCGCTGGTTTCCAGTGTTCCGCGGGTGACGATAGCTGCATCGGTCTTCTTGAAAAAAACGCTCATGATTGCTTGAGAGGCAGAGGCCGACTCTTTCATCTGTCCGAAAAACGTTGCAGGATTTTTCTTTCCATCCTGAAGTAAAAGCACATCAAGCCAGATTTGGCCGGCCGAGTACTTCCTTCTGGCGGCGATAAGTATGGATCTGTTCCGCAGGTCGCGCAGTGAAGTAAATCCGCTGTCGCGGTGGGTGACCAGGATGAATTGCCGCATTTTACCGGTATTGCTGAGAGACACAAGGGCTGGTGACAGGGGCGCTGTTCTGCGGATTTTAAGAAACTCCAGCGCCGGTAGGCTGACAACAATCAGCTCGCCTTTTTTTACCGCGGCAAGCAGGTCCTCCGTCCTGTTGTAAATAACTGTTTGCGGATCAGCCTTGATCCCCATACCGCGGGCCAGTTCTTTGGTCCAGAGCTGCATGGCCACCTGCACATCGCGCTGATCAACATCGGGAAACACCCCGGCCGAGAATCCCACCTTCAAAATCTTCGGGAAAGAGTCAGACTGGTCGGCGAAAGTGACCTGCGCAAGCCCGAGCAGGGCGATGGCCATTGTCAGGGCAAGGGCAAGCAATTTCAAAAATGGGGGGCAGGGTGCAAGATGAAACCTGTCTGAAGTCTGTATATTCTCTGATTTGGCAAGGGCCATGATTAGTTCCTTGAGTTCCTTGCGCGTTGGTCAAACCTGGTCTTGAGACGCTGATGCTCTGCAAAAAGCGCTTCTGTTGCGGTGAGGTACTCCGGCCGAAAAGGAATAAGCTTGTTTACCTGAAAAAGCAAGAGGAGCTGTTTGCCATCTGGGGAATCATGAAGTGTCAGAAACGCCTGTCTGATTTTGTCCCTGACCTCGTCGGGCAACCTGCGGTCGACGGAAATGATGCCTTGAGACAGCTTGCTCATTTTGGCAATCGGCACCAGTTCTCTGCCGATTTGCGGGTTCATCTCCGCAGCCAGGTCGAAAATATGGCGGGTCACGACACAGGCATCCGCTTGGCGAAAGAAAACGGGCATGATTCCGCGAGAGGTCGTCCGGGTATTCTTCACTACGGAAAAATACGTCTCTATGCTCTTGTGTCCATCGCGCATCAGCAGAGTCTCAATCCATATGTGAAACATGCTGTTGATTGGGTTCCGGTATGGCATCACCAGCGTTTTGCGTTTCAGGTCTGCCAATGAGCGGATGTCGCTGTCTTTTCTCACCAAGAGCAGGAGTTCCGTTTCGTGGCCGCTGCTGGATGCAGAAATCAGGATCGGATCCACGGGGACGTGCTTCCTCATTTCCATGAAATCTTCGGGCGGCCCGCACAGAACTCGGACCTTGCCGCTTTTCAGTGCCGAGGCCATCTCGGAAACGGAGTCGTAGTATTTGGCCTCGCTTTTGCCGAAATATTTCCACGCGACTTTTTGAATCAAGATACTGACAGCGGCTTTGATGTCCTGATTGGTCGTATCCTGGTACGCGTTGCCCGTGTAGCCCAGGCTGAGGTGGAAATCTTCTCCCGCATTTGCTCTCTGGACGGGTAAAATGCTTATAACCGTGATCAAAGATGCCATTACCGCAGTTGAGACCATGTTCCCCCCGTTGAAAATTCTCATCACGATTCCTTTTGTTGCCGACCCTCTGGCAGTCAAGCTTTCAGGTCATTCCCTTCTGAGATGCACAATTTGCCGTTTTTGTGAATCTATCTTTGCCCTAACTATCCCGTGCGGTTTTAATGCTTGCGGCTGATGCCGCGTTTGAGAGTGCGATGCTCGGTAAAAAATGCCTCAGTTGCCCGCAGGTATTCTGGACGATAGGGGATAAGTTCGCTCAGCTGGAAGAGCAGGAACAGCTGTCGTCCCTCCTGGTCTTCATGGATGGTCCGCAGCGCTTGAATCAGTTTCTGTTTGAGGTCGGCCTGAAGATCGGGACGAATCACGATGATACCCCCGGCCAATTTGTCGACTCGCGCTATAATCTTCAATTCTTTACTGATCTGCGGGTTCAATTCCGAGGTCAGCTCGAAGATCTGACTCGTTACAACACAGGCGTCGGCCTGATGGAAAAAGACTTGCATCAAGGACAGGGAAGGGTTTTTCGTTTCTTTGACCAAGGAGAAAAATGCTTCCTTGTTGTAAGCGCCTTCCCGCATGAGCAGGGTTTCCAGCCAGGTAAAGTACATGTTGCCGTATTGGACGATTCTTGCCGGAACTGCAATAGTTCGATCTTTCAGTCCGCGAACCGTGCTGATGCCGCTGTCCTTCCTTGTCAGCAACAGCAGTTCCACCTCATGGCCTTTATCTGTCGCTGTCACCATTACCGGCTCGAGAGGCACTCGGGAGACCATCGCAAGAAAGTCTTCGGGCGTCAGGGCCACGGCATCGAGCTTTTTTGCCAGCAACCCCTGCTCGATTTCCGCCAAGGAGTTATAGATGCGGGAGTCGGCCGAACCGACAGTCTTTCTAGCCAGCTTTTGCGAAAGGATGCGGACGGCAACCCTGATATCTTCCCTCGGTACATTCACGAATGCCTTGCTGGAGAAGCCGATGTTGACATGAAAGGTCGCGGGTCCGGCCCCGGAGACATGTGCGGTCAGGGCCGACACGAGGCACAGGAGAAAGGCGCTGCATGTCACAATGATGCGTTTCAGTAAAGACACGGTTTCTATTCTATCCTTTTCCTGTTCTGTCCTGAGATTTGTCAGTGAGTACTTTTGATGAGCGCTGCTACCTCGTTGCCGACGACAAAGTCCAGGTTTGCCTGCGCTTCCAGGTGGTCGTAGAGAGTCTTCAGGTGTTGAGCCTTCATCAGTGATTCCATCAGCTGTGCTTCAATCACATCTTTCGTCTCCACCAGCTCTTCCTGATAGGCTCGCTCGTTCAGTGACCTGTTTTCTTCTGCAGAAATCGCGGCGGACTCGGTGGAGGTCTGCTGGTCCTGCGCTTTCATGAGTTGGATGAAGAGGTGTTTTACCTGGAGGGCAAGACCCTCCCGGAGCAGTAGCTGCTGCTCTTTGAGTTTCGCAAGGCGTGCTTTTGCCTCACGTACCTCATTCGTGGTGCGCAGGCCGTCAAAGAGCGGGATTTCCAGACCGATGCCGATCGACCAGGAGTTCCTGTTTTCCGGGGTAACGATACCCTTGTCATAGGAATTCTCGATTCTGTTCAGATTGCCGAACAGGCCGACTTTCGGCAGATGTCCGCTTCTGGCTTCGCAGATCTTCGCCTCGGCAGCTGTCAAGCCGGCTTCCATTCTCGCCCAGTCAGGGTTGAACCGATAGGATTCGCTTACCAGGTCATGCAGGTCTCTTCTGACTGGCGTGAAGGGGAGGTTTTCGGCCGCCACTTCGATTGGCGTGTCCCAGGGAATGGCCATGGAATTGGTAAGGGCCGCCTTGGCTAACTTCTCGTTCGCCTCCAGGGACGAGACGGCCGAGCGCAACCATTCGACCATCGTCTTGTTACGGAGATAGTCGGTCTTTTTTACCCTTCCGGAACCCTTTGTGTAAAGGTTTTCGGTCAGTTCCAGAGTGACTTCCATGCGGGCGAGGGTATCTCTGCCGATCGTGAGAAGCTCCTTGCCGAGGACCGCCCCGTAATAGTAGCGGGTGGTGTCGTAGGTGACCTGCAGATCGGTCCTGCGTGATTCCTCTTTTGCCGCGCGGAGCCCCTGATCAGCCTGCCGAACAATCGAGCTGATCTTGCCGCCGGTATAGAGTGGCAGCGTGGCGTTTAGGGAGGCAACGAAGTTCTGGCGGTCCATCAGCTTGACGTTCTGTTCGGGAACGGGGAGGCTAGTGAGCGGAATCGTTATTCCGCCTGGGATGGTTACCGGAATCGACATGCCCGGCGGCAATGATATGTCTCTGCCGGGAAAAATGAAGTTCGGGTCTTCATCCAGGATCGAGTAGGTGGCCTTGATGCCCACCTGCGGCCAGTAGGCCGAGAGGGCCTGACGGTGCTGTGCCGCGGCAATTTCGATGCTGTAGCGAGAGGCGGCCTGTGCGTGGTTGTTTCGGAGCGCCAGGTCGATACAGTCCTTGAGAGTCAGTTTGGTGAATTGCGGCGCTGTTTTCGCCAAAGTTGGGGGGGCGAGCAACGCATGTTCGCCGGCTTGTGCCGCTGAAAGCGACAGGCTGCTTACGGTGAATAACCCGACAAGCATCAGGGTGATTCGAATCAGGCCGGGTGTCTCCACAGGTCTGTTGCTCCCTATGGGACGCCCTTTTCTACGGTGATTGTGCATGGTAATCCTTTCGTTCACCTTAGCTGGTTTCTGTGTGCTGCGGGTACAGAGTAAAGCGAGTTCGCCATCAGCTTTCGGACAGCGTCCTTTTGAAGGCTGCCACGACGGCAAGGTACTCTCGTTGTGTTTTTTCAAGCAGGTCTTCTGCGCCGTCGGTTGTGCCGCCGCGGCCGATTTTTTCAAGTTTTGCGCAGAGTTCACCAAGTCCCAATGCGCCCATGTTTAAACTGCCCGATTTCATGGAGTGGGCGGCATTGGCAAGGGCCTCCGGGGCTGCTGCCATGATGGCCGTTCGCATCGAGTCCAACAGGGCCGGGGAGGAGTTTATGAAGATGTTTATCAGCTTTGTCCCAGGGTCAGGGCCACCTTGACGGCGTAAGCTTCGGAGCGTTTCGAGAACACTCCAGTCTATGGTCGCTGCATGTTCGTGATGCCCCGAAGGCAGGTTCTGTTCCTTCATCGTAAAATCTCCTCTATGTTGTTTCGGTAGTAATGAGCCAATGCTTTAGAAAATACTGCACAGAGTGTCGTACTTCATGGGTATGATTTCACGGGGGGAATCTCTTGCTTAATGAAAGAGCGACAGGGTGTAACGCGCCTTTGCCGATCCGAAACCAGGGAATCTCTCCGTCTGCAGGCTGTTTCTTCTTATAATCTCAAAACAATAGAGTCAACCAGTGAATTTTGTCCGTGATTATAATTGACCGCCGATGTGATGATATTTTTAGAAGGCGACACTATCATAGAACTTTTTGGATGTGAAGTTTCAGCAGGCGACCAAGGCCGGTCTTTGCCTTTCTTCAGTGACCACGGGACGTGCGGAATGGACCGGTTTCCAGCCACAAGGGTCTGCGTAAGAAAGAAAATGTCTGACTAAAAAAAAGGCATTCAGCTGTGCGGAAATATCAGGGAAGTGCTTCGTGTCTAGCTAACTAGCTGAAATATCAAAGTGCATTACTTTGGCACGCCAAATGCTAAGTAGGATTGCACAAAGAAAGTTATCAACAGCAATTTTTGGCAAAGGCGCCAACCGTTCCCCTTGAGGGTCGTGGCGCCTTTGCCGTTTTCGATTCCAGACGATAGCTGCCTGAATCGCAACCAAGAATACGATCAATTGGGAGAAAATTATGGCAAAGCCCGATTATTACGATGTAACCGAATGCGAAACCCACGACAAGGGCGCTCCCAAATTCTGCAAGAAGGCGGAGCCCGGCGAAGGTGCTGAAAAGAGTTGTGCCTATGACGGCGCCCGGGTTGTCTTGATGCCGATCACCGACGTAATCCACCTGGTGCACGGGCCCATCGCCTGTGCCGGAAACTCATGGGACAACAGGGGTGCCCGTTCTTCCGGGTCCCAGCTGTACCGTCGCGGCTTCACCACCGAGATCCTGGAAAACGATGTGGTGTTCGGCGGGGAGAAGAAGCTCTACAAGGCGATTCGCGAGTTGGCGGAATGCTATCCGGAGGCAAAGGCAATTTTCGTTTATGCCACCTGCGTCACCGCCATGACTGGCGACGATATTGAGGCGGTCTGCACGGCGGCTCAGGACAAGGTGGCGATGCCTGTTATCCCGGTAAATGCTCCTGGCTTCATCGGTGACAAGAACATCGGTAACCGTTTGGCCGGAGAGGTAATGTTCAAATACGTAATTGGAACTGCCGAGCCGGAATTTGTCACCGACTATGACATCAATCTGATTGGCGAATACAATATCGCCGGTGACCTGTGGGGGATGCTGCCCCTGTTCGACAGGCTCGGTATTCGTGTTCTTTCCTGCTTCAGCGGCGATGCCCGGTTCGAGGACCTTCGCTATGCTCATCGGGCCAAGCTGAATGTGATCATCTGCTCGAAAAGCCTTACGAACCTGGCGAAAAAGATGCAGAAAAAATATGGCATGCCGTACATTGAGGAGTCGTTCTACGGTATGACCGACACTGCCAAGGCCTTGCGCGATATTGCCCGGGAGCTGGACAATGCCGTGAACGGGTTGGAAAAAAGGGTTATGCAGGAGCGGGTGGAAAGGCTTATTGCCGAGGAAGAAGAGAAGTGCCGTGAAAAGCTCGCCCCGTACCGGGCCCGGCTGGAAGGAAAGAGTTCGGTGCTCTTTACTGGTGGCGTCAAGACCTGGTCGATGGTCAATGCCCTGAGCGAACTCGGCGTTGAGATCCTGGCTGCCGGAACCCAGAATTCCACCCTTGAAGATTTCTATCGCATGAAGGCCCTGATGCACAAGGATGCCCAGATCATTGAGGACACCAGCAGTTCCGGGCTTCTGCAGGTCATGTACGAGAAGCTGCCCGATCTGATCGTGGCCGGCGGTAAGACCAAGTTTCTGGCCCTGAAGACCAAAACACCATTTCTTGATATAAACCATGGCCGTACCCATCCCTATGCCGGATATGAAGGCATGGTAACCTTTGCCAAGCAGCTGGACCTGACGGTGAATAATCCCATCTGGCCGGTCCTGAATAAGAAAGCACCTTGGGAAAAGAGCCCGGAGGAGCTTAATGCCGACGTATCTTTTGCCAAGGGGCATGCAGAGAGGTATCTCGCTGAAAACATGAAGGAATCTCGGGTCATAATGCCGACCAAGAACGCTACGGTCAATCCGCAGAAGAACTCCCCTGCTCTGGGAGCGACACTGGCTTTTCTGGGGATCGACCAGATGCTCGGTCTCCTCCATGGTGCCCAGGGCTGCTCCACCTTCATTCGCCTGCAGCTGTCCCGGCATTTCAAGGAGCCCATTGCTCTCAACTGTACCAGTATGAGCGAGGACACCGCTATTTTCGGTGGCTGGGAAAATCTGAAAAAAGGTCTGAAAAAAGTTATCGAAAAATTCAATCCCGACGTGGTCGGTGTGATGACCTCCGGGTTGACCGAAACCATGGGCGATGACGTGAGGAGTGCAATCTTCCAGTTCCGGGAAGAGAACCCTGCGCTGGCTGACGTCCCGGTCATTCATGCTGCCACTCCGGATTACTGCGGTTCGCTCCAGGAAGGCTATGCCGCCGCGGTCGAGGCAATCTGCGCCACCCTGCCGGAGGCCGGCGAGGTTATTGCGAACCAGGTGACCATCCTGCCCGGTGCGTTTCTTAGCCCGGCGGACGTGGAGGAGGTGAAGGAGACCTGCGAGGCCTTTGGACTCGACCCGGTGGTCATACCGGATATCTCCTGTGCCTTGGACGGCCATGTGGATGCCACTGTTTCCGCACTTTCCGTCGGCGGGATACCGGTCGATCGGATCAGGCAGGCTGGTCGGAGTGCCGCGACGTTGTACATCGGTGATTCGCTGGCCAAGTCTGCTCAAAAGCTTACCGAGCGGTTCGGTACTCCGGCCTACGGATTCACCTCCAGTACCGGCTTTGCCGAAGTAGATCAGTTCATGGAGGCATTGGCGGCAATCTCCGGACGCATGATTCCCGAGAAGTTCCGTCGTCAGCGAAGCCGGCTCATGGACGCTATGGTGGACTCCCATTACCAGTTCGGCACCAAGAAGATTACCCTTGCCCTGGAGGGAGACCTGCTCAAGGTGATGGTGAATTTTCTGGCCGGCATGGGATGCAGTATCCAGTCCGCCCTCTCAGCCACCAGGGTGCGTGGGCTGGATGCCCTGCCCGCTGAGAACGTCTACGTCGGCGATCTTGAGGATCTGGAAGGCGTGATTGCCGAGAGCAATCTGCTGGTTGCCAACAGCAATGGTCGCCAGGCGGCGGCAAAAATGGGCGGCATTCCCCATCTGCGAGCCGGTCTGCCGGTTTTCGACCGCCTTGGTGCCCATCAGAAGCTGAGGGTCGGCTACAAGGGAACCATGAATCTTCTTTTTGAGACGGCCAATATCTTTCAGGAAAATGCCAGGGAGGCGCAGAAGTTGGCGCACAATTAAAACGGGATATCCACAGATTACACAGATTGAGTAAAAAATCAGGAAGCCGGTTATAGGCTGCTGACGCCGTATTGCCGACCTTATCTTATGACGAAAATCTGTGAAATCTGTGGATGACAAAGGGGTTAATTATGAAAGTAGCATTTACCAGTTCAACCGGAGAAATGATTGATCAGCACTTCGGCATGGCCAACAGCTTTTGCGTCTGGGAGATCGGGCCGGACGAGGCCCGTTTTCTGGAAACGGTTCCGGTTGTGCAAACGGGTGACGATGAAGAGGACAAAATTGCTTCAAGAGTTGCCGTGTTGGGCGATTGTGCCATCGTCTATACTCTGCAGATTGGCGGACCGGCAGCAGCCAAGGTCGTTGCCCATAAGGTTCACCCCATGAAAACGGGTAAAGAGACAAGCGTCACGGAAATAGTCGAAAAACTGCAGGAAGTTCTGCGGGTGAACCCTCCTCCGTGGATGAGAAAGGCTATGAACAAGGACAGCATTCCTTCGTTTATGGAGGATTAAGGTCGCAGAGAGGACGGGCAGTTTCGAAACAAGATCGGGCAGGGGCTTTCCTGACCCAATAACAAAAACAAGATGGAGGAATAGTACCATGACATACATTACCGGGCTAACCAGAGACAAAAAAGAGTGGACTCCTGAATTTATCATGTCCATTGACAAAGAAACCTGTATCGGCTGCGGCCGCTGTTTCAAAGTCTGCGCACACGATGTGCTGACTTTTGAAGAGGTGGACGAGGATGATTCCGCAAAAATGTTCATGAAGGTCGAGAATCCCGGCAATTGCATCGGCTGCATGGCTTGCGGCAGAACCTGTTCGAAGAAGTCGTTCACGTTTGCGCCGATCGAGCTGTAGCAGTCTCTGCGAGGTCAGGCGTAAGAGGTCAGACGTGAGACGCAAGAGGTGAGTCTTGATGGAGGAAAAATCGCTGTCTTGGTGAGGTTGTTCTGTTTTCTTCCCTTTGCTCATTTCTTGCGTCTCAGGTTCTACCGGAGGAGAATACCATGCTGATTGCCGTAGCTTCACGGGATGGGAAAGAGATCAACGAGCATTTCGGTCATGCGGATCTCTTTTATATTTATGAGGTTGAGGGTGACGCCGTTACCCTGAAAGAAGAGAAGAAGGTGGAAAAGTACTGTTCGGGCGATCCTGATCATGGTCTGCGGAAGCCTGTTCTCACTACTACGGCAGAGGCTTTGAAAGAATGCCGGGCTGTGGTTTGCGCACAAATCGGGCAGGCGCCCCAGA